>CALVXC010000006.1 GCA_944368805.1 uncultured Bacilli bacterium
TTAATTCTATCTCATTATTATTCTATCTATTTATTTATCCTTTATAATTAAATGTTTCACGTGAAACATACATTTTTAATTTTTTTTACGCGAAATATATGTTTTTTTATTTGTTATATTCTTTTATCTTATTTTATTTTGTTTTCTTTTGATGTTTCACGTGGAACATATATATTTTTAATTCTATCTCATTATTATTCTATCTATTTATTTATCCTTTATAATTAAATGTTTCACGTGAAACATACATTTTTTATCTTTTTTTACGCGAAATATATATGTTTTTTTATTTATTATATTCTTTTATCTTATTTTATTTTATTGTATTTTGATGTTTCACGTGAAACATTCATTACTTTAATTTTTGTTATATATTTATTATTTACTTTTCTTTTATATTGATTTTTTCAATATTTCATGTGAAATATTTATTTTCTTATAATTTTAATACACATTAAAATGGTTTAAAATATTTAAATATGTGTTTTTTCAATACAATTACGTTTATAAAAGCTAATGTTTCACGTGAAACATTAGCTTTCTTCTATTTCTGATACATTTTCTTTTTCCATAACAGCTATTGTACTAACTTTTTGATCATTTTTTAAATTAATAAGCTTAACACCTTGAGCAACACGCCCAGTTGATGATACTTGCTCTAAAGGTAATCTAATAATAATTCCACTATCAGTAATAATCATTAAATCTTCTAAGCCTGTTACACATTTAAATGCAACTATATTACCATTTTTTTCAGTAACATTTAACGCTTTTACACCTTTACTACCACGATGTGTAATACGATATTCACTTAAATCTGTTTTTTTACCATAGCCATTTTCAGTAACTACCAATACTTGTTGATTATCGTTAGCTATTTCACAACCAACACATATACCATCACCAATATCAATTCCTTTAACTCCTGTCGCAGTTCTTCCCATAATTCTTATTTCATTTTCATTAAAACGAATCATACGACCGTTTGATGAAGCAATTAAAATTTCATTTGAACCAGTAGTTTTCTTAACAGTTAATAACTCATCATTTTCCTTTAGATTAATTGCAATTTTACCACTAACTCTTATGTTTTCAAATTCTTTTAAATTAGTTTTCTTAACTAAACCATTTTGTGTACAAAATACAATATATTTAAAATCATCATTTTTGCTTACTTTTAACATCGATTTAACTTTCTCATCTTTTTCTAACGGTAATAAATTAATAATTGGTAAACCTTTAGATTGACGATTAAATAATGGAATCTTATAACCTTTCATGCGATATACTTTTCCATGATTAGTAAAAAACATTATATAATCATGCGTTGTCATGGAAATTAAATTTTCAACATAATCCTCTTCATTAGTTGTCATTCCTTTTATTCCAACACCACCACGATTTTGCGTACGATAATTTTCACTATTCATTCTTTTAATATAACCTTTATCAGTTAAAGATATCACAACATTTTCCACAGGTATCAATGATTCATCTTCGATATATTCAATAGCTGTCATGTCTATATTAGTACGACGCTCATCAGCATACTTATCTCTAATTTCAATTAATTCTTTTTTAATAACATCTAATATGTTAGCTTCACTACTTAAAATATTTTTCAACTCTTCAATTAACTTTAATAATTCAGCTAATTCATTTTCAATTTTTTCACGTTCTAATCCTGTTAAACGACGTAATTTCATTTCTAAAATAGCATTAGCTTGAGTTTCAGTTAACCCAAACTTTTCTATTAATCCTTCACGGGCTTTTTCATCAGATTTTGATGCTTTAATAAGTTTAATAACTTCATCAATGCTATCTAAAGCAATTTTCAAACCTTCTAAAATATGAACCCTTTTTTCCGCATTTTTTAAATCAAATTTGGTTCTTCTTATAATTATTTCTTTTTGGTAATCAATATATTTAACAATAATATCTTTTAGTCCTAAAGTTTTAGGAACCCCTTGATCCAACATCAAAAACATAATTCCATATGAAGTTTGAAAAGAAGTATGCTTATATAATTTATTTAAAACAACTTGTGCATTAGCATCTTTTTTTAGTGTAATAGTTATTTTAATACCATTTTTTAAATCAGAATGATAATCAGAAATTCCTTCTATTACTTTGTTATGTACTAATTCAGCTACCTTATTTTTTAAATCTAAAGTATTAACGCCATATGGTACTTCATCAATAATAATATATTGACGACCATTTTTTTCTTCGATACTAGCCCTACTTCTAATGGTAATAACCCCTCTACCAGTCTCATAGGCTTTTCTAATACCACTATTACCTAAAATTATTGCCCCAGTTGGAAAATCTGGTCCTTTAATATATTGCATCAATCCATCTAAATCAATATCAGGATTATCAATATAGGCAATACATCCATCAATTACTTCTTTTAAATTATGTGGTGGAATATTAGTAGCCATTCCAACAGCAATACCAGTTGTACCATTAACTAAAATATTAGGAAATCTTGATGGTAATACAACTGGCTCTTTTTCCGTTTCATCAAAATTTGGTTCAAAATCAACAGTATCTTTATTAATATTTCTTAAAAGTTCTAACGAAATTTTAGATAAGCGTGACTCGGTATAACGCATAGCTGCAGCACCATAACCTTCGATATTACCAAAGTTACCATGACCATCTACTAACATATAGCGATATGAAAAATCTTGAGCCATTCTTACCATAGCCTCATAAATGCTTGAATCACCATGAGGATGATATTTACCCATTACATCACCAACAATGCGGGCACTTTTCTTATGTGGTTTATCAGGAGTATAACCAGAAACATACATTGAATATAAAATACGTCGATGAACTGGTTTTAAACCATCCCTAAGATCAGGAAGTGCTCTTGAAATAATAACACTCATTGAATAATCCAAAAAAGAATCTTGAACTTCTTTTACAATATTATTTTTTTCTAATTTATCCATATCAACACCTCCTAAACATCTAAATTAACTGCATAAGTAGCATTAGTCTCAATAAATTCGCGACGTGGTTCGACTTCTTCACCCATTAATTTAGAAAACACTTCATCAGCAGCAACAGCATCGTCAACTGTTATTTGTCTTAAAATACGTTTATTAATATCCATAGTAGTTTCATTTAATTCTTCGGCATCCATTTCTCCTAAACCTTTCATACGTGAAATATCATATTTAGTATTAGGACTCAAGGTAGCTAAATATTCATCACGTTCTTCTTCATTTAGAACATATTTAATTGTTTTTCCATGTTTTATTACAAATAATGGTGGCTGAGCAGCATAAACATGTCCAGCTTCAACAATGGGGCGAAAAAAACGATAAAACAAAGTTAATAACAATACTCGAATATGTGAACCATCAACATCGGCATCGGTCATAATAATTATTTTATCATAACGTAATTTAGATAAATCAAAATCTTCACCTATTCCAGTACCAAAAGCAGTAATAATCGTTCTAATTTCTTCATTAGATAAAGCTCTATCAAGTCTTGCTTTTTCAACATTTAAAATTTTTCCACGAAGAGGTAATATCGCTTGTGTCATACTGTCTCGTCCTTTAATAGCTGACCCACCAGCTGAATCACCTTCGACTAAAAAGATTTCACATTCGCTTTTATCTTTACTTTTACAATCTGATAATTTTCCATAAAAATTAGTTATATCTAAATCACCTTTTCGCCGAGTTAATTCCCTTGCTTTTTTAGCGGCCATTCTAGCATTAGAAGCAACAATACATTTTTCCACAATTGTTTTAGCAGCATCAGGATTTTCTAATAAAAATCTTTCAAATCCTTCACTAAAAATATTATCAGCTATTTTTCTAACTTCACTATTACCTAGTTTCGTTTTAGTTTGACCTTCAAATTGAGGATCAGGATGCTTACAAGAAATAATCATTGTTAACCCTTCTTTAACATCTTCACCGCTTAATGATTCATCTTTTTCTTTTAATAAATTACTAGAACGAGCATAATTATTAATGATTCGAGTTAAAGCCCTTTTTACTCCATCTTCGTGTGTTCCACCTTCATGAGTATTAATATTATTAGTAAAAGAATAAATTCTAGAATTATAATCAGTATTATATTGTAGCGCTATTTCTAATGAAATATCATTTTGTTCACCAGATAAATGAATAATTTCATCATGAATTGGGGTTTTATTTTTGTTTAACATCTCAACATATTCACTAATTCCACCTTCATAGACAAATTCTTCTTTTTTCTTACCAACTTCATCACGATCATCACATAAAATTATTCTTAAACCACGATTTAAAAACGCTAATTCTCTTACTCTTGTTTTTAAAACATCATAATCAAATTCCGTTGTTTCTGTAAAAATTTCAGGATCAGGTTTAAAAGTTACCGTTGTTCCAGTTCGATCAGGGGAACAATTATCAATAACAGATAATTGATTAACCGGTTTTCCTCCATTTTCAAAACGAATAAAATGGACTTTACTATCTTGGTAAACTTTAACTTCAACCCAACTACTTAAAGCATTAACAACACTAGCTCCAACGCCATGTAAACCACCTGATACTTTATAGCCACCTCCACCAAATTTTCCACCAGCGTGCAAAACTGTATAAACAGTTTCTACAGTAGATAAACCGGTTTTTTTATGAATTCCGACAGGAATACCACGACCATCATCTTTAACAGTTACTGAATTATCACGATTAATAATTATTTCTATATCATCACAAAAACCTGCTAATGCCTCATCAATAGCATTATCAACTATCTCCCAAACTAAATGATGTAAACCACGAGCACTAGTGGTTCCTATATACATACCAGGGCGTTTTCTTACTGCTTCTAACCCTTCCAATACTTGAATATCAGAAGCATCATAATGTTCATTATTTTTTTCCATGTTCCACCTCTATTTTTCTATTATTTTTCCATTATCAACTTTAATTATTTTAGAATTTTTTATAATATTATCATCATTATCATCAAAACTTTCTAAATCAGTTGTTGTTATTATTGTCTGTAAATTTCCATCAATATATTTAATTAAATTATTCCGCTTAGAAATATCTAATTCACTAAAAACATCATCTAATAACAATATTGGTGTATCATTTTTATAACTTTTAAAAATTTCAATTTCAGCTAACTTAATAGCTATTATAGCAATTCTTTGTTGACCTTGTGAGCCATAATGCTTTAAATTAATATCACCTAAATAAAATTCAATATCGTCTAAATGAGGACCAATTATTGTCTTACCAAATTTTAATTCTTTAAGATAATTTTTTTGGTATAAATTAAATAAATAATCTTTCATATCTTTATTAGAAGGAAAATTAATATTTGGTTTATATTTAATTTTAAATCCTTTATTTCCAGTTAAATCTTCGTATATTTTAGGACAATATTCATTTATTTTAGTAACTATTTTTTGACGCATTTTATATATCATAATAGCTCTTTCAATTAAATAATCAGTTAAGATTTGAAAATATTGATAATTACTAGTTTGATCATTTTTAAGTCTTTCATTGCGCATTTTTAATAACCGATTGTATTCAGATAAAATATTATAATAATTACTATATAATTGACTTAATTCAAGATCCAAAAAATTACGTCTTATAGCTGGAGAACCTTTAATAATTTCTAAATCTTCAGGATAGAAAATAATAATGTTCATTTTAGAAATATAATCACTCATTTTATTAATTTCTTTGTTATCAATTTTTATTTTTTTATGATGATTATTACTAATTTCTAAATTATATACTATATCATCTTTTTTTAAAGATCCAGTTAAGCGAAAAAAATCACAACCATTTTTAATTAAATTGTTATCAATAAATGATCGGTGTGATTTAGTTAATCCTAAAACATAGATACTTTCTAAAAGGTTAGTTTTCCCGCTCGCATTATTGCCATATATAATATTGATTTTATCATGCAGATTTATTTTAACATTATTATAATTTCTAAAATTAACGATTTCTATTTCTTTTATGTACATAAATTCCCTCTTTTCGCCTAAAAATCTGATATTTAAGAAATATATAATTTTAAGTACTCCTCTACATCTATATACATTATACCATAAATTTTAGTATTTTAACATAAAAAAACGGCTATATAGCCATTTTTTTTATGCTAATTTTCTTGTTCGTAAAATTGATTCTAATCGAGTTGCTCTTAAAATTTGATTTTCTAATGATTCGTAAGAAATATCAATTTCTAAATCTTGACCATTTTCAAAGTTTATAATTGCATAACGTTCATTACGCTTATAATCTTTGATTGCTTTTAAATTAATCCAAGAACAACGATTAAATCTTGGTGAACTAGTTGGAAAGAAAATAAGTTCATTACTTTCTTCAATAATAATTGGAGCTTTATAATTAAAGCCAATTAAATTTTTAGTTCCTTCATAACGTCCAAGATAAGAACTTCCAAAATAACGACAACTATCTTCAATAATTTTTTGAACTGGTTTAGTAACAATAAAACTATCATGTTTTTCTATTACTCTAGCTTTCGTATCGTCAACTGGAATTATCGCACATGTTGCTTTATTAATTTCGTAACCGTCTTTCATAAACCATACACCTCCCTACTTATATCATTCGACAAAAATAGTCGAATTTCCTACCTTATATCACAAATTTTTGTCGAAATTTATCAAAATATGTCGAATTTTATAAAAAAAAGAACTTTTAATAAGTTCTAATTGGTAAAATTAGCTGAATTAAACCATCGTCTTCAATATTTTTTATGATAATCGGTTTTACTTCACCATTTAGTAATAATTCAATTTCTTCACAATCTAAATATCTTAAAGCTTCTAACATATATTTAGAACTAAATGAAATATGAATATCTTCTTTAGTCACATTATTAACTTCAATTTTCTCTTCAACATTACCTATTTCTGGTATATTAGAAGAAATCGTTACTAAATTTTGATTAGTTTCTAGTTTAATAGTATTTTTATCAGCTTCATTAGTTAATAAAGAAGCACGATCAATCGCATCATAAAATTCATTTAAACCTACTTTTAATGTTATTTTAAAATCATTAGGAATTAATTTAGAAGTGTCAGGATAAGTTCCATTTATTAAACGTGACATAAAAATTATATCATTAAATTTAAAAATAATTTTATTGTTGAAAATATGTAACTCTACTTGATTATTTTCATCAACTAATAATTTATTTAATTCATTAATATTTTTACTAGGTATAATTATATTAACATTCTCGTCAACTTTATCTTTTAAAGTTAATACTTTTTTAGATAAACGATAAGAATCAGTAGCCGTGCATTCTAATAAGTTATCCACAATTTTTAAATTAATTCCCGTTAAAATAGGTCGTGATTCTTGTGTAGATGAAGCAAATACTGTTTGATGAATTAAATTTTTTAAAACTTTAGTATTTAATAAAATAGGATTTTTATTTTCTTCTAAATCAATATTAGGATACTCACTAACATTATTACAATTTAGTTTAAATGAAGAATTACTAGACGAAATAGCGATTGTTGAATCGAAAATTTCTTCAATTAAAATAATTTCATTTGGTAATTTACGAACAATATCATAGATATATCGTCCTGATACAACCATATCACCACATTTAACAATTTTTTCAATTTTACTTTCTTTAATAAAAGTTTTAATTGAAATATCGTTATTAGTACTAGTTAAAAATAAACCATTGTTTGTAAGTTCAAATTTTATACAATTTAATATGGGTATTAAATTTTTACTAGATATTCCTTTAATAACATAATTTAAATGTTCCATTAAAATAGCTTGTTTAATTTCTAATTTCATAACAAAACTCCTTTTCTTTTTATTATTATTTATAAATTATTATTATTATTGTTGTAGAAATTGTGGAAAACTTTTTAAATCTATATAAAATAAGAGAAAATAAAATTTTTATCTTGTGGAAAATAATTATTTTATTTCATTAATCAATTTATCCACTTCGATTTTAAATAAATTATCATTTTGAATTTCTTTTTTTATTTTATCAACAGAATGCATAACCGTTGTATGATCTTTTCCTCCAAATTCTAATCCAATTTTAGGAAGGGACTCTTCCAATTGGGTTCGACAAATATACATAGCAATTTGTCTTGGAATAGCAATTTTAGCTAGTCTTTTTTTACTTTTTAAATCTTCTACCGTAATATTATAATGATTAGCTACAACTGCCATAACTTGTTCAACTTTATTTTTAGCTTGAATACTTTTAACAAAATAGTCTTTTAAAGCCTCATTAGCTAAATCAAGATCAATATCTGATCCATTCATAATCGTTGCGTATGCTAAAACACGAGTAATTGCTCCTTCTAATTTACGAATATCACTAGTACAATTACTAGCAATAAGCTCTTTAACATCAAGAGGAAAATTAATTGAAATATTATGTTCTTCAATCTTTTTTTCAATAATATCCATTCGTAATTTAAAATCAGGTGGCAAAATATCAATCGTTAGTCCCCAATTAAATCTAGTACGTAATCTTTCTTCTAATTTTTTTAAATCATCTGGTGAGCGATCAGAAGAAATAATTATTTGTTTATTTTTTTGATGTAATTCATTAAAAGTGTTAAAAAATTCTTGTTGAGTTGTATTAGCAATTTCAAGATATTGAATATCATCAATCATAAGAACATCAATATTGCGATATTTGTTTTTAAAATTATCCGTCATTTCAAAATTATTGTCTTTATTTCTTTTACATATTTGTAAAAAATCATTAACAAATTTTTCACTTGTTACATATAAAACTTTTAAATTACTATTCTTTACAATATAATTTCCAATAGCTTGCATTAAATGGGTTTTCCCCAACCCACTTTTACTATATATAAAAAGTGGATTATACATCGCACCTGGTTTTTCGGCAACCGCAAGCGCTGTAGCTTTGGCAAATTTATTACTTGCACCAACGATAAAATTATCAAATGTATAACGTGAATCTAAATTACTTTCGAAATTAGCGTTTGAAGGAACACCGATTAAATCAGCGTCGACGTTAATATTTTTTTCTAACTCTTCTTCAATAACATATTCAAACTTAAAGTTTGATCCTGTAATTTCCGTAAATACTTCTTCAATTAATTCGTTATAATTTTCCTTTAAATGTTTTTTATGAACATGCATCGGAACTAAAACTGTAGCCGTATCATCTTTTAGATCGATTAGTTTAGTATCTAAGAACCAAGTTTCATATAACATTGGGGATAAAGTTTCTTGAATTTTACTTAAAAATTGTTTCCAAATTGTACTAGTGTCCATTATATCACCTCGGTTATCTATTATTTTACCTTATTTTTTTATAAAATGAAAGAAAAATTCCACATTTTTTGTGGAAAATTATTTTCCACATGTGAAAAAAGAAATAAAAAAAATTATTTTTCCACAATTGTGTGGAAAAACTGTTAAATAACTACATAAATTATTATTATAAAGTCTAAATAACTAGTTTTAACAAAAAATTTGTTAAAATGTTTGACAAATATAATAAAAATATATATAATTATTGTCAGCTGTTAAATTTATCTCAGGAGGTGTATTGAATGAAAAGAACTTATCAACCAAATAATCGTAAAAAAAGTAAAAAACACGGATTCTTTGCTCGTATGGAAACTAATATAATAAATAAAAGAAGAAAAAAAGGTCGTAAAGTATTATCACATTAATTACCATCACCATGTGATGGTTTTTTGTTAAAGGTTGTGATTATGTGAAAAAAATAAATATATTAAAAAAAAATACTGATTTTACAAGAATTATAAATAATAATAAACCTTATAAAAGTTCGAACTTCATTATTTATATAGAAAAAAATACTAATGATGTTTATCATTTTGGTTTATCAGTCGGTAAAAAAATCGGTAAAGCAGTTGTACGCAACAAGATAAAACGCCAAATAAAAAATATAATTGATCAAAAAGACTATAAAAATAATTTTAATTGTATTATAATAGTTAAGAGAGGAATTTTAAATTTATCATTTTTCGAAATGAAACAAGAGCTTATGAAGCAAATTGCTAAATTAAATATCATAAAGGAGAAATAAAATGCGCCAAAAAATAATAAAAGTAACTTTAGTTTTACTATTAGCCTTATCATTAACTGGATGTACTAAATATTTAAAAACCGATGATAATCAAGCGGTTATTAATGAAGTAACAGGACAAAGATTAACGGAAAATATCTTATGTCAACCAGAACAAGAAGAATTGGTTAAATTATATGAGGAAAATGATCATAACATAGATAAGTTACCTCATTGTTCAGATATGAAATTTTTAGAAGGTGGTTATGAAGGAATTTGGACAACTATTTTTGTCAAACCATTAGCTTGGATAATTGTTCAAGTTGGAACTTTCGTTAAAAATTATGGTTTAGCTATTATCATTATTACCCTATTAATTCGTTTAATATTATTACCAATTACGAAAAAAACAGCTATGCAATCAGAAAATATGAAAAAAGCTAAACCAGAATTAGATAAATTAGAAAAAAAATATCGTGGAAAAACTGATCCACAAAGTAATCAGCAAAAAGCTCAAGAAATGTTAATGATTTATAAAAAATATAATATCAGTCCTTTATCAGGTTGTATTTTTGCTTTAATTCAAATTCCATTATTCTTTGCCTTCTATGAATCATTAAATCGTCTACCTGCTGTTTTTGAAGAAACTTTTCTTGGTTTCCAATTAGGAACTAGTCCTTGGGTTGGAATAACAAATGGTAATTATCAATACATATTAATTGTTCTATTAGTAATAGCAGCAACTTATTTATCATTTAAGTTAAATTCATCTTCATCGATGTCAAAAGAACAAGAAAAACAAATGAAATTAATGACCAATATCATGGTAGTAATGATTTCGATTGCTTCATTTACTATTTCAACCGGAATAGCTGTTTATTGGATTATCAATAGTACTTTCACCATTGTTCAAAATTTATTTGTAAAAAGGAGAAAGAAAAATGATAAAGAAAGTTAATTTAACTGGTAAAAGTAAAGAAGAATTAATTAAACAATATTTAGAAAAAAACAATTTAACAGAAAATGATATTTATCTAATTGAACAAGAAGTAGAAGGAAAACTATTTTCAAGTAAAAAATATTCTATTGATGTAATTACTAAAGAAAGCGTTATTGAATTTATAAAAGAATATTTTCAAAAAATTTCAGAACTTATGAATTTAACTATTAACATTGAAATCCGTCAAACTGACGATATTTATAATATCTTATTAGTTTCTGATAATAATGCTATCTTGATTGGAAAAGAAGGACGAACTTTAGAAGCTTTACAAACCTTACTTCGTCAAACGATTAATAACCAAATTAATCTTCATTTAAAAATTAATTTAGATGCTTCTAACTACAAAGTTAAAAAGAATAAAAATTTAGAATATGAAGTTAAAAAAATAGCTCGTGAAGTTTTAAAAAGTAAAGTTGACGCTAAACTCGATCCTATGACTTCGTTTGAACGTCGTATTGTTCATAACGTCATTAACGATTTTAAAAATTTATATACTGAAAGCGAAGGTGAAACGCCTAATCGCTATGTAGTTATAAAATACAAAGAAGACTAAGGTCTTTTTTTGTTGACTTGCTATAAAGTAATTGGTACAATATCACGTAAGGAAAGAAAAATATTAAAAAATTTATAAAGTAAAGTATTGAAATATTTGACTTTATTATAGGAGGAAGAATATGAATGATACAATTGCTGCTATTTCAACCTCTTTAGGAGTTGGAGCTATATCGATTATTCGAGTAAGCGGAGATGAAGCTATTAATATTGTTAATAAAATATTTAAAGGAAAAGATTTAAATAAAGTTAAGACCCATACTATCCATTATGGCTATATTATCGATCAAGAAAAATTAATCGATGAAGTTTTAGTAACTGTATTATTAGGACCAAAAACATTTACTAAAGAAAACGTTGTTGAAATAAATGCACATGGTGGAATTGCTACAACTAATCGTATTTTAGAATTACTTTTATCAAACGGTTGTCGTCTAGCTGATCCAGGTGAATTTACTAAAAGAGCTTTTTTAAACGGAAGAATTGATTTAACGCAAGCAGAAGGTGTTATGAATTTAATTAATGCTAAAACGGAAAAAGCTCGTCTGATTGCTCTAAACGAAGTTAAAGGAAATGTTTCTAATTTAATCAGAAACTTAAGACAACAAATTTTAGAAATTTTAGCTAATATCGAAGTTAATATTGATTATCCAGAGTATGAAGATATTGAAGTAGTTACTAATGAAAAATTAATTAGTAAAATAAAAGATATTGAAGACGAATTAAAACGTATTTTAAATGAAAGTCGTAATGGTAAAATTTTAACTGAAGGAATTACTGTTTCAATTGTTGGGAAACCTAACGTTGGAAAAAGTAGTTTGTTAAATAAATTATTAGATGAAGAAAAAGCTATTGTTACTGATATTGAAGGAACAACTCGTGATTGTGTTGAAGGTACGCTAAATATAAATGGGGTTTTATTTCGGTTTATTGATACAGCTGGTATTAGAAAAACCGATGATATAGTTGAAAGTATAGGGGTTAAAAAAAGTTTAGAATTAATTGAACAAGCCCAATTAGTAATCTATCTTCTAAATAACAACGAAGAATTAACCGAAGACGATTTACAGATTTTAAATAATGTTATGACTAAAAATCATATTGTTGTTGTTAATAAAATCGATTTAAAAACTAAATTAGATTATAATAAATTACCTAAAGATTTTATTCAAATGAGTATTGCTAATAATGAAGGAATTGATACATTAAAAAATCGCATTAAAGATCTATTTAACTTAGAACAATTTGAAACAAATGACTTAACTTATTTAACCAATTCTAAAAATATTGCTATTATAAAACAATGTTTAGAAAAAATCGATGATATTAATCAAGGTATAAAAACTAATATTCCAACTGATATAATAGAAATTGATATTAAAGAAATTTGGAATTTATTAGGTAGTATTATTGGCGAAACTTATGAAGATGAACTAATTGATCAGTTATTTAGTCAATTCTGTTTAGGAAAATAGAGGAAGTGAAAAGATGAAATATGAAATAATTGTCGTTGGTGGTGGACATGCAGGATGTGAAGCAGCTTTAGCTTGTGCTAGAAAAAAACATAAAACATTATTAATTACGACTAATATAAAAAATATTGCTGATATGCCATGTAATCCATCGATTGGTGGTAGTGCCAAAGGAATTGTTGTCCGTGAAATTGATGCTTTAGGTGGCGAAATGGGAAAAATAGCTGATCTTGCTCAAATCCAAATGAAAATGTTAAATTACAAAAAAGGTCCCGCTATAAGAGCTTTACGTGCTCAAGCCGATAAAACAACTTATCCTAAAGAAATGATAAAAGTATTAGATAATGAGGATAATTTAGATATACTAGAAGATACAGTAACGAATTTAATAGTAGAAGATAAAAAAATAAAAGGTGTTGTTACGGAAAAAAATAATAAAATTTTTAGTGCATCAGTTATTTTAACAACTGGAACTTATATGAAAGCCAATATTTTAATTGGTGATAAAAGAACAGTTAGTGGACCTCATGGTGAAAAAACAAGTAAATTTCTAAGTGAAGATTTAGCTAAATTAGGTTTCCAAATAATTCGTTTAAAGACTGGAACACCGCCTAGAATAGCTAAAGACAGTATTGATTTTTCCGTATTACAAGAAGAAAAAGGAGATAACATTCATTGGTCTTTTAGTTTTGATAATATTCCTAACTATAATATAGAAAACCAAACGCCATGTTATTTAACTTATACTAACGAAAAAACCCATAGTATTATTAAACAAAACATTAATAAATCTAGTATGTATGGTGGAATTGAAGGAAAGTTAGGAATTGGCCCAAGATATTGTCCATCGATTGAAGATAAAATTGTCCGCTTCAGTGATAAAGAACGTCATCAATTATTTTTAGAGCCAGAAAGCTTATACTATGATGATATTTATATCCAAGGATTTTCAACTAGTATGCCTATTGATATTCAAGAACAAATGGTTCATAGTTTAAAAGGTTTAGAAAAAGCCAAAATATTAAAAAACGCTTACGCTATAGAATATGATGCCATTTATCCTACTATTTTAAAGCAGAGTTTAGAAACTAAAATAATTGAAAACCTATATACTGCTGGCCAAATAAATGGTACTAGTGGTTATGAAGAAGCAGCTTGTCAAGGACTAATAGCTGGTATTAATGCTAGTTTAAAATTAGAAGGAAAAGACCCACTTATCTTAAAAAGAAGTGATGCTTATATAGGGGTTTTAATTGATGATTTAGTTACTAAAGGAATAAAAGATCCATATCGACTATTAACTTCAAGAGCTGAATATCGTTTATTGTTACGTCATGATAACGCCGATTTACGGCTAAGAAAATATGGATATGAAGTTGGGTTAATTGATGAAAAGCGTTATCAAAAATTAGTGAATAAAGAAAATAAAATTAAAGAATTAGAAAACTATTTAAAAGAAAATAGAATCAATCCCACTAAAGAAAATAACGAATTTTTAAAAAATATTGATTCATCACCACTTAAAGATAGCGCTAGTATTTATGAATTATTAAAACGTCCTGAGGTAACAATTGAGAAATTACAAGAAATAATTAATATTAAAGCTGATAAAGATATAATTGAACAAGTTGAAATAAACATTAAATACGAAGGTTACATAAAAAAAGCTCAAAAAGAAGCTGAAAAAATTAATAAATTAGAAAATAAAAAAATTCCTGAAAATATCGATTATGATAAAGTTGTTAATATTGCTAGTGAAGCTCGTCAAAAGTTAAAAGAAGTAAGACCAACTTCAATCGGTCAAGCCTTACGTATCAGTGGTGTTAATCCACCTGATATTTCGATATTAATGATTTATATAAAAAAGGAAAATCATGAACGAGCAACAATTTAAAATAGAATTAAATAAACTAGGTATTACTTTAAATGATCATCAACTTTATCAATTAGAAAAATATTATCAATTATTAATCGAATGGAATCAAAAAATGAATCTTACTGCTATAACTAAAAAAGAAGATGTTTATCTAAAACATTTTTATGATAGTTTAACGATTGTTAAAACAATCGATTTAACTAAAATAGACAACTTATGTGATATAGGTACAGGTGCTGGTTTTCCAGCTGTTGTTTTAAAAATATTATTTCCCAAACTAAAAGTTACTTTAGTTGATTCATTAAATAAACGTATTTTATTTTTAAATGAAGTGATTAAACAGTTAGGTCTTGTTGACATTGAAGCTTTACATCAGCGCGCTGAAATTTTTGCTTTAAAGCAAAGAGAAAAATTTTCAGTTGTCACTGCTAGAGCTGTCGCACCTTTGAATATTTTGTCTGAATATTGTCTACCTTTAGTCAAAATAAATGGTTATTTTATTGCTATGAAAGGTGATATTTCCCGGGAAATAAAAGGGATAGATAACGTATTAAACAAACTTGATTCTAGATTAATTACAGTAACAAAATTTTTATTACCATATGAAAAAAGTAATCGTACTTTAATTAAAATTAAAAAATTGAAAATAACTAATAAAAAATATCCTCGCAAATTTTCCGAAATTAAAAAAAAGCCACTTTCTTAAGCAGTGGCTTTTAAAAATATTTCCCAAAAAACACTTGCAATATTTCCCACACTATAGTATTATATATATAAGAATAAAGGAGCTGGGATTAGTGGATATAGCAAGACAAGTTTTAAATTTAAATATAAATGATATTTTACCAAACCGCTTCCAACCACGAATAAGATTTAGTGAAGATGCATTAGCTGAATTAACTAATTCAATTAAAGAACATGGTGTCATTCAACCCATAACTGTAAGACCGGTTGGTAATAAGTACGAAATAGTTGCTGGTGAAAGAAGATATAAAGCTAGCGTTTTAGCTGGTAAAGAAACAATCCCTGCAATTGTTGTTAATTTAGATGATAATAGTTGTGCTGAACTAGCTCTTATTGAAAATGTTCAAAGACAAGATTTAACTCCAATTGAAGAAGCAATATCTTATAAAAAGATTTTAGATATGGGTTCATTAACGCAAGAAGCTTTAGCAATTAAATTAGGAAAAAATCAATCCACAATTGCTAATAAACTTCGTTTACTTAATTTAGATGAAGATGTTCAAAAAGCACTATTAGAAAATAGAATATCTGAACGTCATGCTCGTTCACTTTTAAAAATAAATGATAAAAATGAGCAAAGACAAATGCTACAAAGAATAATTAATGAACGTTTAACGGTTAGAAGAACTGATGAAGAAATAAATAAATTATTAAATAATAACGAGAATAAAAGAATGGTTGGTGAAGATAATAGTATGAATGAAAATACTAATAACATGAATAATAATATTCCTAATATGAATAATAATCTAAATTATGATGTAAATCAAACAATGAATAATCAAAATTATAATCAAACAATAGTTCCTAATATGCCTAATAGTCAAAATGTACAAAATAATCAAAATATTGAAATACCTAATAATCAAATGGGTAGTCAATTTTCAATAAATCAAATAGGATCTGATAATCTTAATTTAACTAACCAAACATTTACTAATGATATATCCAATAATCAAAATAATGCATTACAATCAGAACCAAGACAAAACATTCCAACGCCTGAAGAAGTAAATAGATTAATAGAACAAGCTAACCAAATAACACCAGATTTTAATATACCTAATACTCCAATAGATGAAAATTCAGTAACTATAAATGATATTCCAACTCAAACTCAAGTTCAAGCAAATATTCAAATGGAAACACCAAACAATCACCAAACATCGATGCCATCATTTAATAATATGGAAATTCAATCACCAATACCAAATCAAATGAATATTCCAACAACACCAATTGAGGAAAGTGATGAAAACGCTGTAAGTCAAAATGATAATATGAATTTTACATCAGCAGCCAATAATAGTGATACTAATTTACCAATAAATGATAATGAATTAAGACCAGTTAAATTTTTTAATATGATTGATGAACAACCACAAAAAGAGACTAATGTTCAAACAAGTACTATAGATGATGTATTTAATATCAAACCAGAAATGACAACACAAAATGATACAAGTATACCAATGCAACCTACATTTGAACCAATAAGTCAAAATACTAATTCAAATTCTAATCAACCAGAATTTATTGATAATTTAGAAGATCAAGCTGTTAATATGGATTTTGGTTCAAATAATGTTTCTTCAAATAATTTTAATTTCAGTGCAATTCCTAATGCAACGATTGAACAACCACAAACTCCAAATGAACCAGTTATTCAAAAAGTAAATATTCCTAAAGCTCCAACTATGAGTTCAACAATAGATATACCAGATTTTCTTAATGAAGAAACTCAAGAATTGAAACCAAAAATGCCTGAAAATAAACAACAACCTATTAGAAATATCAATATAAGACAAGCAGTTGATGAAATTAGACAAAGTACTAATAAAATTGAAAATATGGGATTTAATATTGATACCGAAGAATATGATTTAGATCAATATTATCAAATAGTAATAAAAATTAGTAAAGAATAGATAATAAGCTATTCTTTTTTTATCAAATAAATATTGTTTATTAAAAATATAATTTAAACAATAACAAGAATAGATAAAACACTATTCTTGTTTTATTAAAAGAATGATGATAAAATATTTATGTACTTGATTTGAAAAGAGTGATAAAATGTTTGAATTAGTGTCGAAATATAATCCAAGTGGTGATCAGCCAGAAGCAATTGAAAAGTTAGTGTCTGGAATACAAAAAGGGGAAAAACATCAAGTTTTATTAGGAGCAACTGGAACAGGAAAAACATTTACCATTGCCAATGTTATTAAACAAATAAATAAACCTACTCTCGTTTTAGCTCACAATAAAACTTTAGCTGGTCAATTATATGGAGAATTAAAAGAATTATTTCCAAATAATAGAGTTGAATTCTTTATCTCTTATTACGATTATTATCAACCAGAAGCATATGTTGCTAAAACTGATACATATATTGAAAAAGATGCTTCCATTAATGATGAAATAGATGAACTGCGTCATTCTGCTACATCGGCTTTATTAAATGCTAAAGATGTTATCGTAGTTGCATCAGTTTCTTGTATTTATGGAATTGGTGAAATAGAAGAATACCGAAAAAAAACATTGACTTTAAATATTAATGATCAAATAAATAGAGATAAAATAATGTATAAATTAGTTGAAATGTTATATGAACGAAATAATATAGATTTAAAAAGAGGAACGTTTAGAGTTCGTGGTGACATTTTAGAAATTGTTCCTATTAATCAACATGGAACAGGCTTTAGAATTGAAATGTTTGGCGATATTATCGAACGAATAAGTGAATTTGATTTAGTAACGGGAACGATTATTAATAACAAAAAAACGATAACCATTTTTCCAGCTAGTCATTTCGTAACTAGTGAAGATAAATTAAAAATAGCTATAAAAAATATTCGTACAGAATTGGACAATCGCCTAAAAGAATTAAAAGAGCAAAATAAATTATTAGAATACCAAAGATTAAAAGAAAGAACAAATTATGATTTAGAAATGTTAGAAGAAACAGGTTTTTGTCGTGGCGTTGAAAACTACTCTAGACAAATAGCTTTAAGAAAACCTGGTGAAACTCCAACAACATTAATAGATTTTTTCGGTAAAGACTTCTTAATGATTATCGATGAATCACATGTGACTTTACCGCAAGTTAGAGGTATGTATAACGGCGATAGAGCACGTAAAGAAGTGTTAGTTGATTATGGTTTTCGTCTACCAAGTGCTTTAGATAATCGTCCTTTAAAATTTGATGAATTTGAAAAAAAATTAAACGATGTCATTTATGTATCAGCCACACCAGGTGATTATGAATTAGCCAAAGCTAATAATGTTGTTGAACAAATTATTAGACCAACTGGTTTATTAGATCCAACCGTCGAAGTAAAATCAACAAAAAATCAAATAGATAATTTAGTTGAAAACATTAATCAAAGAATAACTAATAACGAAAGAACATTAGTAACAACCCTAACAATAAGAATGGCCGAAGAATTAACTAATTATTTAAAAAAGTTAGACATTAAAGTAGCGTATTTACATAATGAAATTAAATCATTTGAACGATTAAAAATAATTCAAGACTTAAGAAAAGGTAAATACGACGTCGTTGTTGGAATAAACTTATTACGAGAAGGAATTGATATTCCAGAAGTTAGTTTAATCGCTATTATGGATGCCGATAAACAAGGATTTCTTCGTAGTGAAAGAAGTTTAATCCAAACAATCGGAAGAGCTGCTCGTAATGCTAATGGACATGTCATAATGTATGCTGATAAAATTAGTGAAGCTATGGATATTGCAATTAAAGAAACAGAAAGAAGAAGAAATATCCAAATAGCTTATAATGAAAAACATCATATAAAACCACAGACGATAACTAAAGAAATAAGAGAAGTAATTAGTAATATTGATGAAACTAAGGAACCTAAAAAAGAAAAACGTAGTAAAAAAGAACTTAATAAAATAATTACTCAAATTGAAGAAGAAATGCAACAAGCAGCTAAACAATTAGATTTTGAACGCGCTATGGAACTTCGTGATATTTTATTTGAATTAAAAACAGAACAAGGGAGCTGATTAAATTGAATCCTAATTTTTTAGAAATTGGACCAATAGAAATAAAATGGTATGCTGTAATTATTTTAACAGCTATTATTATCGGTAGTATATTAGCCATCAAAGAAGCTAAAAAACATCAAATTTCTATAGAATTTATGCTTGATTTAATAATTGGTACAGTAATAAGTGCTATTATTGGAGCAAGAATTTATTATGTAATTTTTGAGTGGGACTATTATAGTACTTATCCTAGTGAAATATTTCAAATATGGCATGGTGGCTTAGCAATTCATGGTGGAATAATTTTTGGATTATTATGGATAATCTTTTATAGTAAGAAAAAGAAAATCAATACTTTAAAATTAACCGATATTTTAGTAGTAAGCTTACTTTTAGGTCAAGCAATCGGAAGATGGGGAAATTTTATGAATGGTGAGGCTCATGGGCCAATTACAACTTTAAACTTTTTACAAAGTATTCATTTACCACAATTTATTATCGATGGAATGAAAATCGGTAGTAATTATTATCACCCAACGTTTCTATATGAATCAATCTGGTGCTTAATTGGTTTTATAATTTTAATTCTAATTCGTAAATTAAAAAAGTTAAAAATAGGTCAACTAACTGGATGTTATTTAACTTGGTACGGAATTGGTCGTTTCGTTATTGAAGCAATGCGAACTGATAGTTTAATGCTAGGTGATTTTAAAATCGCTCAAATAATTTCCTTAATTATGATTATTATTGGAATTATTTTAATAATTATTAATAGAAAAAACAAAAAATACGAGGGAGCAAAAGTATGAAAAGAAATTACGAATGTGTTATAATTGGTTCAGGAGTAGCTGGTATGACTTCAGCCATTTATTTAAAAAGAATGAATATTGATGTTTTAATAATAGAAAAAGCTACACCAGGTGGTCAAATTGTTAAAACAGCCGTTATTGAAAACTATCCAGGCTTTACTTCAATTAGTGGGTCTTCCTTAGCTAGTCAAATGTATGAACAAGTAACTAATTTAAAAATTCCTTACCTTTATGAAGATGTAATCACCATAAAAGACAACGGAAAGACTAAAACCATTATAACTAATCAGAATGAAATTACATGTAAATCAATTATTATTGCTAGTGGCAGAAGTCCTAAAAAATTAAATTTAAAAAATGAAGAAGAACTAATTGGTCACGGTATTAGCTATTGTGCCATTTGTGACGGTATGCTTTATAAAGATCAAGAAGTAGCTATTGTAGGAAGTGGCAATAGTGCTTTTGAAGAATGTCTTTATTTAGCTAAAATTTGTTCTAAAGTTACTATTTTAAATCGTAGTAGTCATATAAAAGCAGATTCAATTTTAAAAGAAAAAGTTAAACAATTAAAAAATGTAGAAATTAAATATAATACTGAAATTAAAGAATTAAAAATGGAAAACAATAAATTACATTATTTAATTTTAAATAATAATGAAACCTTACAAGTTAGAGGCTTATTTATCTTTATAGGATTAATTCCTGAATTGCAATTTTTACAAAATACAAACATAAAATTAGATAACAATTATATTGTTGTCGATAATAAAATGCAGACTAATATAAAAAACATCTATGCTTGTGGTGATGTTATAAAAAAAGATGTGTATCAAATAGCTACAGCTATTGGTGAAGCAGCAACGGCTGCTATAAATGTTACTAGAAATATAAATAAGTAGGTGATAATGTGCGAAAAAACGTAGTTGTTTTTGGCGGAGGAACAGGACTATCTTCATTACTTAAAGGTTTAAAACAATATCCTTTAAATTTAACAGCTGTTGTAACAGTTAGTGATGATGGACATAGCACAGGAAGATTAAGAGAAGAATTTAATATTCCAGCTGTCGGTGATTTAAGACGAGTCATTGTTGCTTTATCTGAAACCGAACCATTAGTTGAACAACTTTTTAATTATCGCTTTCAAACAACTAGTGATTTAGATGGACATACTTTAGGAAATTTATTATTAACAGCTATGAGTGATATTACAGAAAATATAACTAACGGTATTGAATCATTTGGTAAGGTTATCAATCTAAAAGGTCAAGTTTTACCTTTAACTGATTCTAATGTAACCTTAATGGGGGAAATGGAAGATGGAAGTATTATTGAGGGAGAAAGTCATATTACCAAAAGTGATAAAAAAATTAAAAAAGTTTATTATAAAGAAAAACCTCAAGCTAATCCAAAAGTATTACAGGCGATTAAAAATGCCGACTGTATTATTTTAAGTATGGGTAGTCTTTTTACAAGTATTATTCCTAATTTACTGTGTGAAGAAGTCATAAATAAAATCGATCAAAGCAATGCCAATATTATGTATGTTTGTAATATGATGACCCAACCAGGTGAAACTACTGATTTTAAAGTAAGCGATCATGTTAAATTATTAAATAGTTATTTAGGTAAAAGAAAAGTAAATACAGTTATTGTTAATAATGGAAAATTAAGTGAAACTTTAGTTAGAAAATATGAAACATTAGAACAAAAAGATCCAGTAGTAATCGATCATGAAAATTTAAAAGAATTAAATATCGATTTGATAGAAAAAAACTTCGTATCAATTGAAGACGGTGTAATAAGACACAATAGTGCTAAACTATCATTTCAAATATTCTCGGTGATTATGTGATATCATTTACTGGTTTAGTTAAAGAAGAAGTAAGTAAAATTGATACTATTGGACCAAATGGTATTTCTGAACTATCGGCCATTATCAGAAACGCAGCCACGATCGATAAAAAAATAAAAATAACAACCGAAAACGCATCAGTAGCCAGACATATTTTTAATTTAATAAAAAAACTATATGAAGTAAATCCTAAAATAATTGTTCGCCAAAGTTCTAATTATCGTAATCGTCATCTTTATATATTAGAAATTGAAAATAAAAAAGAATTAATTTTAAATGATTTAAGTATTTATGATAACAAAAAATACTTAAAAATTCCTAAAAATTATATCGTTGATGATGAAGAATTAGCGCGTTCTTATCTACGTGGTTTATTTATAACAACAGGTAGTGTTAATGATCCTAAAAAATCACGTTATCATTTAGAATTTTTAGTCGATGATTATAATTATGCTAAATGGATAAGTGATTTATTAAACAAAGATTATTTAAATAGCAAAGTAATAAAACGAGATAACAAATATATGGTCTATATAAAAGAAGCTGAAAAAATAGGTGACTTTTTAAGAATAATTGGAGCTTTTAATGCCATTATGTATTATGAAGATATTAGAATATATCGTGATCATAAAAATATGACTAATCGTCTTAATAATTGCGAACAAGCTAATGTTGATAAAATTATTGAAACAGCGATGAAACAAGTCAAAGACATCGAATTAATAAAAAAACATGGTGGCTTAGAACTTTTAAACGAAAAAGAACAAATCGTCGCTTTATATCGATTAAAATATAAAGAAGCATCTTTATTAGAATTAAGTGAAATTATTAGTTCTGAAACCAATAAACCAATTACCAAATCAGGACTATATCATCGTTTTAAAAAAATATCTGCTCTAGCCAATCAAATAAAAAAAATTGAAAATAAAGATCTTAACAATTAAGATTTTTATTTTATTTTAAAAGAATTAAAACTAATAAAAAACAGTAGACTCTTTTTATTAATCCAATTCATTTTAAAAAAATCCAGTTGAGATAAATGTTTAAATATAGTATAATTAATATTGAGGTGAATTAATGAACGACATTTTTAAAAACTTAACTAAAATTATTAAGGAAAATAACGAAATAATATTTATGACACATCGTAATATGGATCTCGATGGTTTTGGTGCGGCTTTATGTATGAACGAAATAGTAAAATCATTTGGTAAAAATAGCTATATTTTTATTAATGCTACTAAAAACCATAAATCAGTTGAAAAAGCTTTTATTAGATTAAAAGAAGGAAATATAAATATTAATTATATTAATCGTGATAATTATCGTAAATTATTAAAAAAAGATCCATTATTAATTATTTTAGACATTCATAAACCTGATATTGTCGAATATCCTAAACTGTTAGAACAAGTTAATAAAATTGTCGTTATTGATCATCACATCAAAGGAAAAGATTATATTAAAAATACGAAACTTTCCTATATAAGTGCGAACTTTTCAAGTACTAATGAAATGGTTGCTAATTACTTAAAATACTTAAATAAAAAAGTTAGCCCTTTAATCGCAACAATTATGTTATCAGGAATCGAAATTGATACCAATAGTTTCAATGTTAAAACAACCGCCGAAACTTATGAAGCAGCAGCCTTTTTAGCTAAAATGGGTGCAGATAATGTAATAAAACAAGAACTATTAAAAGAAAGTAAAGACGAATTTGTTCGCCGTCAAGAATTTGTTCGCGATAGTTTTATGATTAATCGTAATATGGCTATGTGCATTTTAGACGATAACATTTATGACAAAGAAGATTTAGCTACAATAGCTGAAGAACTATTACAATTTGATGAAGTTGAAGCATCATTCTCAATCGGGAAATTAAGTAAAACAACCATTGGTGTAAGTGCAAGATCAATTGGAAAAATAAATGTTGAAGAAATTATGACTCAATTAGGTGGTGGTGGTCATATTACTGAAGCAGCAGCTCAAATAAAAAAATCGTCAATCGATAAAGTAAAAAAAGCTATTATAGAAATTGTAGGTGATTAAATGAAAGTTATCTTTATTAAAGATTTAAAAAACCAAGGTAAAAAAGGTGAGATTAAAGAAGTTAAAGATGGTTATGGTCAAAACTTTTTAATCAAACAAGGTTATGCTGTTTTAGCAACCGATACAAGTATAAAAATTTTAAAACACGAAAATAAAGTAAATCAAGCTGAAAATTTAGCTAATTTAAAAAAATGTCAACAAATAAAAGAACAATTAGAAAAAACAACTTTAAGAATACCAGTTAAAACTGGTAAAGAAGATCGTGTTTTTGGGAACATTAGTTCTAAACAAATTGCTAATGAACTAAAAAAACATAGTTTTGAAATTGATAAAAAAAAGATAAAAATAGAAACACCTTTAAGTAGTTTAGGTTATCATAATGTAAAAATTAATCTTCATAAAGAAGTGAATGCTATATTAAAAGTAGAGTTGATTAAAGAAAGTTAAGGTGATTATTATGCCTGAAAAAGTAATGCCCCATAACATTGAAGCCGAACAGTCAGTTTTAGGATCAATGTTTTTATCTAAAACTGCATTAGAAAAAAGCTTAGAAAATTTAACTAAAGATATGTTCTATTTAGATAGTCATAGTAAAATTTTTGAAGCTATTAATCAATTAGTTGATGAAGGAAAACCCGTTGATATTACAACCGTAACAACTAAATTAAAAGATAAAAAATGGTTAAAAAAAGTTGGTGATGTTGAATATTTAACAGAAGTAATTAATAGTGTACCATCCGCAAGAAACATTAACGAATATATTAAAATAGTTGATGAAAGAGCAACCTTAAGACGTCTTATTGATGAAGCAATTAATATTGCTAATGAAGGCTATGATACAAGCAACAACTTTAACGATGTTTTAGATAATGCTGAAAAAAAGATTTTTAATATTGCTAAAAATCGTAAAGGAACCGAATTTAGAACAATTCAAGATGTTTTATATAAAACACAACAAGATATCGAAAAATTATCTAAAAATAAAGGCGATATAACAGGTGTAGCTACTGGTTTTTATGATATTGATAAAATAACATCCGGTTTACACCCTAATGAATTAATTATTTTAGCAGCTCGTCCAGCTATGGGAAAAACTGCTTTAGCTTTAAATATCGCAACTAATGTCGCTATGAATAATCATCAAACAGTAGCTGTTTTCAATATGGAAATGGGCGCTGAACAATTAGCTAATCGAATGCTTTCATCAGTTGGTCAAATCGAAGGACACAAATTAAAAACAGGACGTTTAGAACATAACGATTGGAAACGTTTAAATGAAGCAATAAGTCGTCTAGGAGAAGCCAGAATGTATATCGATGATACACCAGGTATGACAATTAGTGAAATAAGAGCTAAATGTCGAAGATTAGCTAGTTCTGATTATGGTTTAAGTTTAATTGTTATCGACTATTTACAATTAATTCAAGGTTCAGCAATTTATAGTGGCAATCGTCAACAAGAAGTAGCAGATATTTCTCGTTCTTTAAAAACTTTAGCTATGGAATTAAATGTTCCGATTATAGCTTTATCGCAATTATCAAGAACTGCTGAAACACGTGGTAAAGAAGATCGCCGACCTATTTTGAGCGATTTAAGAGAATCAGGTTCTATTGAACAAGATGCAGATATAGTTGCATTTCTTTACCGTGAAGATTATTATGATAAACAATTATCAATCGATGAAAATACTAGTAAAAGTGAATTTATCATCGCTAAACATCGTAACGGTCCAACTACAACCATTGATTTAATCTTTAGACGTAATACTAGTACCTTTGTAAGTATGATCAACAAAGAAGGTGAAGCATGAAAAAAATAGGAATTATTGTTTTAGTAATCATTGGTAGTATAGCTATTTTCTTGTTAGGATTTGGTTATAAAACACCTAAACAACCTAATACATATTATCAAGTTTATTTAAATGAAAAAGTAATAGGTGTTATTAATTCAAAAGAAGAATTAGAAGAATATATTGATAAACAAGGTGAACATATAAAAAAGAAATTTAATGTCGATACTGTTTATGCTCCAGATGGTTTAGAAATCAAAAAACTTACAACCTATAACAAACAAACAGACGATGTATCTAAAATATATAATATTATTCAAGAAGAAGAACCGTTTACCATTAAAGGATATCAATTTTCGATAATCGAAGATGATGATAAACAAAACATTTATACATTAAATCAAGATATATTTGATGATGCTGTTGAAGAAGTTATTAAAATTTTTGTTGGTGAAGAAGAATATGAAAATTATTTAGAAGATACCCAACCAGAAATTGAAACAACCGGAACGATAATTGAAAATGTTTATGTAGATGAAGATATTACTATTAAAGAAAAACAAATTCCGGTTGATGAAAAAATTTATAGTAGTTCTGATGAATTAGCGCAATATTTATTATTTGGTGACGAAATTAAACGTAGTAAGTACATTATTCGTGATGGCGATACTATTAATCAAATAGCTTTTAATAATCAAATAAGCGTAGAAGAATTTTTAATTTCAAATCCAGATATAAACAGTTCTAGTGATTTGTTATTTGCAGGACAAGAAGTAAATATTGTTCAAACCAATCCTCAAATAAATGTTATTGTTGAAGAATATGTCGTTCAAGATATAGTTAGTCAATATCGAACTGAAGAGCAATTTGACAGTTCAAGATTAGAAGGTGATGATGAGGTTATACAACAGGGATCAAATGGTTTAGAAAGGGTAACTCAAAATGTAAAATTAGCCAATCGTGAAATTTTATACGTTGATCCTGTTAGTAAAGAAGAATTAGAACCAACTGTTAACGAGATTGTTGTTCGTGGTAGTAAAATTATTCCAACGGTTGGTAGTTTAACTAATTGGGCATGGCCAACTAATAGTGGTTATACTATTTCTTCAGATTATGGTTACCGAATTGATCCAATAAGAGGAACTCGTCTATTACATGATGGTTTAGATATATCAGGTACTGGACATGGCTCACCAGTATATTCAGCTAATAACGGTGTAGTTGTTCAATTAGGATATCATTATATGAATGGTAATTATATCGTTGTTAATCATAATAATGGTTATTATACGATGTATGCTCATCTTTCAGGATTTAATACAACCAATGGAGCAACGGTTGCTAAAGGTCAAGTAATTGGTTTTGTTGGAAATACCGGCTATTCAACTGGACCACATTTACATTTTGGAGTCGCAACTGGTGGAATTCCTTATTATGGAGGAAGTTTAATCAGTCCGTGGACATTATATAATTGAAAGCTTGTGTTTTAGCCAGTGGTAGTAAAGGCAATGCTACATACATTGCCTCCTCTACTACTCAATTATTAATTGACTTAGGTATAAGTTGCTTAAATGCTGAACGTAAATTAAAAGACATAAATATAAATCCTCAAAACATTAAAAGTATTTTAATAACCCATACGCATGTTGATCATATTAATGGTTTAAAAGTTTTTATAAAAAAATACAATCCAATAATTTATTTAACACCATCAATGTATAAAGAGCTAAGTACTATTATGGTTATTAATAATTATTGTTTTATCGAAGATGGAATGAATATAGGTGATATTAAAGTAGAAATTATTAAAACATCACACGATACCGATGATTCTAATGGTTATGTTCTAACAAATGAACAATCATCAGTCGTTTATATTACCGATACTGGTTATATTAATAAAAAGTTTCATTCTAAATTATCTAATAAAAGTTTATATATAATGGAAAGTAATCATGATATTGACATGTTAATGAATGGTAGTTATCCATATGCCATAAAGCAAAGAATATTAGGTGATAGAGGTCATTTATCAAATCATGATTGTTCTTATTATTTAAAAAAATTAATTGGAAATAAAACGAAAGGAATTATTTTAAGTCACTTAAGTGAAGAAAATAATACTGAATCATTAGCCTATAATACTTTAATAGATACTTTAGATCAAGATATCGAAAAAATTATAATAGCTAGACAAAATGAAAGAACAGAGTTGATAGAAATATGATAACAATTATTGCTGTTGGAAAAATTAAAGAAAAATATTATAATGATGCAACTAGTGAATATTTAAAAAGAATTAGTAAATTTCATAAAATAAATATAATTGAAGTAGATAAAGAAAAAGATGAAAATACTTCTTTAGTTAAAGAAAAAGAATACATTTTAAAACATATTAAACCTAAAGATTATGTTATTGCGTTAGATATTGAAGGAAAAGAAATGAATTCTAAAACCTTAGCTTTTAAAATTAATGAAATTTTTAATCATAATTCTAATTTAGTTTTTATCATTGGTGGTTCATATGGTTTACATGAAGATATAAAACAAATAGCTAATTATCGTTTATCTTTTTCTAAACTAACTTTTCCCCATCAATTATTTAGAGTTATCTTATTAGAACAAATATATCGTTCATTTAAAATCTTAAATAATGAAACTTATCATAAATAATGTATAAATTAAATTAAAAACGCCCAATATTTATTAGGAGGCGTTTTTAAATGAAAAAAATAGTCTTTATTTTATCTTTTATTTTATTGTTCTTTTTAGCAGGAAATATAGGCGAAGCTAAAGTAATAATTCCTGATGAAGCAATTAGATTAAGAGTAATTCCTAATAGCAATTCCGAATATGATCAAAATATTAAAACTAAAGTTAAAAATAATTTACAACAAAATATGACTAAATTATTAAAAAATAGTGAATCTATTGATGAAGCACGACAAATAATAAACGAAAATCTATCTATAATAGATAATGATATTAAAAAATTATTAGATTCTGAAAAATATCCTTTAGGTTATAAAATAAACTTTGGTTATAACTATTTTCCTAAAAAAGAATTTAAAGGTGTAGTTTATGATGAAGGTTATTATGAATCAGTTGTGGTAACTTTAGGAGAAGGTAGAGGTGATAATTGGTGGTGTGTTTTATTTCCACCACTTTGTTTAATGGAAGCTAGTGAAAGTGATAAGGTAGAATATGCTTCTTTTGTTAAAACCATTATAGATAAATATACTAAATAATTTATATAAAAATAATTGTTGGTCAAAATAATATAAATGTGGTTGCAAAAAATAAAATAATTTGATAGAATTAATGTAGAAAATAAATGAGAGAATAATAA
>CALVXC010000007.1 GCA_944368805.1 uncultured Bacilli bacterium
TTGTTACTAGCTTATAATCATACTAATGGTTGCATTTAACCTTTAAAAGTTGCGTTTACTTTTGGAATTGAGCAAAATAAGGTTTTATTTTTTAATATTACTTTCTTTTATTCTTTTTGTTTACATAATAATTGTTTACTTTTATAAACAATTATTTCTTTTTGATTTTTAAATCAATACTAGCTTTAACGAATGAATCAAATAATGGATGAGGATGGGTTGGACGACTTTTAAATTCTGGATGGAATTGACAAGCTATAAAAAATGGATGATTTTTATATTCAACAATTTCAACTAAATTACTTTCTTCATTTATACCAGAGAAAGTTAGTCCATTTTCTTCTAAAATATCTTTATATTTATTGTTAAATTCATAACGGTGGCGATGACGTTCAACTATTTCTTTGTTGTTATAGCATTTATACGCTAGAGTTCCTTTAGTTAATTTACAATTATAATTACCTAATCTTAGCGTTCCTCCCATATTGATAATTGATTTTTGTTCAGCCATTAAATCAATAATTGGTTCTGGACACATTTCATCAAATTCGGTTGATGAAGCTTCTTTAATACCACAAACGTTTCTTGCAAATTCAATAACAGCTATTTGCATTCCTAAACAAATTCCTAAATATGGAATATTGTTTTCTCTAGCATATTTACAAGCTATTATTTTTCCATTAATTCCACGTGAACCGAAACCTCCTGGAACTAATATTCCACTTACGTCTTTAAAAGTTTCGTTAAGATTTTTGGTGTTTTCTAATTCTTCAGCATCTATCCATTTAATAATTACTTTTTTATTATATTTATAACCGGCATGTTTTAAAGCTTCCATTACTGATAAATAAGCATCATGTAATTCGACATATTTACCAACTAAGGCAATTGAAACTTCTTCTTTTAAGTTATCAACTGTTTTTATCAATTCTTTCCAATATTTGATATCGGCTTTTTTAGTAGGTAAACCAAATTGTTTTAAAACGACTTCATCCATTTTTTGTTCATAAAAGTTAATTGGTATTTGATAAATGTTTGGAACATCAACTGCTTCAATAATGTTTTCTCTTGGAATACTACAAAACAAACATAGTTTTTGTTTAACGCTTTCGTCCATATAAAATGGAACACGACATACTAAGCAGTCTGGTTGAATACCTAAACTTCGAAGTTCAGAAACACTATGTTGAGTTGGTTTTGATTTTAATTCCCCAGATCCATAGATATAGGGAATTAAAGTCGTATGAATAAAAAAGGTCTCTTTTTTTCCTAATTCATCACGGATTTGTCTTAACGATTCTAAATAAGCTATTGATTCAATATCGCCAACCGTACCACCAATTTCTGTAATTACTATATCAGCACCTGATGAGGTTGCTGCTTCATAAACTTTATTTTTTATTTCGTTAGTTATATGGGGAACTATTTGAACAGTCGCACCTAAATAATCGCCTCTTCTTTCTTTTTCGATAACTGATGAATATACTTTTCCAGTTGTAATATTTGAAGTATAGTTTAATTCTTCATCAATAAACCTTTCATAATGACCTAAGTCTAAATCGGTTTCACTACCATCGGCTGTAACAAAAACTTCACCATGTTGAAACGGTGACATTGTTCCAGGATCAACATTAATGTAAGGATCAAATTTTTGCATAAAAACTTTATATCCTCTACTTTTAAGTAATAAACCTAAAGAAGAGGCAGTGATGCCTTTCCCAAGACCTGACACTACCCCTCCTGTAACAAATACATATTTTGCCATACTACACACCTCTTATATCGTTTATTATTTATTAGATTATATCACAATATGTTATAACATTACAATATAGAAATAGTATAATTTTTTTGTTTTACTAATTTAACTGAAATTTTTTTCTAAATGGAACAATTATTTTATAAAATATTGTATTTAAAAATTTAAATTAACAAAAATAAATTTTAATCTAAAATAAGATGAAAATAAATAGAAATCAAAAGAAAAACTAACACTTTAATTCAAAGGATATTAAAAAAAATTCACTATTTGAAAACATCTTTAATTGGGTATCTTTTTTGTCTGATTCTATATTATCATTTACATTGGAATTAATCATTTTACTAATTTTACTTAATTTTTATTTAATAATTTATAAATTCTATTGTTTTTTTTGAATGAATATAGTATATTATAAATAAGGAGGATAAATCATGAGAGATTTGAAACTTTAATAACTTTTAAAATTAGGTTAATCCTAATTTTTTTATGAAAAAAACTAAGAAATTATTTCTTAGTTCATAAGGATCCATCTTTCATAACCACCTTCAACATTAACCGTTTTATAACCTTGTCTATTTAAAATTAAGGATACATTCGCACTTGTCTTCCCTTTTTCACAATAAAGATAATACGTATCAAATTTATTTAAATATTTACTAGGATCAGCTAGTAATTTTTCTTGGGGGATATTTTTGGCACCAGGAATGTGGTTATTATTAAATTTTATAATAGATCTTGTATCGATTAAATTAATCTGACCTAATCTTTGCTTTAATTCAGCAATTGAGATACTATCCACCATTTTTTAATCACCCTAACATATTATATGTAGGATATAAAAATGTATAGAGGTTAGACGTTTATTTTTTTAATATTCTTCATCGCTAAAGAAATCGTCAAATAATTGATCGTCAGTTACATAATCATTATCATATGGTTGATCATTTGATTGTTCTTTAACTATTTTTTCTTTAGGTAATTGATTATTAGGTTTGCTAATTAATATATCTTGTTTATTAATAGGATTAGTTTGTTCTTTAATAGATATATTGTTATTGTTTTCTTCTTTGATTTTATTATTTTTAGCAATTTTTTCTTTTTCCTGACGTTCTTCTTCTTCAAGTTCAGCTATTTTAGCATCGATTTTCTTAACTAAAGCATCAACATCAAAACCTTTATTAACGCCTTTACTATCACTTATTGGTGGGAAAGGTGCATTAACTGTTGGTGGAAAATTAGGAAAAGGTATTTTATTATTTCCACCTTCATTAGTTTCTAAATCACTAAGCATTTTAGAAATACGTTCGTCACGCTTTTTATCAACAAAACCTTTTAAATCAAAAACTTTAATTTCTTGTTTTTCACGTTGTGGATAACTTGCTTTAGCATATTTTTTACCCCATGCATTATTCTCTTCTAATTTAAAATTAGGTGTTAAGGTTGTTTTAAATGGCATTTTACGTAATCTTAAAACAATTATTGACCATTTTTTCATTCTTTGTAAATCACTAACAGTTACTAATGGGGTTGATGCTGTTTTATCTTTTTCTTTTGATTTTACTTCACCACAAAGTTTACTAATTTCTTCTAAAGCAGCTAATTCAGTACTAATCAAATAAATAATATTTCCACAGTTTCCTCTAATGGTATCAGCATTTTCTTTACCATAAACTTCGTTTAATTGAGCAAAGTTTTGAATAATAAAATTAAATCTTATTTTACGACTACGAGCAGCTGTAACCATTGTTGTAACATCTTTTAAAGGTGGCATGTTAGCAAACTCATCTAATATAAAATTAGTTCGATATGGTAATTTACCTCCCATTTCTTGAGCAACGTCAATAAGTGTTTCATAACATTGTTTAATAAAAATGGTAGCTAAAGAATGGTATGTCTTCTTTTCATCTTGAATTACTAAAAAAACTGCTGTTTTTTTTCGACCGATTTCTTTCATATCAAAATCACTATGTGATAGCATTTCAGATAAGTTTTCTCTTGAAACAAATAATCTTATTTTTTGTCTAAAAACGGCTAAAACGCTATCTTTAGTATCTTTAGGTGCATTAATAGTACTGGCGGCACTGCTATAAGCAGTTGATGTTGGTGGTTTTCTAGTAAAGTATTCTTTTATATAAGTTGAAGGACCAAGTTTTTCTTCACCAACTGTTGTCATCAAACTAATACTATTTAAATTAATTTCTTCTTCTTTAGCATCTTCAAATAAACCTAAGGTACAAGCTGAAAAGTAATCAGCTGAAGTTTTTTCCCAAAACGGATCTTGTCCTTTAGTTGTTTCATCATATAAAATATTTAAAGATAAATCGTCAACTAATTCGTTTGCTTTATCTACATTACCTTCTTTATATAATTGATAAGGTAGGGTTAGAGGATTCCAACAATTTCCTTTTTGAGGATCTCTAAAATTTAGTAAAACAATATTATAACCTTTTTCTCTTAATTCATTAGCGTTATTTTCATAAATTTCACCTTTCGGATCAGTTATAATCATTGATTCACCTTTTTTAGCTAATATTTTAACTAAAGGTTGAACTAGCATTTCGGTTTTACCACTACCGGTCGAACCAATAATTATACTATGATATTCTCCGTCATCAACCCATATTTTTTTGCCATTATTAATAAGTGGTATCCCTGCATATTGAGATACTGGTTCGGATGGCAAAACCATTTTCAATTCTTTTTTCATTTCTTTTTCGTCTAACCAATTTGTGTAGTTTTTTTCTTGTTTTTGACCAACTTTCAAACCAACACCTTTTTCACGTTCAAATATTTTAGAAGAAATACCTGATATAATAGCAATTAGAAAAACTATAGTAATAATTAAGGTCGTCCAAAAATATTGATTAGTAAATATTGGTAATGGATTAAAACCGTGTAATTGGCCTGTTCCACCAAAACTAGTAATGTTTAAAATACCTAAACCAACTAGAAAAAATAAGATAATACCAAATATACTAAAAGCAATTAGATCGCTTTTTTTTACTCTTACTTTTAATTTCATCAAATCACCCACCCGTTTTAATTAAAAAGTCTACAAATATTATAACATATTTTATAATGTTTGTAGCACTTTCTTTGGATTATTAACTATTCTTCTTTTATTTATGTTATCATCCCACAGATGATAGTAAATCACACTCAATCACTTTTTTAAATTCACCATTAATTAATTCATACAAATTATAACAATTAGAGCTATTATCATTTCCACTAACTTTAGGTTTAATAATTATTTCATATAATCCATCATTATTAAAATCAACAATATTAATCAATTCATACTTGATTCCTAAATCTATACTATTTTGATTATATTTTTGATTAAATAATGAATATAAATTACCATTATCTTCATAAATAATAGCTGTTATCCAATCATTTATTTTTTCATTTTTAACATTTGATAATATATATATTTTTTCATAACTACCATCACTATCAAAGTCAAATCTTACTTTTTGATTAATTTTTAAAGTTGTAATATCTATCGAATCAGTAATTTTCTCTAATTTTTCGATATTTCTTTCTGTTATTTCACTAACGTAATATTCAGCTATTTGTGGTTCTTCAAAATCGTATCGTCGAAGATATTTCTTTAAATCTAAAATTTTAATCTGATTTTCAATTTCTAGAACACCTTCATTGCTATAATGTTTTTCTTTAGAAACATTGTGAATCTTTTCGTCAATTAAATCTATAATATCGTAACGATTATTAAGATAATAAATACCTAAAACAACTATTAAAAACAAAACACATAAAACAATAACAAAAATATATTCTTTTTTCATTTCATCACCTTATTACTCGCAACTTTTAATTGATTTATATTTACCAAATTTTAATTTATACATTTCATAACAAGGTTCACAAACATTATTGAAACACTCATTTTTAATAATCAATTCGTATTTTTTATTTCTATCTACATTTAAAATATATCCAACATCAGAATATTGAGAATCTAATTCATTTTCTTTAGAAACTATATTTTCTTTTATAATTTGTACTTTATTATTATTAACGTAATAAATTAATGAAAATAAATCTTCACCATTATTTTCTTCTGAAAATAAATTAGAAACAATAAATAGTTCTTCATTTTCGCCATCTTGATTAAAATCAAATTCTATTTTTTTATTAATTGAAAGTAATGTGTAATCTAAAATATCATATTCTTTTAAAATTTCATCTAATTGTTTTAAATCATCATTATTTAATTCTGTTACTTCATAGTCTTCTAAAACAATTGCTGAATCATTTGTAGCAAAAATATCACCACTCGTTTTTATAAAATTATCACTTTCATCAAAAACATACCATTTATCATTATGATGTTTTATTATATAATTTCCCAAATAACCAGTTTCATCATAAACGTTAAATTTAGTGGATGTAGGAAATTGAACTGACGTATTATCATCTTCCCATTTATTATTCAATTTCCACTTAACATCATTTCCAATAACTATATATGTTTCTTTTTTACTATTAAATCCAAATATTAAATACATAATTATCATAAAACTAACTAAAATAATTGCTAAAATAATATATGATTTTTTCATAAATCCCTCCTTTTAGTCATTTTTATGGAAAACTGCTGCTTGGGTTAAGCCAAATATTGAATATTTTTCTGTTACTACTGTCTCATTACTGCTTGGATCAAACATGTATATTTTTCCGTTTTCAACTCGATCAATCGCTACCCAGTGACCACACGCAATAGCACCAACTCCTTTAACACATGCAACTAAATATTTGTTATCGTTAATTAATTCACTTATTTGGTTGGCTTTACTACTTTCTGAACCTGAAAAATATTCTTTACCATCATAAACCCAGTTAGGTGCGATAGATTGCCATCCAGTCCATGTTATATATCCACCACTAGTAAATCCGCCATTAGCGTTCAAGGTTTCAACAAATACTCCTGGATCAAATGGACTAACTGTAAGTTGTGTTCCTGAACGAGCTATTTGAATTGCTACTGATGTAGCAGTACAACCAGCGCTCCTAATTGTTGCTTTGCTTGAACCAAGATGAATATTTTCCCATGGTGTATTGGCTCCAGGTACATAACTACCTTGTTTCCAAGTAGCATAATCTCCTGCTTGAGAATAATTACTAGTAACACATACATTAGCGTTTCTTTGATTATTACTTCCAGTACCTGAAAAAGACCATATACCACTATTTATTGCACCAACGTAGTTAGTTCTTATATCTTCTTGACTATAATATCCGGTTTTATTTTCATTAGCTGAATCTAATACTTTTATTTGTCCTTCTTCATTTATTGAAGATAAAACAACAAAATGTCCACCTTTAGTTCCCCAGATATTATTTCCTGGATCTTCCTCACCATGTTCTGTTATTCTATGATAGTCTAGTCTATCATCTTTAAGTGAAGCAATTATCATATCACCATTTTGAAGTTTTTCGATAATTGTACTCATTATTTCATCAGATGAAGGTTTAGAGCTCATACTATTATCCCATATTACATTAGTTTTTATTCCTAAATTTTCTTGCATCGTTTCATCATGGAATAATCTCCAAGACGTTCCATTCATTTCCGTACGATAATTTGTATTATCACAAACCCAAGATCCAACAGAACTAGGAGTTATATTGGTATCATTATTTAAAGTAGCAGCTACCATTGCTAGTGAAGTTACAGCACAACCACTAGTAGATATGGTTGCTTGTTCTGAATGAGAACATCCACTATATGTTCTAAGCATATCTCCACAATATGCTTGTGTGTAATCGTGTTGATTGTAATATATATCTTCTGCAGCCCTTGTACTTTCACTAATTTCTGATGTACTAGAATTACCTAAATTAGATGTTCCTGATTGAATTGATTCTAATATCGGATTAGGATCGATAACATTGTTATTTCCGTCTCGCATTTCAAAATGTAAATGATTTCCACTAGAATTACCTGTAGAACCAACTTTACCTATTTCTTGGCCACCATTTACAGTGTCTCCTTCATTAACTAATCTTTCACTCATATGAGCATATATAGTATAATAATCAACATTTCCGTCACCATCTATATCATGTCTAATTCTAACCCATTTACCATAAGAATACGTTAAATCTTGGGCTCTATCAACTACACCATCAGCAATAGCGTATATTGAAGTTCCTTCTGGAGCTGCATAATCTATTCCATCATGACCTCCACTATAATTTTGAGAAATACGAGTATATTCTAAAATCGGCATATGTGTAGATCCTGCAACACCTATTGCTACTTGTGTGCTAGACTGTTGACAATTTGAAATAACATCTTTATCAGTTCCATAATAACCTAATAAAGCTTCATAATAATCTCCACCAGCGTCAGCTGTTTCTTTCCATTGATTTTGTCCACTACCTTGAGTATAATTCGTATAATATATTTCATTGTCACTATCTACTAATACTTGACCAGCTACAGAATCCATAGCTGCTTCAAATTGAGTTAATTCATCTCCACTCATACCAGATTTCCAACCTGGTGTTCCTTGCGTATAAGTTGTAACATTCCCTGAACCGTTTCGACTACAACCATTTTCCCAATCACAATAAACTTGATCATTTTCACAAGCACGCATTCTAATTGTATTAGTAGATGAATTATATCCTACAAAACAATCATCTGGATTACCCGGGCACATCGCTTTTTGTCTAGTTAAAGCAAAACTTCTAGCCGCTACTGCCTGAGCTTTTTGGGCTTCTATCGGATAGCCATCTGTTTCAGCGTAAACTACTCCCTTAATATAATCTTCAAAGTCTAAAGTAAGTAACACTTCACTATTAGATTTACTAGTAGCATTACAATTTATAAGTTCAACTTTTATATTAGATACAGTTTGTCCATTAATAGTATATGAACAATTGGTTCCAGTAGAAGTTATACAATAATCTTCATCTTCTTCAAACCAAAAATGAAAAGAATTAGCTTGCATATGGATATCATTTAAAATTCTCTCTTTACTTTCTTCTTCACGTTCGCCTTCTACATAATAATCAGATAAATACTCCGGAATATATTCTTCGAGTAAATATTCATCATATTTTTCAAGATCTAAAGTACAACTACCAGAAATTTGGTTTTTAACTAATTTTTTTAATCTTTTTTTTCTTTCTTTTAATTCTGCATCAGACATAGCTTCTTCTGTAGCGTTTTCCGTTTCATCAATCGCGTCTTCTTCATAAGTTGTATTAGCTTCATCATCATAAATCTTTGATAAGTTACTTCCGTAGTTTAAAGTCGACATAATAAGATTAATATCGATTTCAGTTCCACAGCTTTTATATTCTTCATAATAATCTAATATTTTTTCATTAAATTCAGCTTGATTGGTATCACCAGGAAATAATTCTTCAACTTCCATATCACCATTAGTAATTGATTTAGTAGCTGATAAATCATTTAAAATTCCTAAAACAGAGTGGCTAAAATATAGTATTATAAATAAAATTAACAAAATTGCTAAGATAAGAAGTAAATAAGGTAATATTTTTAAAAATATTCTTATTTTAACTTTTTGTTTAACTGCTTTTTGTAATTGTTTTCTTTGCTGTTTTGTATACAAAAAATTATTTAAAATAGTATTTCGATTATTTTCAAGAGCGGTTTTGTTATTTTCAATGTTAGCTTTATTATTTTCATTAATAGTTTCATTTTGCTTATTCTGATCTGATTGATTAGGAATTCTATTAAAAAACGTATTAGATCTTTTTTTAGGAAAATTATTTTCTTGTTTATTATTAGGCGAAAAAGGTTTTCCATTATTTCTATTAACTCTATTAGCTAATCTTCTAGGAAAGCCTGTATTTTGCATATTATTTCTTGTATTATTTGTTTTATTGTTATTTTTTTTATCGTTAGTTTTATTATTTCTAGGTTCTCTTATATAATTACGAATTGGAGTTGATTTACTTTTATTAGTTCTATTAGTAGGTTGATTTACATTAGAAGCATTATTTTGATATAATTCTTCTTCATTTCCATATGATTCTTCATTATTTAAATTTTCATTCAAAGTAAATCACCTACTTCCAATTATATTATCTTTTAATAACCCCCACCTGAGCCAAATGAATCTAATTCTTGTTCCGTTACTACTATTTCTATTTGCATTCTTCTACTACCACATACAAATAAAGCTTCACCTTGATTATATCTTTTAATGTTTTCTTTTTCATTATCATTTAAATCAATTAGTCTAGATAAATCTTCAACAGCTTGTTTTTTAAGTCCCATAACTAAATAGTATGAGGCGTTATCAAATATGGCTTTACCTTGGGTAATAACAGCTTGATCACTAAAATCACTAGGTTGTTGGGTTATAATAACTGTTCCTGTGTTATATTTTCTAGAACGTCTTTGAATTTGGGCTAAAAAGTCTGCTCCTAATTTATTTCCCCCACTCATTAATACATGAGCTTCATCAACCATTAAGATTGTATTAACATTACGATCTAAAGTTAAACCCCAAGCATATTTTAGAATATTAAAGAATAAAGCGTTTCTTACATTTTCATCTGCATTCATTAGTTCTTTAATATTAAATACAATAAAATCACTATTAGGACTAATAGTTGTATGCCCATCAAAATAATACCTTAATTCTTTAACAATTGGTCTAACTTTAATTTCTAGTTTTTCCATAATATCACGTTCATGAGTTTTTTCCGTCATTGATAATAATCGACCTTTTATTGTTGCATAAACATCTTTGAATGTTGGATAATCTTTTGACGTAAACTTAGTAAAGTCAGTACTAAAATCCATTCCGAATCGGCGATATGTCTCTTGAACGATTTCACTAAATAAAGTTACAACATCATCTTCAACATCAGGTGTATAGTATTTAAAGAAAGCTTTAGACGTTTGTAAAGCTCTAGTTAATACAGCATAACCTAATCCTTGTTTAGCTTCTTCTTCATCAAAATCTAAAACAACCTCCAATGGATTAACCATGCCGTAATCTCCACCTTTACCTAAATCAATAAAATCGCCTCCATATAATTTAGTCATTTCTTGTAATTCACCTTCCGGATCAATAACAACTATTTGATGATCATTACGAATATGAGCTCTTAAAATTAATTTAGCAGCTGTTGATTTACCAGAACCTGATGTTCCTAAAATAATCATATTGGCATTATTACGATTATGTTCTTTTCTAATTTGATATAAAAATTGATTAAATAAAATAACTCCTCCTGAAAAATCAACACCTAATAAACAAGATAAACCAGGGTCTTTAATACTATCAAAAACAAAAGGATACATAGCTGCTAAAGTAGGAGCTGGAATAGGTGTTCCAATTCTATCTTCAATAGCCTGTTTTGGATAAATTGGTAAAATTGATTTTAATACTTTTTCTTGTTCAAATCGAAGTGGAAAAGCTCGCATTTCCATTGCTTCAATATAGTTTTTAACTTGTAATTTTTTAGCAATTAAATCATCTTCAGAATCAGCCGTAATCATTACATGTAATTGAAAATCATATATTTTAGATTGACTAGAAGCTAATTGTGAAATAAATTGTTCTAGTGATTCATAATCTTGTCTTAACATTTCTTGTCTAGTTCGATCAGGTTCTTCTTGATATTTAACTTTTAAATCAGCTATTTCTTTATTTAACATTTTTTGAATAACACTAAAAGGAAGTGGTATATGTTTAGCTACTACTTTAACACCAGTCATATTAGTTAACGAAGATAAATAACCTACTGGAATATATTTAGGATATGATATAACAGTCATAATAGTTGCATATTTATCACTAATGATAAATTCATTTGGTTTAAATTCTAGTCCTTTAGGAGCTATTTGTTTTTTAATATCCATTAACCAATCACCGTCCCAAAATTAGTAGTTTGTCCAGCATTTAAGAAATTGTCTAATATTAATCTTAAATCATCATTAGTAACTTGATGAGAATTTAAACCTGCATTAGCTAAACTAGTAATTAAATTTCTAATTCTTTTGCCCACTAGTTCTTGATCTTTTTCTTTAAATAAAATAAAGTATTCAGTATCAACAACATTATTGGAAACAAACATATTAGATTTATTTATATCTTCCATTATCATTTTTCTTCTAATTGGATCGTTAGTGTTATTATATAATAATTGTAATTCTGATTGATAAACATTAATATCAACTGGACGATCAGCAACTACTAACCAAAACTCATAATCAATTTGATTATAAACATTTTTTAAGTTATCAATAATTGCAGATTGTGTTCCATAATCACTAATAAAAATATTTCTTGGTAAAATTTTAACTCCAGTTACTTTTTGGTTATTATCTAAAACAATCATACCGTTAGTTATACTTTTAACTGGAATATCATCTACTGTATATTTACTTTTTTGTTGCTTTTTTGACATCGTAATAACACCATCCTTTCCATACATATCTTTGTCTTGATGTATAAAATTCAATCATTGATCTTAAGATTGTTAACATATTATGATAATTAGGTACTGGTAAAACAAGAAAACCAGTAACTAACCCAGGAGCAATAGCTAGTAAAGCTACCCAAAGTGTTTCTATTGGTAAGGTTAATAGTAAGATGAAACTTACTACTAACCCACTACCAAATAAGATTAAATCAAATTTGTTAAACAATCCAAATATCAACATTGATTTTTTACTATTTGCTGGTATTAAATATCCATTCATCTTCTACCCCTTTCTAAATTAATTGTGTTTCCAGTTGCTGCTTCATATTTAGCTGTAACTTCACTAGCTGTTTTGTGACTAGACTCATCTACATTACTATACGCACCAGCCAAATCTTTTTGCTGATCTTCTAGCCATTTAAGTACTCCATCAGTTGCTCTTATTTTATTTTCATTTTCTTCGATAATCGCTTGTTGATTATCCATTTCGGTTTGATTTATAGTAATTTGACTTTGTAATGAATTAATCTGTGCATCGATTCTTCTTATTTCGTCATTGTCTGTAGTAGCTGTTCTTAACCCTCTTAACTCATTTATTCTTGTGTTAGATTGAGCATTATCTCTTGCTAAACTATCCATTCTTCTATTTGCAGATTTTACTGCAGTTTCATATCCAGATCTCTCTCTTTTAAGGTCTGAAGCTTGATCATCATATTTGAAATATTCTCTTTCAGCACTACGACCAAATACCCAATTTAATGGTGAGAAAGCTCTCATTTCATTTCCTGTTGCTAGTTTATAACCTATTTTTCTTGCATCAGTAACACTTCTAACCGTTTGAGAACCTGGCTTTAGTCCAGAAAGCGGTATTTTACCTCTCATTTCATGAGCTGCTGCGCTTCCTCCTTCAAAAAATCTTCTTATTCTATGACCAGTATGATCATTTCTTGCAGCTGTTATTCCTCCAGCTATTCTTGTAGCTGCCATACCAGCTGCAGCACCAACTAAAGGTACTTGTTGTAATTTATTCATTGGTCTTAAAGTAAAATCACCAGACATTTTAACTCCTGCTATATCTTCAATTAGTTTTGGTAATTGTTTAGCAAATAATAATACTCCAAACATTATAAATATAAACACAAGTTTACTGTCACCTATTTGTTCAATTGTTGTTCGATCACCTAACATCGAAATAACAAGTATTGCAAAGTAAATAGCTATTAATCTTACAAACAAATCCAAATAAGTTTTTACACAATTATTAACCCATTTTTTAAAAACACCAGATTGTCCTTTTGGATCAGCATAAGCAATAATCGGTATAGGAGCTATTAATTGTAAAAAGACCAACTTTACAGAACGAACTGCTATATCAAAACAAAACATTAAAAATATCCAACCTAGAAAACCACCTGCTATTAAAGCAATAAAACCATTAACATCAAAAGTATGAATTTTTTCTGATCCGACTGTAGTAGTTGCTTTATAAATATCTGTATTGGCTAAAATATTTATACTAGACTCTTGAAAAGCTAAAGTATACACTTCAGAAATAGTACCATCATACGAAGTTCCACTACTTGCGTCTATTGCAGTCGCACATTCCTCTTTCATTGTAAAACGGCCATCTTCATCTTCAGTCCATAAATTATTTATACATTCATTCCTACCATCATTAGAGGCAGTACTATCATCATCAGGGAAAATTGCTTCAGTCGGTGTAAAAAATGCCGAAAAAGTTTGAAAAGCCATTTCTTGCCCCATTGCGTTTCCGGTAGATACACTTTCACCCGCATCTCTTCCTATTCCTAAAACTAAATTAGGAATAACGTTTCCACCTATAACAACTTTTTGTAATCTATAAGCATAATCAAAAATATACGGCACAATTATGATTAACAATAGTACAACCATTACATTTTTAACAAGCTTCCCCATGCCTTTATCTTTATCTGAAAAATTATCGGGATTAACGATATAATTTATAAGAGAAAAAGATAATTTAAATAACATCATTACCCCTAATAATACATATATTCTTGAACTAAATGATTCAAAATCACTTTGTGTAAACAAATTAACTTCTGCTATATCAATAAATAAGCCATAGGTTTTTTCAGCAAACCAATAAACCCCCCTGCAAAGAAACAACCAAATACTATTAAGAAAGTTTGTACTATCAAACATTTTTTCACCACCCTCTATACATCACAAAAGATACTATCTTCATTTACACCAGTTATATCAATATTAGTCAATAAAAATTCAATTATTGTAGGTAACAATAATAAACAAGCTAACGCTATTATACGTTTTAAAAATCTGCCCCAAGATTTCTTTAATTCATCATCTTTAAATGAAGTTACTGATCTAACAAAATCAATTGCTCCTAAAATAACAACAAGAATTATTCCAGCTATCCTTATAAAAACAAGAATGTCATGTAAAATATCCTGAAGGCTTACCATTTCTCCATCTACTTCAACTTCACCAGAAATTATTCCACAACCTTCAGTAATTTTTATTTTTTCATCAGCAATATCTTTAGAGCCATATTGATCTCTTAAATGTTGCATTTCAGGTGAACCTTCAGCATCCTGAATATTTTCCTCTTCATCATCGATTAACCCTTCCAACTCCAAACACCTTTGATAATTTTCGTCGCTTTCTGTAATATCAGAACAGCCTAAAGCATCATATTCGTCTGTTAAATTTTCATTCTCTTCAGTTGTAATCTCTTCTCCTCTTTCATCATCAGAAAATACGCTATCTACTTGGCGAAGAAAACCATCCCATTTAAGAACATGGCTTCCTTTGTTGAAACATTCTTCAGCGTTTGTCGAAGAATTACATACATCCAGTTTTACACTAGTAAAATCATCAGAATTACCTAAATAAAACTCAGTATGACTTAAGAACCAGCCGGAGTAATTTATAACTAACGCATGCGAAGGGCAAGTTTTATTTTCCTTAATCCATTCGTTCATTTCTGAAGCATTTTGTACCGGTTCGCTGTTTTTTCTTCCATCTTCGTGTATAATATATGTTATTGTTTGATTACCAAGCGAATACGCTATTTTGTTTTCAGAAACATTATAAACAAAAGTAGCCGTAATATTTCCATCACTATAATTACATCGTAAAAAATTGTGTTCATCATTAAATTCATCTAATCCAAAAACATCACTAATACCGCTAAATAAAGAAACAATTGTAAAAAACAATAATATAAATATTTTTCTCATATTATCACTCCGTTAAAATTGTGAGTATACACATCAACATTATATCATAAAAAAAAGCAATAATAAACATTTTATCATTACTTTTTTATTCTTTACTATTAAATAATTAGTTAAAAATATTATTAAGACAGCTTGTTACACTTTCAGCTTCACTTATAGGCAAAATACCTACAACAAATTTAACGATAACAACAACAAAGAATACGATTGCTGCTGCAATTAATCTTTTAAAGAAAGTACTTTGTCCCTTTTTAATATCATCTTCTTTTTGAGAAATAACTGCTCTTCCTAAATCTAACATTCCCCAAATAATTAATAATATTGGGATACCGATATAAATAAAGTTAATAACCATTTTAATTACATTAATTAATTCTTCTGGAATATTAACACCACCACATGGCACTACATCTAGTATAAACATAATAAACCTCCTCTGTTTCTACATATTATATTACTTTAATTTCTAACATTTGTCAATAATTAAAAACAAAATTGACACATATTTACTATTTAATAATCAACTAACTGCTCAATACATTCCGAAATACCTTGAGTACCAGGTACATCCGCACCAGCCAATACTTTTATAACAAAAGCAACTGCTACTGCAATAAAGAAAACTAAAATAGCACTAATAAGTCTTCTAAAAAACATTTTTTGATGTTTTTTTATTTCATCTTCTTTTTGACAAACAACAGCTTTTCCTAAATCTAACATTCCCCAAATAATTAACAAAATGGGAATACCAATATAAAAAGCTTTGATTACCATACTTACAATATTAGCTACTGAATCAGGTATAGTAACATTACCACACATTATATCTAAAACGAACATATTCTGCCCCCTTACAAATAATATATGCAATTATTATACTACAAACCCAGTTTAAAAATCAATTGTTCTAAAATAGGAAAATCGTTTTTTCGTTCATCTATTGGTGGTAAATTAAAAAATACATTTAAATTAGATTCGCTTTCAAAATCTTTAACATCTTTTTCAGTTAATAAACTTTGATTTAAAACAATCTTTTTATTCTCTAATTTTTTTAAAATATTAGGATTAATAAACATCATTTTATGCAATTTAATAATTGATGGTTCAATTAAATAAATAACATCATTACATAAAGATATAGCCTGATTACTTTCATTTAAATCTAATAAAATAACGTCTTTATTTATATTCTGGTTTAAAATGTTTTTTAAGTCACTATCTGATATACTAACCATACTTTTTTCATTAAAATACATAAAATCACGTTTATTGATTTCAAGGGCTAAAACAGAATGTTTTTTTTGTAGTTGTTTAACTAACATATATGTTAAAGTAGTCGCACCTGCTTGTTTAGTAACATTTTTGATTCCAATAATTTTAGGACTATTAACTTGTAAATTAACTTCTTTTTTAGAATTTAAATTAGTTCCTTGATTTACTTGAAGATTATTTTCATTTAAACGATGAAGATGAGCAACATCACGATAAGTATTAGGATGTTCAAGTAAATATTGAACTTCTTCTAAATTTTTAGCAAAATTATAAATACCAATTGAAATAAGTTGTGATATATATGTAGGTGAATTAACCTCTATAGAATCATCCAATAACAAAATAACTTTATCCATATCTAGTGAAATTGATAAAGTTTGTATATTTTGAATGTCTTTATAATTAACAATAGCGGTTATATCTAAAATCATTCTTTGAAAAAAGAAATTTTGAAACATTGAAACAAGTTGCCTAGCTTCAAATTCACCAGCTACTGTTTTTATAACATCGATATTTAATGTTTTTAAACTTGTTTCATAACGATTAGAAACTATAACATTCATGCTATCATCCTCACCTTAAATTTCTAGTCTCACCAGCTACCGGAATACGTATACTACCACTAATAAGTGGAAAATCAAATGTAATAAAAGTTACTACTTTATAATAGTCACCTCTATAAACAGCACTACTTTCATTTCCGTCAGTAGCTTTATAAATACAATAATCATATTGTAAACTTTGATTGCTTAAATTCTCCATTCCTTCTATATCAGAACAACCATTTTGCCAAACACGATAGCCAAACTGCCCCAAAGCTTCAGCAATATCATCCCTAGCTTTATTTGTAAATCCACCCTCTTTTTCAATAACTTCGATAATAGCTCCTTTAACTTTAAATGCTTTAGAATAGGCAATTGAACCTACTAAAAACAAAATAAAAATAGCGATGAAAACAATTATAAAATTCAACAAATAAGCATTTCCTGTAGCTTCTCTCATTATTTTTCACCACCTTAACTGTTACCTTCAAAATCATATATCCAATTGGTTTTAGTATAAACAGGAACTTGTAAATCTAATAATGGCCATTCAACATAAATATATGTTAAAACACCATAGCGATAATACCTATCGCCATCTTTTTCGTAATCAAATTCAGGATTACCTTTTTCAAAATAGATACAATAGTCATAATTATCTAAACCAGCCGGATACTCTGATCTACTTATAGCACTAATGCCATCTCTTCTAGGGCATTCTCCACTAACACTTCTATAACCAATGTTACTGAATACTCTATTTATTTCAGAAACAGCACAACTATTAAATCCTTCACACTTTTCAATTTCGTTTATAACACGATTATTAAGTTTATAGGCTTTTGAATAACACATGATTCCTATTAATACAGCAAACGAAATAAATATAAATACTATAATAAAATTCAAAGTAAAAGTAAAACCTATACTCTCTTTCATGTGTTATTCACCTCCTACTTATTATTTTATTTAATAAAAAATTTCTAGTTTTCGTTTTGTTCGTTTTGTCCCAAAGCAGCAACACACTTAGTATAAGCATTTAATCCACCAGCATCTACATAGTCTGCACAAGTTGTACCATTCCATTTCCCACCAGCGTCAGTACAACAAGCTCTTTTACCAGTATTTCCCATTAATCTTGGAACTAAAATAACACCAACAGCTACTACAACTCCTATTAAAATAATTGTAATTACTGTTAAATTAGCTTCTCCAGCAGCTTCTTTCATTATTTTCACCTCCCCATACTATATACATTAATATTATAACATCTTATATACTTTTTATCAATGAATTTAAACAGAAATACTAGACATCATACTAAAAATAGCAATTAGTAGTAAGAATAAAATCCCACCACCAGTACCCATAAGCATGACTAAAGTTCTTTTTTCCATTTTATCTAAACGGTCTTTATACCTTTGTTCACGTGCTTTATTTTGTAAAACCGATACGTTACTAGAAAACATTAATAATTGTTGTTGTTTACTTTCTTGTGAACCTAAACTTAAACGATATAAAAGTCGCATCATTCGCATTGAATCTCTTACTGGATATTGTCTTGCAAAATCCATATATGGTTCAACCGAAGAATCACCTTCATCGATTTTTTGAACTAATTTTCTTAAACCATCTTTAAAAATGTCAGGTGCTGTATCAATCGACTTACCAATAGCTACTGGTACAGTATAATGTTGAATTAAAATTTCTAAACTTTTTAAATAATAAGGTAACATTAAATTAATTTGATATAAATTTCTATTATAATATCTTTTTAAAGAAGAATATGGTGATTTAAAAAGTAAATACCCAACAATTAAACCAACGAGTAATGAAACAAAAATATGTCCATCATAACTAATTACCATAGCTACAAAAGCAACTACAAAACCGATAACACCGTTTTTAATTCTTTTATTAAACAAAGCTTTTATATCTTCATCAGTTCCATCACCATATCTAGCTCTTAACAAGAAAACATAATCTTCTTCCATTAAGAATTTAAAATATGGTTCAACTTCATTAATAAACGCTTTCGTATTAATTTTTTTATTAACTACTAAAATAGCAATAACAATTATGACAATAAAGACAAAAGAGTATTGAAAAATAAAATCTAACATTATTCCGCCCCCACATCTTCATTATAATATTTTACACCTCTTAATAGGAAGAAGGTATTTAAAATAACAATTCCGTGCAACAGTAACGTTACCCAGAAATTATCTAATAAAACTATGTAGGTGTCATACCCTAACAAGAATTGAACTAACATTACCATTAAATAAAGAACTATACCAAATTGAACAAATTTTTTAAAAAATGTCGCTCTATCAATTCGATCTCGATAAACAGCTTCAACTAATCTATCAATATCTTGTGACATATTTTCTAATGATGCACCTGCATCTTTTGAACCCTCAACAGTTATTTGTAAAAATAATTGATGCATATTTCTAACAATATAAAAATCATATTTGTTATTCATATATTCTATTGATTGATTAATTGTCCCATTTTCATAAGCTAAATCAATCATCATTTTAACATCTGATTTAACTGGATCTTCTAAAACACCAGATTCATATACACCTTCTAGTGATTTAACAAAGCTTTGAGTTGTTGCAAATTCCATAATAGTATTAGTTGTATATACTTGAATTTGTTCAAAAACAAATTCGCTATAAACTCTTTTACATCTTAAATAAGTTAGATATGGAACAAAAAAGATAGCTACTATTGCATAAATAATTGAAACAATTAAGTTAAAGAAATATAAATAACCGATTACCCCAGCTCCTAAACCAAAAGCTACAACTTGAATAGCATATTGTCTCGTTGTATATTCTTGATTTAAATCTTTAACTTTATCTCTAACTTCTTTAAAAGAATATGGAGCATATTTGTTATAAACAGAAGCTGTTTGATTAACTATGTATTTTCCAATATGTTCACCATTATTTTGTCTATAAAGAACAATAAATAGCAATATAACAATACATGCTATAAAAATTCCTGTTACCATATTTTCCCTCCTTATTCATTCTTTTGATTATTATATTGAGTATTATAGCTTGATATAGTTTGATATTGATTAGTATTTACTTGTCTATATCCTTGGTTAGGGATATTAGTTTGATTTGAAGTAACTGTATTAGTTCGATTTATATTATTCATATTATTTAGTTGATTATTTATTTGATTAGCATTAATATTTTGATTATTAACGTTTGGATTAATATTAATGTTTTGATTATTCATTTGATTAGTATTCATATTCTGAACATTATCACTTTGAATAACATTATTTAAAACTATACCTTGTCCTTCTAAATAATCAATTAAATATTTAGTTGGCTGATTTCTAAATTGACGTCCTTCCATATCTTTTTTATAAATAACATTAGTTTTAGGCTTATTATTACTATCAACATAAAACTCTGTTACTTCAGCAATTTCACGAACAAATTTTTTGGTATTTTTATCTTGATAACCTCTAATCATTACACCTATTTGGATATAACGATGAATAGATGTTAAAAATTGTTCGATATCTTGATTAGTTTCTAATAAACTATACATACGACTAGGAATAGATGCTGCTTTATCAGCATGAATAGTTGATAAGATATAATGCCCTGAAGAAATTGAATTTCGAACTGCTAAAACAGCTTCAGCACTACGAACCTCTGATAATAAGATCCATTTAGGATTTTGACGCATACATGTTACTAAAACTTCTGAATAACTAGCAATGTTATTAGTTTTCATAGCTACTATATCACGATGAGGAAATATTCTGTCCAAATGTAATTCTAAAGTATCTTCTATAGTGATGATTTTTTCATCTTCTTTAGTTTTAGAAGCTAAATATTTTACAAATTCGGTTTTACCAGAACCAGTTTCCCCACAAACAATTATATTACAATGTCCTAAAACACAATTTATCAAAAAATTATGAATATCTTCAGTAATATATTTTTCAGCAATTAACTTTTTATGTTCTAATCTTACTTTAGCTGGAGTTTTTCTTAAAACAACAGCAATGCCATTTCTAGCAATTGAATCATGAACAAAATTAAGGCGTAACTCCGTACTTTCTGCATCAAGAAATGGATGAGCCATATTAAAACTTTTACCCATTACATTCGCACATTGGAACGCTAATTTTTCCATAAAAGCATTATTAACGCTAGGTAATTCAATTCTAAATATACCACGTGATAAAGTTTTTAGCCATATTTGACCACCATTACTATATGAAATATCTGTAACATCATCATTTTCTAAATATGGTTTTAATGCGCCAAAATCAACCTGATCAAACATGTTGTCAAACATATTTATTCTCCACTATCTTCTTCATCAGTCGTATTTTCAATTGGAATATTAACAGTATTAGCGTTAATAAAATCTCTTAAATATTGCGTACTAACACGGGTTGTCCCTTCTTCAACTGAAATATCACCACCATGTGGAACAGGATATAATTCAACACCATAATCATTCATATAACTAGCTTTCTTAAGTAAGATGTATAATTCTGGTTCAAGACCAAAAATCATCATTGATGGGGTCCTAGTTTCGGTTACTGATTCAAATACAGGTTGTCCAGAACTATCTTTCATTGCTAAAACCTCAATATTTTCAATTAATTTACCAACCATTACTTTACCATCTGTATCTTCCGCTTTCATGAAAATATCAATATAATTACCAGGCATAATAGAGTTTCCAAAAGTACTATTCATATCAACTGAAAAGTTATAAACTATTTCACCTTCTTTAACCTCAGTAAAAGCTATATCAGGCAATTCTTCTTTTTCAATAATGGTTTCAGTATAAAACATACTTCCAGCTGGTATAACAGTATTATAACTACTATATTTACCAATTAACTCACTAGAATTAGTAATAACGTTTTCTGTTATTGCACTGCTAGGAATATCTTTATATTCGATCATATCAGCTGTAATTTCAGTTCGAGGATCAATTGCTTGAGTAGCAACTGGAACACGAACTGGTTCTGTTTGACGATTTATTGTGTAAGTATAGCCAAAGTATAATAAAGCGATGATAACAATTACACCTAAAATTGTTACCGTATTTTTGTTTTTAAAAAACTGTTTTAATTTGTTTGCAAAATTATTCATATTCTTCTCCTTTTCTTCTTTTATATTAATCTCATAAATGAGATTTTGTCATTTTTCTTTTGTTTCCATAATCGCATCTAATCGATTACTTAATTGAAATGTTATTGTTTTACCATTAAGTGAAAATTGGTCACTCGCTGATAAACCTTTTGAAGTGATCTGTAAACTAACTTTAGGCGGTGATTCGTTAACATCGTATATTTGAATACGATAATCTCTAGATAAATTAGCATTTTCAGCAAATCTTCTAACGAAATTTTCAACAAACTTTTCTCTATTAATTGTAATTTCGCCATTTTCACTATAAACTGACCAATCTAAAGCATCATACATAGCTGCTTCAGTTGTTTCTTTTAATAAATTATAATTATGTTCATCAGTATTAGTTATTGATTGAAAAACATAAATCGCTGATAAAATAACTATACCGGAAGCAATTATAAATATTCCCCAAAAAGATTCACGCATACTGCATCAGTCCTTTCTATTAATCGTTAAACGATTAAATAGATGCTTTCTAGTATAATTGTTTTAATAGATTTTATTATAAATTTCGTTTGATTTACAAATAGTTATCTATTTTTATCTATTTATAATTATACCATTAAATATAACTTTTTTTAACATTAAATCATTTTTTTGTTTTTTATTTTACAATTATATGTCAATTTTCTAATTTCTACAATTTTCAAAATCGGCATTTGTTCCCCAACAAGTTCCGCTAGCGGAATTCCCTAACAAACTTCTTATTTCATCTGAAAAACGACATTCCTCACCATTTTTATTACATCTTAAAGTGAAATCAGAGTATTCATGATTATTATTATATCTTCTAATACTTGCAATTTCAGATGGACCTAATTCAAATTCATAAATTGGTTCTTTGTCATATCCTGTTTCATCAATTACTGTATCAATATCATTTTGTGACCAATTAATTCCACTTTCACGTGTGCTACCGTCAAAACCAGGGAAAGGGTTTTGTAAAGAAATTGGACGCCATATTACTTTAATTTTATCTTCAACTTTGTAAGGACAATCCATACTACCTCCCCCAAGACCCTCTACATTAGAAAGAGAAACTTTAAAAGAATATTTGCCAGGAGCAGTAGTTGCGAGAAGTTTATAATGTCCTTCAGGTAATTTTATATAGTTTATTTTATTGACCTGAGTATCAGAAACAAGTCCAGTTCCTACTTGAACATATTGATCTTTATATCGATAAGTAACTTCCTCAGTATATGAATACGTTGGTGTAGTAGCATCACGTGTAACTTTTCTTGTTCCTTCTTTCACTATCCAATCACCACCCTCTAACTCATCTGGCAAAATTTTAGTACCGTTTTTAGGTAGTAGATTTTCTGCATAATTGCGACATTGGCTTCTTATTCTTGATTTTGTTGTGTCACTAAGGTCCGATTCATTTAATAATTCATCTCTAATTACAAGCGTATATTCTTTAGTATATACAGCCGATATTGTCCAGTTTATGTTCCACCCAGGACCATAAATTTTATCATTTCCGTCAATATCTTTTTCCTTAACAAAATTAAAATCATATTCTTCATATTTACCATTCGCAGCTTCAAGATAACAATAATTATTTATTCTTTTAACATCTTTAATTAATGATTCGCCATTCAATATACACTCATCATCAAAATTTCTTACTACATTATAATCACATGTGCCACCATCTGACTCAGATTCTTCTTTTGGCGTTTGCCAAACACATTCTTCCGGATTTTCTTCATCTTCACCATTATAAGTTAATTTTATACGAAATGGAATCCAATACCAATAGTCCCTTTGACGTACATTCCATAAATCGGGTGCTGATTTTATAGGCTGACCATAAAGGCTACCATTAATAGCTCTCAAATAAAAATTACTTATGCTAACATCCCCAGTACTTTTATTAATACTAAAGTTATTCGTAGTCAAAGACAAAGAATTCTTATTAAGAAAATTTTTTACTTGACTTGTAAAAATACCAGATACACTAAGAAGCGAAGCTCCTGCTTTATCAACTTCAACTTCATATTTCGTATTATCAAATGAACCATATTCTTGTCTCACTTCATTTTTAAATTCGTTTTCCTGATTTTTATAATTATATAACTGATAACTAGAACTACGGTATTGACCAGGACGTTCAGTTAACCACTCACCACTTCCACCTGCAGAAATAGAGAAATAAGAAAGGTAATATATATATTTGACTTTCGCATCCCCTTCTGTTGTGTTGACTTGGTAAATAACGTTACCGTTTGTATATCTCGGAGCTTTTATTCCATACCAATTCCCTTGATTTCCTTGACGCCATGGATCACGCAGCACACCAACATACCAAAGACTAGGGTTTGCGGCACAATCAAAACCTTGACTTCGCCATTCTCTACCTTTAGAACTATTTCTACACTTGTTTAAAGCTTCATCCCTAGTGGGAGCCATTAAATCTCTAGTAACAACATATTGAGCACTATAATTACTAAAACCACACGGACTATTATTAGTAACTCTTCCTGTACAAGGCATGCATTCAGATGTTACACTTACGTTTTCCCAATAATCATATTGTGGAACATCTGAATATGGTACCTGAGTATAACCAGCATTTTGATTACTATTAAATTTACACATTAAAGCAGCCTCAGCATCATAAAAACTAGTTATTCCAACAATAGTAAAAACAATCATTAAGACTTTTAAGTAAATTAATTTGTTATTTTTATCATAATTTTCTTTATGATTTTTTATCTTCCTATCTTTATTTTCAACCATAAATACCGACTCCTTATAAATAGTTTTATTAACTATTTCTAATAACTTTTATGTTAAATTAAACTTATCTTTTTTAGATAAAATTATAATTCCTATCGTACATACTACTATTATTGATACTAATATTATAACATAATTATCTAAAAACCCGACAATGATTTTATTTAAAAAATCATTTTGTATATCTTCAGAATTATTTTCAATTTGTTTATTACTATTTTTATACTCATTAACTTGTTTTACAAACTCTTCATGAGATAAATTAACATTTGTCCATTTTTGACATAAACTAAAACTTTCAGCACCATTACAAACAGAATCAAGATAATAAGAATTATAAGCGGGTAAATTAACATATTTAGTTAAAGTTGTACCATAACAATATTCATCATAAGGAATAATATCAAAACGATAATTAGTTCCAGCTTGATAACCATATAAAATAGTTTCGCTTAAACCAGTTGTAGCTTTAGAAAAAACATTACCAGTCGATGTATCAATTATATATAATTCATCAGGCATATTGCTAACAGTTATATTAAAAGTTACTGAATTATTAGCCTCAATATAGTCATAACTAAAATTAATATTAGACGCTAATTGTTGATATCTAGATAAATCTTGATAATCACAATTAACAGCTTTAATACTAAAAGGAACTAATAATATTAATAACCAAAATAACTTTTTAATAACAATCACCTCATTTCAATTGATAACGGTAAGTATTATTACGAATAACAAAAGACAAATAAATCTTATCAGCGCTCATAACATCTTCATTAATTTCAATATAATAATCTTTTGTTTTACTATTATTAGGTAATACTCTTTTTAACCCTGTTTTTTGAGTTTTTAAACTACCATCTTTTTCATATTCAATAACACCAAAATAACTAATAAAATTACTTAAATTTTTAATATCAGTAATATAATTTTTTTCTAAATTAATTGAGCCTTCTAACTTTAATAAAGCTTTATCATTTCTACCACTTAAAGAAGGATATAAATATTCAACAGAATCATAACACTCATTAGTAGTAATACAAAAATTATAATTTAATTTAAAACTTCTAGCTATTTGATAACTATCTATTTTAAGACTAATTTCCATTAAATTATTAATTTCAATTGTTTCTTTAAGATTATAATCTTTAACATTTTCATTTTCTTCTAAATTTTCAGGTTCTATTTTAACATCATAATTAGTTTTTAAATCACTATCTTGAAATTGAAAAGTAGCTTTATCTGTAGAATAACCAGACGGTATTTCATAAACTAATAAATAATTAGTTGCATCTTGTGTTAAAGATTGATCTAAATAAACATTACCTAAATCTTTAAACTCTTCTTTATAACTACGGGTGTGATAAAACTTATCACCATCAACTACTAAACTAGAACGCGCTACTGTAAAAGTATTATCCGAATTAAATCTATTTTTGATATTTAATCTTAAAATAACAAACTGTGAATCGTTAATAGTATTACCTTTATAATTTTCCGTAACTACATAACTATCCATAATTCCCATTATATATTGATTAGTTGTAAATAAATCATTTTCTCGATATCTTTTATCAAACAAACCCAAAACAAAAGAAATAGCAAAAACAAGCACTAAAATAACTAACAAACCTAATAAATTAATTATATATTTGTGTTCGGCGTAAACGTATTTAAAATGTCTAATTCTCTTGCGCCAATTACGTCTAAGTTTATTAGTATCGACACTTAATTCTAATTCAAATTCTTCATTATCTTTACTTTCGATATTTAATTCAGCGTAATCATCCTCAAAATTAAATTTTTTAATATTAAAACCAATACTTCTAATAAAATTAACAACCAAACTAGAAGTTTGTAACAATATAGCAATAGTTAATAAATCACGAGCTAATCTAACCGTTTGTAAAGACATAACTTTTTCTTCCATTGTTCCAATAGTAGTTTGAACAAAAACATAAATAACGATTAAACCAATACAAGATAAAATATTAAGAAAATAAAAACCATATGGCTTTTTTTTGTATCGCATTAAAATAAAAATAGCGACACATAGTAAAATAATTATTGCTAAAACAATATAAATAATCACACTAAAAAGAGGGGCTACTAAATTTTTACCAGTAACTAATTCTTTTGAATCCATATAGCGATTTAAAAAACTCAAAATAACATTAGTTTTGTAAATTAAGTACCCAAATAAAATCGTCATAATAATATGGATTAATTTAAAATGTTTGATTAAAAAAGCATATGGTTTTTTTAATATCATAATTATTACCCCGTATCTTATTCTATCAATAGTATAACTTAAATTAAAAAAAAAGAAAAGAGTTTAATAAAAATATTTAATATTTTTACATTTAGTTGAATATAATATTACGATTTATTATAGATTTTTCTATATTTATCTTGAAAGAGAAAGTAATTAATGATAGAATTTAAGTATAGGAGGTGCTTTATGGCTAAATATTGTACGCATTGCGGTAAAGAAATAGATGAACAAGCTGATGTATGTATCGGTTGTGGCGTTAAGGTCAAAGAAGAACCTAGAAATGGAAGTGCTAAATCAAAAATAGCTGCTGGATTATTGGGAATTTTTTTAGGTGTTTTTGGTGTTCATAATTTTTATTTAGGTTATACTGGTAAAGCGGTTGGACAATTATTAATTACTATTTTAAGTTGTGGTATTTTATCATTTGTTTCAGCTATTTGGGGATTGATTGAAGGAATTCTTATTTTAGCTGGCAATATTGATACTGATGCTTATGGTAATAAATTAACCGAATGATTCGTTTAAAAAACATATTAATTATAGGTGGGATTATGATTATTCCCATCTTAATTTTTATTTTTGATTGGAACTTTGACTGTATTTTTAGACAATTATTTAATGTGAATTGCCCAGGATGTGGTTTAACTAGATCTTTGATATATTTATTAAATGGTGATTTGCTGACTTCTTTTTATTACAATATTTTAACAATACCACTAATTATAATATCTTTAATTTTAATTATTTGGTTAGTAATCGATACTATTAATAATACTGATAATTGTTTAAATAAATTGTTAAATTTTTTTCAAAAATATTATTTTATAATTATAGTTATTTTAATTTTAGTAATAATTATAAATAATATCCATCATATTTAAAAACCATTTATTGCTTTACTTTTAAAAAAAAATTATATATAATTAAGTAGGTGAGTACAAGTGAAAAAATGTATTGTTGTCTATAATTCTAATAGTGGTAAAGGAATTAAAAAAGATATGTTAAATAAATTTGTTGAAACAATAAGGGCTAAAGACTACGAGGTGGAAACTATACAAACTAAATACCAAGGACACGCTATTGATATTGTAGCTAATGCTGAAGATGTTGATTTACTATTATCTATTGGTGGAGATGGTACTTGCAATGAAGTTGTTTATGGAAATTTAAAACGAAAAAAACGACTTTTAATGTCACATATTCCTTTAGGTACAACTAATGATATTGGTTCGATGTTTGGTTTAACTAAAAATCTATTACATAATTTAAATTTAATATTAGACGGAAAACCACGTAAAATCGATATTTGTACCATTAACAATCGACCTTTTGTTTATGTAGCAGGTTTCGGTAAATTTATGAATGTTCCTTACGAAACACCACGTGATCTTAAAAAAAGATTTGGTTATATCGCTTATTTAATTGAAGGTATCAAAGCTTTTAATGATAAAACTAAATCATATGAAATGAGTTTTACAATCGATGGTGAAGAATATACTGGTTTTTATTCATTTATTATTATCTCAAGTGCAAATAGAATTGCCGGTATAAATAATTTTTATAAAGATGTTAAATTAGATGACAATAAATTTGAAGTATTATTATGTAACATTACTAAAAAATCAGACATTATTAAAAGTTTATATTATTTAAAAACACATGATATTACTAAAATACCTGGTTTTTACTTTTATAAAACTGATAATATTAAATTTAAATTTAAAAATTACGAACGAGAAAACTGGTGTATTGATGGTGAAGAATTAAAATCTCATCGTAAAGAATATGAAATAAAAGTAATTAAAGATTTTGAAATGTTATTACCACAAACAATTGATGAAAATTTATTTATATAAAGCGATACTTAAATAAGTGTCGTTTTATTTTTATATAAATAATTTTATATTTTTTTTATCAATTAGGTAGGAAAATGAATAACTTTTATCGAATGATATAAGTAAGGGGGGTGATAAAATTTATAGTCTTTTAGAATTTTATCCGGCTATCTATGACAGTGTATTTAAAAAGGTATTATTAAA
>CALVXC010000008.1 GCA_944368805.1 uncultured Bacilli bacterium
ACTAATATCTTTCTAATATGTTCATTTTTATTTGTATTATTTGGACTAACAATAGGATATTCAGTCTTAAGTAATGTCTTAAGTATCAAAGGAGATGTAGCAATAAGACCATTTAAAGATATAAGAATAACTAGTGTAATAGGACCAGAAATAAGTAATGGAGCTTATGAAACATATAACTTTAAATATTCACATGATTTATTAGTCGTAAATGGTGTATTACCAAATACTTCATCAAGCTTAACATATACAATAACTGTAACCAATAATGGAACAGTTGATATGGATTTAATAAATATAATAAATAATTGTACAGATAGTAATGTTTATTATGAATTAAATGGAATTAATTTAGGAGATACAATAGAAGCAGGAACAAGTGTAACATTTAATTTAATCTTAAAAACAAATGTCGGAAGTAATAATAGTTTTACCAGTCAATTACAATTTATATTTGAAGAAAGTTATGTAGATATAACCCCACCAGAAATAGTCTTTAATCCCGTAGCTAGTAGTGATTGGAAAACAAGTGATTATAATGTAGAAATAAAAGCAACCGATGATATCGAAGTAACAAGTTTTATGTATTGTGTAACAACTAATAATAGTTGTACACCAAATATAGTAGTAACAAATAATAGTAATGTAAATGTAACAATAAATACATCAGGAAATAATACAATATGTGCATTAGCCAGTGATAGTAGTAAATATGGACCCAATAGTGTAACAGTATGTAGTAATAAAGATGGAAATTATTATAAATTAGATAAAGAGAAACCAAGTATAAATGTAACATTAAATGGAACAAAAGGAAATAATAATTGGTATAGAAGTAATGTAATATTAAATGTCGAAGGAATAGATAATATAAGTGGATATAAAGGACATAGATATCAAACAAGTACAGATAATGGAGTAAATTATAGTACATTAAGTGATTATGTGACAAGTAATATAACTTTAAGTCAAGAATGTGTAAGTAATAAAGTAAAGATAACAGGATATGATAATGCCTTAAATAGTAGTGAAGAGTATACAAGTGAAACAATAAAGATAGATAAAACAGCACCTATAATAACAGTAGATGGACATACAAGTAGTTATAGTGTGAACTATATAAAAACATCATCTAATACAATATGTACACCAGTAAGTGGAACAGTATCATATGATTTAGGGACAGAATATACATGTGATGTAGGAGATGGAATAGAAAGAACGTTTTATGTATTAGAAGATAACGGTGATAGTGTAGATTTAATAATGAGTGAAAATTTAGGAAGTACAGTTGCATGGAACTCAAGTGGAAGTAATACAGGAGGACCAATAACAGCGAATAATTATTTAGAAAGTCAAACCACAAATTGGAAAGTAGGGGCAACATTACCAACAGGAGAGCAAATAGCTAATGCGATAGGGAATACAACATGGAATTCAGGAAGTAGTTCAGCGTTGTTTTTAACAAATGGATCATGGTTATATAGAAACTTAAGTTCAAGTGGACCAATAGGATACTGGACAAGCACAGCAAGTACTTCAAATTCTACTCATGCTTGGTATGTACGTTTTACAGGATACTTAACAGCAACGAATGTTGATTATGATACAAATCCTGGTGTAAGACCAGTAATAACAATATCAAAAAATACGGGAAATGAATACACAATACCAATAGGAACAGCAACAGATAATTGTGGAGGAAGTGTAAGTATAACAACAGAAGGGACAGTAAATACAAATTTAGAAGGAAGTTATCCAATAACATATAAAGCAACGGATGAAGCAGGAAATACAACAACATTAACATTAACAGTAAATGTTGAACAAATATATGCGAACCAATTAGAATATAGTAATACAACATATACAGAATGTAGTAATGCCCAATGTGCATTAGACGAATTATATGAATTACTAAAATAAAAGGAGTGATAAAATAAAATGAAGAAAATAAAAGAGATAATAGGAAAAACAATAATAACAAATAAAAAAACAATAATAGCTGTAATAATAACAATGGTATTAACAATAACAATAGGAGTAAAAGCAGCAACAATGTATGCAAGTAGAGATGTAATATATGATAATAGTAGTAGTGGAACAACAGCAAGTACAGTACAAGAAGCATTAGATGAATTGTATGAGAAAGCTGATAATGGGGGTGGCTCAACAGGAATGTGTATAGCAGTAAATGGAACAATATCATACTCCTTAGGTACAGCTTATGGCTGCAGAGTAGGAGATGGAACAATAAGAACATTTTATGTATTAGAAGATAATGGTGATAGTGTATCATTGATAATGAATGAGAATATTGGTGACTTAGTATTATGGAACTCAAGTGGAAATAATGAAGAAGAACCAGTAACAGCATTAGCGTATTTAGAAAGCCAAACCTCAAGTTGGACAGTAGATGTTAGTTTACCAGCAGGACAACAGATAGCAGATGCAGTAGGGAATACATCATGGACATCAGGAGGCGATGATATCAGTTTATCAAGTGCCCCATGGTTATATGATAATTTAGATGGAGATGATAGTACAAATTCGTATGGTTATTGGACAAGTACGCCTCATTCCAGCGATTCGTACACTGCTTGGCGCGTCCGCTATGATGGCTCCCTGAGCAACAACTTTGTTGATGATCTTATCATTGGCGTCCGCCCAGTTATAACAGTCTCAAAATCTCAACTCTCACAATGGTAGTTGAGCCAAAAAGAAACGGGGTGATAAAAGAAAGGAAAAAATAAAATAAAAGAGAAAAACATGTAAAAAATTGTGAAACAATTTTTTGTAAGGGGGTAAGCGAAAGCTTGTCCCAAGGAGCAAAAAACATCAAAAAATGTGGAAAAAAAGAAAGAAAAGTAAACAAAAGTAAATACTCTAGTGTAAGTCTTTAGGCTTATCCTAGAGTATAGACGAGGTGTCAAAATGAATAAAAAAGGATTTACATTAATTGAATTATTAGCTGTAATAATAATACTAGCAATAATCGCATTAATAGCAGTACCAACAATATTGAATATAATAGATAATAGTAAGAAAAAAGCATTAGTAAATACAGCATATGGAATGATAAAAGCAGCAGAATTATATCATGCTGAAAACTTATTAAAAGGAAATACAACTAATAAAACATTTACAGGACCTAATTATACAGATTTAAACTTTAAAGGAGAAAAAGTAGAAAACGGAGAAGTAAAAGTAAATAATACCGGACAGGTTTCAATATGGCTTTATAAAGATAAATATTGTGTCTATAAAGATATAAACGAAAGCGAAGTAAAAGAACAAGATAATGTAGGAAGTAGTGAAGAATGTAATAACTTAATGTTAAGAAAAATATACGCAAAACAATTAGAATATAGTAATGAAACATATACAAATTGTAGACATGCTCAATGTGCATTAGATGAATTATATAAAATATTAAAATAAAGAATGGAAAAATCTTAAAAATATAATAGTAATAAAAACAAGTTGAAAGAACACCTCAAATAATAAAAGTATAACATAGAAAGGATGATAAACATGAAAGAAGTAAAACAATATATTCTAACGTTTCCGTTATCAAATAGTTACTATGGGGGGGGGGGGGTTATAGATATTTAAAAAATAACGTTATAATAAAATAAATAAAAGTCATAGCAGAATAAACTGTTATGGCTTTTTAGTGTGTAAAAAAGGAGTGAAAAGAAAATGAAGAAAGTAAAAAAAATAATAAATAAGAAAATAATAATAACGGTATTAATAACAATGATAATATCAATAACAATAGGAGTAAAAGCAGCAACAATGTTTTCAAGTAATGATGTAATATATGATAATAGTAGTAGTGGAACAACAGCAAGTACAGTAAAAGAAGCTTTAGATGAATTATACGAAAAGGCAAATAATTGTGGTAGTACTTCAAGTATATGTACTTCAACAAGTGGAACAGTATCATATGCCTTAGGAACAAAATATATATGTAATGTAGGAGATGGAACAATAAGAACCTTTTATGTATTAGAAGATAACGGTGATGGTGTAGATTTAATAATGGACGAGAATATAGGTGATGATGTTGAATGGTATGATAGTATGAGTAATGAATACGGTCCAATAACAGCCTTAGCATATTTAGAAGAACAAACCTCAAACTGGACAATAGAAGCAACATTACCAACAGGAGAGCAGATAGCAGATGCAGTAGGGAGTACATCATGGACACCAAAAGACGGTCATGTCAGTTTATATAGGTACACATGGTTATATGAAAGCTTAAGTTTATGGGAATCAACTGGCTATTGGACAAGTACGCCTGAACCCAACACCAGTTTCAACGCTTGGGCCGTGAAACTGGACGATGATTACATTGGAGGCTCCCTTGAAGATACCAACTGCTTCGTTTCCTATGGTGTCCGCCCAGTAATAACCATTCCTAAAGATCAATTATCATAAATAAAAAAAGTTTAAAGGAAAATCTTTAAACTCTTTTTTTATTCTACTTTAGTATTACCAGTATATTCAGCATTAGGCAAATTAGGATTGGTTGTCCATTTATAATCACTATAAGTTACAACATTCTCACGATCGGTATAACGACTAACAATAAACTTCGATTGCGTACTATTTAAAGAGCTACATTTAGCTTTAGAAATACTAGTAGAAACGGCATAATAACTAACATTAAATCTAATTGCTAACGAACTACGTCCATTATATTTTGGAGAATTAGTCTTATATTTAGCTGTATAATTAAATTGATAACCATTAGCTTTATTAGAACTTTTAGCAACATTACCAACCGTTACAGAATTTATATATGAACTTGGAATAGCATAACGACTATCAAAAGTCCAATGACTACAACTATTACTAGTTGATGAATTTCCTGGATAGAAAACCGTTCCATTGCGCTTTTGAGTACAATAAGTACTAAAATTAACATATTCCTTACCAGCTGATGCCGTAATATTTATATTTCTAGCATTGCTACTTTCTAAAACAATACCTAATCGATTAGTGATAGATCCATTTGCAGGAAAAATTTCCCCAACAGTGTAATAACTTGCTTGAACATATCTAGCATTATAATAATTACACATTTGTGTCTCAACCGTTGTTGTTGTTTTCGTACGATATTGATAATAAGTAGTTCCTGAAGAGCTAGAACTTGAAGAGTTATTAGAACTACTATTAGCTTTAGTAACGGTAACTTTAATTGTAGTTTTTTTACCACTGCCATCATTAGCTTCAGCTGTAATAGTAGCTGTACCAGCTTTCTTACCAGTTACAACTCCATTATCATTAACTGTAGCAATATCACTATCACTAGAACTCCATTTAAGCGTTTTATCAGTAGCGTCACTAGGCTTAACCGTAACATCTAACTGTTTAGCTTCGCCAACATTAACAGAAACTTCCTTATCATCAGGAGTTAAAGAAGTAACATAAACATTTTTCGTTGAAACCTTGACTTTAATTTCAACCTCTTCTTTACCATCACTAATAGTTACAGTAGCTGTACCAGCTTTCTTACCAGTTACCGAAATACCATCAAGTTCAATAATACTTTCATCGCTAACTTTAAAAGTTAAATTATCATAACACTCTTGATTATCACCTAAACCTAAATCTAAATCAGAAGATTTATTTACGCGAACACCAAGTTCCTCATCAGCTAAGCTTTGATCTAGACGATTACAAACAATAATTTTAGAAGTAGCTTCCGCACCACCAGCTTTTGTTTCCATCGTTGTTTCCCCAGCCATTTTAGGAACAATCGTATTTTTAACACTCTTTCCTTTTAAGGTTGGATATTTAACATAAGCAATATTTTCATCGTCGACTTTAAACGAGTATTTAACTTGTTTTTCAATTTCCTCAGTTGGGACTATTTTAAAATCAAATTCTTCATCTGCATATAAAACTGGAATTTCGGTCATATCAAACCCTTTTAAACGTGAAGAATTACAAGCATTGATTATCAAAACGAAAATAACAATCAAAACAATAATTCCCAATCCAATTAAACCATAACGAAGCCACTTATTTTTGAAAAAAGGTTGGTTACTTTCATAATTAGATTCTTCTTCATTTCCTTCATCATGTTTTTTTCTTTTCTTTTTATCTTTTTTATCATTTTTTTCAGTATTTTCTTCCTCATACTCATCTTCTACTACAATCGCACTATCTAATTCTTCATTTCCTTCATCAGGTAATTTAACTTTACTGTTGTCTTTTAAAATCATAAAGTAACCTCCTTTCCTTACATAAGGATAAAATAAACTATTAATATTATAACAATAAATTGCTTAAAGAACAATTATTTTCGATTAAAATATACAATTTTTGGACAAAAAATCATTACTTTTAACATAAATAAAATCAAAAAATATAAAAAAATAATCTTTTGAGCCTATTGTTAAATATACTAAAAAATAGTATAATGTTTAATGAAAGAAAGTGATATATTGAAAACCAATACATTTATACAAGGAGCTTTTATTGCTACTTTCTGCATTATTATTAGTAAAATTTTAGGAATAATTTACGTTATTCCTTTTTATGCTATTATAGGCGAACAAGGAGGCGCACTATATGGATATGCATATAGTTTATATAATATTTTTCTAGCTATTTCCACAGTTGGTTTGCCTCTAGCTGTTAGTAAAATAGTTAGTGAATATAATACTTTGGGATATTATAATTGTAAAGAACGAGCTTATAAAATAGCCTCAAAAATTATTTTAATCATGTCAATAATTTCCTTTTTAATTTTATTTGTTGGAGCTCCTTTATTAGCAACCGCAATTATGGGTGATGTAACCGGTGGTAATACCAAAGAAGATATAACTTTAGTATTAAGAGTTTCTTCTCTTGCCTTAATTTTTGTAGCTATTTTAAGTGTTTCGAGAGGATATTTACAAGGTCATAAATTTATCGCACCATCATCAATTAGCCAAGTAGTTGAACAATTTGCTAGAGTTATTTTAATCATATTTGGTAGTTTTATTACCTTAAAAATACTTCATTTAGGTTTACCCATAGCCGTATCAGTAGCTGTTTTTGGGGCTACTTTTGGAGCTGTTATAGCTGTTTTATATCTTCAACACAAAATTAAGAAAAATAGAAGTCAATTAAAACGAGATGAAGAAATAACTGAAGAAGAAAAACAAATTACTGATAAACAAATCACTAAAAAATTAATAATGTATGCTTTTCCATTAATAATTATTAGTATTATTACTTCATCATACGAAATAGTTGATACCATGACCGTTGTTAAAACTTTAGTTAATGGTGCTAACTTTTTAACAAATGATGCTGAATCTGTTATTGGAGTAATTTCTACTTGGGGTTCTAAATTTAATATGATTGTTACTTCAGTATCAAGTGGAATTATTGTCAGCTTAATTCCTAATATAACTAGCAGTAACGTTAAAAACGATCAAAAAGATGTAGCTAATAAAATAAATCAAACCATTCAAATTATTTTATTAGTAGCTCTACCAATGACCGTTGGCTTAAGCTTTTTATCAATTCCTGTATGGGGCGTTTTCTATGGTTATGAATCAATTGGACCAATTGTTATTAGACTATCAATTTTTACTGCTTTTACATCATGTTTATCAACCTCAATGATTATGATTGCCCAAGCCTTAGATGAATATAAATTAGTTTTTGTTAGTTTAGTAAGTGGTATTGTACTAAAAATATGTTTAAATGTACCACTAATGCTTTTATTTAATAAAATAGGCATATATCCATATTATGGAGCAATAAGTGCGACAATAATTGGTTCATTAACTGTTACAATTATTAATTTAATTTGGTTAAATAAAACAAGAAAAGTTAATTATTTACAAACCTTAAAACAACTAGGTAAAGTAATGATTAGCCTAATAGCTATGTTAATTGTTATGTTTATTTTAACTTATTTAATTCCACTAGATGTATCTAATCGTGTTTTATCAGTTGCTATAATTATTATCTATACTTTAGTTGGTAGCAGTGTTTATTTATTCATTGCTCATAAAACCAATGTTATCAAAGAAACATTTGGTGATAATATCTATAGTAAAATTCCTATTATTAGAAAATATTTATAATAAAAAAGCTTCTTATTAAGTACAATTTAATAGGAGGCTTTTTATGGCTATATTAATTACTATTATTATTGCTATAAGTCTAAGTATGGATGCTTTTTCCCTATCATTAGCTTATGGCACTTTAAACTTAAAAACTAAAAACATTATCCAATTATCAATAATTGTCGGAACTTATCATTTTTTTATGCCCCTTTTAGGAATGTTTGTTGGTCACGCTATTTTAAAAATTTTACCCATTCCAACCGATTTAATTGTTTGTATTGTTTTAGTTATCATTGGAATTCAAATGTTAATTGAAAGTTTTAAAAATGACGATAAAATAAAAATAATGACCTTTATCGAATTATTACTTTTTGGTTTGGCTGTTAGTATCGATAGTTTTTCAGTAGGAATCGGCTTAAAAAGTATCAACGCTAATTATCTTTTAGCATCCCTTATCTTTTCAATAACTAGTTTTTTGTTTACCTATATTGGTTTATATTTAGGTAAAAAAATTAATAACCTAATTGGTAAAATATCAACCATTTTAGGAGGAATAACTTTAATTATAATTGGTCTTTGTTTTTTAATATAATAAATATAAAAAAAATAACGGTTAACGTTGTTTTTTTTTACTAAAAATATTATAATAAAAATAGTGATAATAATGGGAAACGAAAACAAAACTTTAATAATATTGTGGATATTTATGTTAGTACTTGGCGTTTTTATTTGTCAAATATTTTTTGCATTATATAAAAATAATGCTGATTTTATTAAAAAATCTTCGATAACCGAAGCAACAATTAATAATAAAAGTAAAAATAGTAAGATAATTCCCATATATGAATATACAATAAAATATCAAATTAATAATCAAACATATAACGGAATAATAAATAGCTTTTTTAATTACCAAATCAATGATAAAATGACCATTTTTTACGAAACAGCTAATCCCAATTGGATTATGGAACAAAAAGCTACTTGGCGCCATTTAGTTTTATTTTTACTATCACTTTTATTTCCGTTATATATTCTTTTTCAATTATTTATCTATTTTGGTAAATTAATTACAGCCAAAATAATGAGAAAAAACGATTATGTAATTGCTGATATTATTAAAGTTGAACCAAATAATAATAATCATTTTTCCTATTATTTAAGATGTCAATATCAAAATGTTATTTATGATAGTTCTACAATTACTACGAAACAATATAACTACATTAAAGATAATGACATTAGACAAGTAAAACTTTATTTTGATAATAAAGGAAAATACTATATTGATATTGATTCCATTTATAGAAAGAAGGTAAAAAAATGTTAGTAAATATGCAAGAAATGTTATTAAAAGCTAAAAAAGAAAACTATGCTGTACCCCATTTAAATATCAATAATTTAGAATGGACTAAATACATATTAGAAGAATGTCAAAATAATAATAGTCCCGTTATTCTAGGTGTTAGTGAAGGAGCCGCTAAATATATGGGAGGATATCATGTAGTAGCTAATATGGTAAAAGGATTATTACAGGATTTAAAAATTACTATTCCTGTTGCCTTACATTTAGATCATGGAAAAACCGTTAAAGCTTGTAGAGAAGCTATTAATGGTGGCTTTACATCTGTTATGATTGATGCATCCAAATATGATTTAGAAACAAATATTAAAATGGTTAATGAAGTTATCGATCTAACTAATGGTCAAACTGTTGAAGCTGAAATCGGTCATATTGGTGGAACAGAAGATGAAACTAGTAGTGAAGTTGCTTACGCTAAAGTAGAAGATTGTATTACTTTAGTTAAAAATACCAATATCGATTGTTTAGCCCCAGCTTTAGGTAGTGTTCACGGATTTTATAAAGGTGAACCTAAATTAGATTTTGAGAAAATGGAACAAATTAAAACAGCTACTAACTTACCATTAGTATTACATGGTGGTACAGGAATACCTGATGAACTTATCAAAAAAGCTATTAAACATGGTGTTTGTAAAATAAATATTAATACAGAATTACAAGATGTATGGAATAAAAGTGTTAGAAGATTTATTGAAGAAAACCCAGATGTTTATGATCCTAGAAAAATAATTTCAGCTGGTGAAAAAAATATGAAAGAAGCAATTAAAAATAAGATTATTTTACTAGGTAGTCAAAATAAAGCTTAACACCAAAAAAAGTAAATTTAATATATTATAGTAGTGGAGGTAAAATATGAAACAAATGCGAATCAATGGTGGAAAAAGCCTAACAGGAACAATAAAAATAAGTGGGGCGAAAAACAGTGCTGTAGCTTTAGTTCCAGCTGCTTTATTAGCTGATGGTGTTGTTACAATCGATAATATTCCTAATATTTCTGATATCGAAGCTTTAGATGAAATTTTAAAACATTTAGGAGCTAAAACAGAAAGAAAACAAGAACAAATGATAATAGATACAACTAATATTACTAACAAAGCCATTCCTGAAAACTTATCTAAGAAATTACGAGCATCATATTATTTTATGGGCGCTTTATTAGGTAAATACAAAAAAGCATATATGTTTTTTCCGGGTGGTTGTTCGATTGGAAAAAGACCAATTAATTTACATTTAAAAGGTTTTGAAGCATTAGGTGCCAAAATAACTGAAGAAGATAATTATTATAAAATTGAAGCCGAAACTTTAAAAGGTAGTCATATTTATCTAGATGTAGCTAGTGTCGGAGCAACTATTAATATAATGTTAGCAGCAGTAAAAGCATCTGGTAAAACTATTATTGAAAATGCTGCTAAAGAACCAGAAATTGTTAATGTTGCAACCTTTTTAAATAATATGGGAGCAAAAATAACTGGCGCTGGAACTAATAAAATAACAATTGTCGGTGTTGAATCTTTAAACGGTTGTTTCACCGAAGTAATTCCTGATCGAATTGAAGCTGGAACTTACATTATTTTAGGAGCTTTATTAGGAGATAATTTAAAAGTAACTAATATTATCCCTGAACATATTGAAGCTTTAATTATGAAATTAAAAGAAATGAATATTCCATTAGAAATTCATTCCGATTATTTAATTATTTCCAAAAGTAATAAAGCCAAAAGTGTCAACATTAAAACAGTTGGTTACCCAGGCTTCCCTACTGATTTGCAACAACCTTTTACAACTTTATTAACCACTTGTCATGGTAAATCAATTGTTCATGAGACAATTTACGAAAACCGTTTTCAAAATGTTGCTTATTTAAATGAAATGGGAGCAGATATTACCATTAAAGGAGATAAAATTTATATTAAAGGACCAACGAAATTAATTGGTAAAGAAGTTAAAGCTACTGATTTACGAGCTGGAGCTTGTTTAATTTTAGCTGGTTTAATTGCTGAAGGTCAAACCGTAGTTACCGAAATTGAACATGTTTTGCGTGGTTATGAAGATATTGCTTTAAAACTAAGTAAAATAGGTGCTAAAATAGAAATTGAAGAAATATAATTAAATAGAGTAAAACTCTATTTTTTTAAGGGGAAATGGTTATGAAAATAAAATATTTATTAATAGCTGGAGTTATTTCTTTGATTATTTTTTTGATTTATTTAAGTACTTTAGATAAAAAAATATATTATTTATCACTTGGTGATTCATTAGCTATTGGTTTAACTAACGAAGGTGAAAAATATGGATATAGTAAATATTTAGCTGATTATTTAGAAAAAGAGGGTTTATTAGAAACTTATTTAAATGATTATTCTAAAGAAGGTTATAGAACAACTGATTTAATTAAAGATATTGAAGATAATAAAAAAATAAAAATAGATAATCATACTAAAACTTTAAAAAATGCTTTAGTTAAAGCTGATATTGTTACTCTAGCGATTGGTTCAAATGATCTTATCAGTAAAATTAACTATATAGATGATTATAATAAATTATACGATTATGCTGATGAAATGTTTAGAGATTTAGAAAAATTATTAAAACTAATTAGACAATATTGTAAAGAAGATATTTTTTTAATAGGTTATTATAACCCATATGATACTAATGACCCTAAATTAGATGAAATTTTTGAATATTTAAATAGTAAAGGTAAAGAACTTTGTAAAGAATATAAAATTACTTATATTGATGTTTATAAAACTTTTAAAGAAAATGATCAATATTTAGATTCTTATAATATTCATCCTTCAAAAGAAGGATATAAAGCCATATTTGATATATTATTAAAAGAAATTGACGAAAAAATACTAAAATAATTAAAAAAATATTGATTAAATTGATTAAAATTGATATACTATAGTAGCATTCAAATTACTATGACTTGAATTTGTCATGGCGGAAGGAGAGAAATTATGAAACTACATCCTAAATATATGGAAACTAAAGTAACATGTGCTTGTGGTAATACTTTTACTGTAATGTCAAACAAACCAGAATTACATTTAGAAGTATGTGATAAATGTCATCCATTTTATACAGGAACTCAAAGTTCTGTATCAAAAGCAGGTCGTGTTGAAAAATTTAATAAAAAATATGGTTTTGATAAAAAAACTGCTTAATAGTAGTTTTTTTTATGTAAATATATTTGTCAATTTAATTTAAATCACTTGTGATATATATATATATATGATATATTAAAAATAGGAGGTAAATTTTTATGAAAAATGTAATAATTATAATATTAAGTATAATTGTTTTAGCCCTAGGTGGTTATTTAGTATATGATAAATTTATAGCAAATGAACTAAAAGAAACAGAAACAAAAGAAGAAAATATTGAAACCAATGAAGAAGTTAAAGCTGATGAAGAAATAATGAATTTAACTACTGATGAAATTAATAAATATTTAGAACAAATTAATAGTGGAACTGTTGGAGATAATAAAACTTATTTAGGACAATTAATTGAATATTATGATGAAAACTATAATCTAAAATTAGATATAAATTTATTTGATAAACAGCCAGTAAAAAATTCTATTGCAGTTTATTTAGGAAATATAACTCTTTCTACAGAAGAAAATCTTGAAGGTATTTATGGGACAGGTTTTTTTGCTCCATATGATGAATTTAAAGAAATTTATGAAATTACTTGGAATGAAGAAGTAACTTCTGATACACATCAAATTGAGGGTGATAGAGTTTTATGTTATGAAATAGGTTCAGGTATGGGTATTCCTCAAATTGAATTAAAAGCTAAAGAAATAACTTTTCAAGATGGAATATATACTATCAAAACATACGTAGGCGTTTTTAATAATAGTGGTTATGATTATAATAACAATTATGAAGGACAAATCAAATTTGAAAAAAATGAAGATAATTACCATATAATTTCATATGTAATTACGGAAATTTAAAAAGAGCACTCTAGCTCTTTTTTCTATATCTAATTTTATTATAAACTTTCTTATAAAGAAAATAAATTAATTTATTTAAAACTAAATCAAATTCCCCAATATACTCTATTTTATTTCCACCAAGTCTTTTTTTAAACAAATGAATACCATATTCATGATTATTTTTATCTTCTTTACCAATTGTTCCAAAAAAATCTATTTTTTTATAACCATCATTAAAAGCGTCATCAATAATTTTAAAATATAACCAGTAATTAGCATTTAAAAATCTTAATTTATTAGAATTTCCACCATGAACTGTCCAAACCTTATCATTAAATTTAACTGTTATAATTGAAGATAAAATAACTTCTTCTTCCTTAATTTCTTTAATTTCAGTTAATTCTTTTTGATATTTTAATAATTGCTCATTAAGATCATTTTTCTTACTTTCTTTTTTAATTTTAGCTAAATTCATCTTTATTTCCTTTATTTTATTTTCATAAATACTAATCAAATTAGGAATATTAACTTTAGCTAAATAAAGATCACTCATATTTTGTTCATGAAATATTTGGTAAAAATTTTGGTAATAATCTTGGGAAAAGAAAACAGCTTGATTTCTATTACCGGTTTCTAACATTAAATTATGGAAAGATGAAATATCATTAATATCACCTTTAACAATTTCAATATTATAAATATTGCCACGATTATAAATCTTTTTAGTCGTTGAATGAAAATTATCACTTAAATTCTCTTTCAAATCTAAACAATAAGTATATCTAGGTTGACGATTTTCAAAATAATAATTAAATCCTAAATGATTAAAATTTAACTTTTTAAAATTAGTAATTAAATCTTGATTAAATTTATTATCATCAATACTTAAAATAATTTCAGGATCTATAGCTATAAAAATAGCTTTTTTCTTTTTACCAAAATCCTTTAAATAATCAGTAAAAGTTTTAAGTAAATTAAAATCATTAAAATTAGCTATAAAACCTCTAGGGATATATAAATAATTATAATTACTTATTAAATGCTTTTCTAAAATCATCGCTGTAGCAACTAATTTACCATTATCTTCTAACCCCACTAAAAAATATTTTAAACCTTTTGCTTGATTAATTTTACCAAAATAACTTGTTTGCATAAAACTACTACTATTTTGTTTAACAAAATCATTAAATTTATCTTCATCAACATTATTTATAAATTTCATTTTTTAACACCCTTTAAAAAATTATACAATTTGTAAGTAAAACCTAAACCTAATTCATAATCACCCAACAGCTCAACAACATTACCACCAAACCCTTTTTTGAATTCATAAATACCATATGAAGGATCATTTTTATCAAAGATACCACTTATACCATAAAAATTATAACGTTTAAAATTATGATCTATTGCATACTTAATCATTTGCCATTGAATAAAATATTGGGCATTAAATTCCATATATTTTTTATAATTTCCACAAAATAAATAAACAAGTTCATCACCATAAGCCATAAACATAGCTCCTGATAAAATTAAATCTTCACCATCCGTTTTAATTAATTCATTAGCTTTATCAATTTTTTTAGTTAAACTATCAATAGTTACTTTAATTTCTTTTTTCTTTCCTTCATTAGCCAAATTATCACTTAATTTATTTAAACGATTTTTTTCTGTTTCTAATTGCTCACTTAAACTACTAATATATTCCTTTAAATTAATTTCTGCAATAACATATATAACTTCATCTTTAAATAAATTATCCATTTGCTCATAATATTTTAAATCTTTACTAGCAAAACCACGCCTTTGACCAGTTTCATCAGTAATTTTTTCAAGTAATGATAACTCATCATGATTTAATTTACGTAATTTGATATTATTTTTTAACGTTTTTCTAATTATATTGCGTGTATTTTTATTCATTCCTTTTAAAATATCATCTTCCGTTTTACCATCTAAATCTAAAATATATAACCATTTTAATTGTTCATCATTTTTAGATTTAACAAAACCTAAATTATGAAAAAGACTAACTAAATTACTATTATCTATACCATTAGGTACAACTTCACCATTAATATCCCGTTGTTTATAAATTACATAAGGATCAATTCGTAACATAAAGCCATTATTTTGTTTAACGTAATCTTTAAGTTTTAATAAGAAAGTTTTAGTTAAATCTTCATCTTTATAATCAACTAAAACACCACGTGGTGCATAGAATTCCTTTTTCCCTAAAAATTTAGGATGTGAAACTAACATTGTTGCTCCTTTTATTTCATCTTTATCTTTTAAAGCTAAATAAAAAACTTCCCAACCTTTAGATTTTCTAATTTCACCCATTTGAGGTGTTTGAACAAAACTTTTTAAAGGATGATTGCGACTATATTTATCAAACTCATCTAAAGTTAAATTAACTAATTCCATATATCCTCCTTTTATAATTACCTAACATTAGTATATACCAAATATTAGAAATTTACAAGAAATAAATAATGACAAAAAAGATAAATGATAGTATAATTATTAATAATTGGAGGGATATTAATGAAAATAGGAATAGCTAGTGATCATCGAGCATATGAAGCAAAACAAAAAGTGATAAAATTTTTAGAAAAAAAAGGTTATAATATAATTGATTATGGAACAGATAGTTTAAATTCAGTTGATTATCCTGATTATGCTTTTAAAGTGGCTAATGATGTTAAAGATAAAAAAATCGATATAGGTATTTTAATGTGCGCGAATGGAATTGGAATGTCTATTGCTGCTAATAAAGTAAAAACAATTAGATGTGCGAAAGTATCAAGTGTAAAAGAAGCCAAACATTCTAAAATCGATAATGATTGTAATATGATTGCCTTAGGTGGCGAACAATCAATTACTAAAATCAAAAAAATTATTTTAGCTTTTTTAAAAACAGATTTTAGTAACGAACAACGTTTTATTAGAAGAATAGGAAAAATTGATAATTATGAGCATTAAAGTTATTTTGTATATTATTGTTGTTCCTTTAGTTATTTGGACTTTAGAAGGAATTAACACCAACAACTTATTTAAGAAGAATAAATTTAATCAAGCTAGAATATTATATATATTAGTAAGTTTAGCATTATCTTATTTAGTAGTTAATTTTATTTATGATTTTTATATTAATACCAATATTATTTAATTAAAACTACTTCAAAGGAGATAGAAATGAACTTTAAAAAAATGTTTCTGATAACGGTTTTGGTTATTTTGATTCCCTATTTAATTGTTACTTTTATCATTACTAAAGAAAAATTTGAATTTAATTTAGGTAAAAATGATACTTTAACGATTCGAGTTAAAAGACAAGCAACTGGGGAAATTCAAACTCTTCCGTTTGAAGAATATATCGTTGGTGTTTTATCTGGTGAAATGCCAACCTCATTTGAATTAGAAGCTTTAAAAGCCCAAGCAGTAGCAGCTAGAAGTTATGCTTTAAAAAAAATTGAGAATACTAAAGAAGAAGATTATGACGTGGTTGATACTGTTAGTAATCAAGTTTATCATAGTGAAGAAGAATTACAAAATAAATGGGGCAGTGATTATGATAGTAAAATAAAGAAAGTTAAACAAGCTGTTAATGAAACATCTTTAGAATATTTAGATTATAATGGCGAAGTAGTACAAGCTTTCTTTTTTTCAACCAGTGTTGGCAAAACGGAAAATAGTGAAGAAGTTTTTCAAAGCGCTTTACCATATTTACGAAGTGTTGATTCATCTTGGGATAAAGAAGCATCTCCTGTTTTTAACGATACAACAAGTTTTAGTTTAAGTGACTTTTATACGAAATTAAATTTGCCATATAACGATAAACTAACAACCGAAATTTTAGAAACAACTTCCACTGGTCGCATTAAGAAAATAAAAATCAATGGTCAAGAAATGACTGGAAACGATGTTTCTAAAGCATTAAATCTGCGTTCAAACTTTTTTGAATTAGAACAAATTGGAACCAATATTAAAATAACAACAACTGGTTATGGACATGGTGTTGGAATGAGTCAGTATGGAGCTAATGGTATGGCTAAAGAAGGTTATACTTATGATCAAATTTTAAAACACTACTATACAGGAACACAAATTAAAAAAATAAATTAAAAAAAAGTATAAAATTGCTCATATTTGTTCACACTTTAAATAGAGGTGAAAATATGACAAAGAGAAAATTAAAAAGACCAGTTGTTTATTGTTTATATGGATGTGCGTTTTTACTTTTGTTTACTGGAATTTTCTTTATCGAAAAAGCTATAGGATCTAAAACATTTTCTAATGATGAAGATTTTAATTACATAACCAGAACTGTTTTTGATGATAGTATTCCAGTTGTTAATACAAAGGAAACAATTATAAAACCTTATACAGCTGAAAATGTAAAGATTGTAAAAAATTTCTACGATTACAAAGCCGAAGCTGAAGCACAACAAAATTCAATTGTTGTCCATGATCGAACTTATTTACAAAATAGTGGGGTATCATATGGATTAGAAGATACTTTTGAAGTTGTAGCTGTTTTAGGTGGAACAGTTAGTAAAGTTAGTCAAGATGATTTGCTTGGTAACATCGTTGAAATTACTCACGATAATGAAATAATAAGTATTTACCAAAGTTTAAGTGAAGTAAGTGTTAAAGAAAATGATGTTGTTACTCAAGGTCAAGTAATTGGTAAAAGTGGTAGTGCCAATATTTCAACTGATTTAGGAAATCATTTATATTTTGAACTAGTTGTTAAAGGCTCTATTGTTAATCCTGAAAACTATTATGACAAATCAGTTAACGAATTATAAGAGCGCCAAGCTCTTTTTTTAGGTATAAATAATCCCTTAATTTATATAATTAATTAGGGGGTAAATATGAACAATAATATTTCAAAACGGGTATTAAGTGAAGCTGATTACATTATTAAAACAGGCAAGACCGTTCGTGAAATTGCTAAAATATATAATGTTTCAAAAAGTACAGTTCATAAAGATTTACATGAACGATTATTAGAACTAGATAAAACTAAATATAAGCAAGTTGATAAGATTTTAAAATATCATATTGATATTAGGCATATAAGAGGTGGGGAATCGACCAAAAAAAAATACCAAAAAATGACAATAAATCTATAAATATAAATGATATTGTGTTATAATATTATGAAATGAATGCAGAAACGAAGGTGATAAAATGTTTGCAAAAGATATTGGAATTGATTTAGGAACGGCTAATGTTTTAATTTATATTAAAGGACAAGGAATTGTTTTAAACGAACCTAGTGTAGTAGCCATTGATTCAGAAACTAAAAAGCCTTTAGCAGTCGGAACAGCTGCTAGAGATATGTTAGGAAGAACACCAGGGAAAGTTAAAGCTATAAGACCTATGAAAGATGGCGTTATAGCCGATTTTGAAATTACTGAAATTATGCTTGATAGTTTTATAAAAAAAGTCAATGGTAAAAGTTTTTTATCACGTCCTCGTATTTTAATATGTTGCCCATCTAATATAACACAAGTTGAAAAAAATGCCATTAAAGAAGCTGCTGAAAGAACTGGTGCGAAAAAAGTCTTTTTAGAAGAAGAACCTAAAGTAGCCGCTGTTGGTGCAGGTTTAGATATTTCTAAACCAAGTGGTAATATGGTTATCGATGTTGGAGGTGGAACAACTGATATTGCTGTTTTATCATTAGGCGGAATTGTTACTAGTTCATCAATTAAAATAGCAGGAAATGTTTTTGACAATGATATTATGAAATATATAAAAGATAAGTATAAACTTTTAATTGGAGACAGAACTGCTGAAGAGATTAAATTAGCAATTGGAACTGTTTATCCAGGATCAAAAAAAGAAAAAATGGAAGTTCGTGGCCGTGATTTAGTAACCGGACTACCTCACACTATAACATTATGTTCCGAAGAAGTAGAAGAAGCTTTAAGAGAAAGTGTCTACCTAATTGTTAATACAACGAAAAACGTATTAGAACAAACACCTCCAGAATTATCAGCTGATATTATCGATAAAGGAATTGTTGTAACTGGTGGGGGAGCTCTAATAGATGGTTTTGATAAATTATTAGCCCATGAATTAAAAGTTCCTGTTTTTGTTGCTGAAAGTCCTTTAACTTGCGTTGTTGAAGGAACTGGTGTATTATTAGATAATTTGTATCTAGTTGATAAATAGACTATAAAATTATTTTAATGGTCTTTTCTTATTATTTAATAATATTAATTTTTAAATATTATGATTTATAAAAAGATTAGGAGGTTAAATGGAAAGTGTAGTATATCATGGTAGTAATGTTCAAGATTTAAAAGAATTAATACCAAAACAATCGACACAATTAGGAAAATATGTTTATGCAACGAATTATTATATTGTTGCTGCTGTATTTGCAGCTCGAAGTATAAATAGAGGTAAACATATTATGCCCAAATTTGGATATATCAGAGAAAAAGACATATTTCAATTAATAGAAAGATTTCCTAACCAATTTGACGATTATAAAAAACCTGTTAGTGTTTATTATTTAGATTCTAAACCATTCAAACCATTAGAAGAATTTGGATGGGAAGGTAAAGAAGTTAGAGCAAAAGGAAAACAAAAAGTATTGAAAGAAGATAAAATTGATAATTTATATGAATATTTAAAATCACAAAAAGAATATATAGAATTAGTTGATTTTAAAGACCGTTTTAAATATGGTATTCCCGAAAATGATGTTGATTTAATTAAACAGCTTTTTGATGTTTCATTAATGAAATTAAAAGGAAGAGAAAAAGAAAACATTTTAAAAGTTGAAAAAAGTATTGAACAATATAAAAATATATTTCCTAATCATAGTTTATTAGTAGATCGAATATATAAAATAATATCAAAATTAAATGATGAAGAGAGTAAAGAATTTGTATCTAATTTATATGATTATAAAAATAAGAAGATAAATACTAAATTAATTGAACAATTAGAAAAAGAATTGTTAATAACTGATGAGAAAACCATTTTAAAGTTATTGTAAAAGATAAAACAATAACTTTTTATTTTATTATTAAATAAATATGGTATAATATAACTGGTGGTATTTATGAATCAAGAGATCTTAAAAGAAATATTCTTAATGGTCGCAACAACCTTTTTATTTGTGGCTATTATCACACCATTTATAAAAAATACAGCTATCCATATTGGCGCAGTTGATATTCCTAATGAACGTAAAGTTCACAAAAAAGCCATGCCTAGATTAGGTGGGTTAGGAATTTTTCTAGGTTTTTTATTAGGTTATATGTTATTTGGAACACCAAGTGCGATTATGAATTCAATATTAATAGGTAGCTTTATTATTGTTTTGATTGGTGTAATTGATGATATAAAACCATTAAAAGCTAGTACTAAATTTTTAGGTCAATTAGCTGCAGCTTGTATTGTTGTTTTTTATGGCAATATTCTTCTACAAGATATCAGTGCTTTTGGAATATATATAGACTTTCATATTTTTGCTTATCCTTTAACTATCTTCTTTATTTTAGGTTGTATTAATTGTTTAAATTTAATAGATGGTTTAGACGGCCTAGCAGCTGGTATAAGTTCTATATACTTTTTAACAATAGGAATAATTGCTACTATTCAAGGAACTTTTGGTTTAGATTTTATTATAACTTTTATCTTATTAGGATCAACTTTAGGATTTTTAGTTCATAATTTTAATCCTGCTAAAATATTTATGGGTGATTCAGGATCGTTATTTTTAGGTTTTATTATTGCTGTAATCGCTTTATTAGGTTTTAAAAACGTAACCATGACTTCTTTAATCATACCATTACTAATTTTAGCTATTCCAATTTTAGATACTTTATTTGCTATTGTTAGACGATTATTAAAAGGTGAAAAAATATCGACGCCTGATAAATGTCATATTCATCATCAATTATTAAATAAACGCTTTTCACATCGTGCGACAGTATTAATCATATATGGAATTAATTTATTATTTGCATCAGCGTCAATTGTATATGTTTTAAAAGATCAACTTCTAGGTTATATTATTTATGGAATATTATTAATTATCGTTTTAATATTTATTTTTAAAACCAATATTATTGTTGATAAAGAAACGATTAAACAAAAAACTAAAAAATTAGAAAAATCATAATCAAGCGATTATGTTTTTTTGTATAAAAACCTAAATTATCCTAATAATAACAATAGGTGATATTATGAATATAGATTGGGTAGAACTAGGTGATGTAATTTTAAGAGCTTTAATGTCTTTACTCGCACTTTTTATAGTTACTAAAATAATTGGTAAAAAACAAGTTTCACAATTAAGTTTATTTGATTATGTTATAGGAATTTCCATTGGTAATTTTGCAGCTGAAATGACTATTAATACTGATAGTCCTGAAATAAATGGAATTGTAGCCGTTTTAGTTTTTGGATTAGTTGCTTATTTAGTATCCTATTTAACACTTAAAAGTATTGTTTTAAGGCGTTTCTTTATTGGAACACCAACTATTTTAATTCAAAAAGGAAAAATTATTGAAAAAAATTTAAAACAATCTAAAATGGATATGAATGATTTATTAGAACAAATTAGAATTGATGGATATTTCGATATAAGTGAAGTTGATTATGCTATTATGGAAGCTAATGGTAAAATAAGCGTTTTACCAAAAAAAGAAAATAAACCAGTTACTTTAAAAGATATGCAATTAAAAGGAGAAAAACAAAGCTTATGTGCGAATATAATTATCGATGGTAAAATTATGCATGGTAATTTAGAAAACATGCATAAAACTGAAAAATGGCTTTTAAAACAGTTAAACGTTAAAGGAAAAAAATTAGAAGAAATTTTGTTAGCTACTTTAGATATGGAAGACAAATTAATACTTTATGAACGCAACAATGAAATAAAAGTAGATGATGTTTTAGAATAAAAGTTTTAAACAAAAAAATATTTGAACTTAAGCAAATATTTTTTTTATAAAGTTAGATATTTTTTCAAAAAAACTTGTTTTAGGCTCTTCTCCACTCCATAACCCAACTTTATTTTCTTTCGCATATTTCTCTTCTTCTAATAAAATATCAGTATATTTATAATCATCATAAAGATAATCAACTTCAGCTAATCCTTCTTTAATTAATAATTTTTGTAGTAAATTATCGTCAACAAAAATCCAAACTAAATGGCGATCATATTTATCATATTTATCACTATTCGAATCATATTCAATTGTTATTTTTTTGGCACTTTTAAGTTGTTTACAAGTAAAGTCGCTAGCTTCTTTTCCGTAAGGCTCTTCTTTTTTAGTTGGATGTTTTGTTTCCGGTGTATCAATAGCTAAAAAGCGAACTTTAATAATTTGATTATTTAATTTTAATTTAGCTGTATCACCATCAACGCATTCATAAAAAGAAACCGTTTCTTTTTGATTAGAATTATCGTTTGAACTCGTATTTGAACAAGGATTATTTGTACCTAAATTTTTTCCACTAGCGTACCAGTTTCCATTTTTTAAAACAGCTTTATGATAATGTTTATCACTTCCATGATAACCATAAGTCTCATCACAAGTAACAATTGATTCACTTTTTAAAGAACCTGAAGATGCATAAACATTAATATTAATTAATAAACAAAATAAGATAAAGACTAATTTTTTCATAACACACCTCTAATTAAATTATAAACTATCTTTTTAATAAAAGCTATTAAATATTGATAAAAAATTAATGAAATAGTAAAATTAATTTTTAATTAAAACCTTTACTTTAAATATAGAAACATGATATAATAGCCCAGGCGAATAAGGGAGTGTATATATATGAAAATGCGAAATATAGCTATAATCGCACATGTTGATCATGGAAAAACAACTTTAGTTGATAAATTATTAACATCATCAGGAACTTTTAGAGAAAATGAAACAGTTAATGAACGAGTTATGGATTCTAATGATATTGAACGTGAAAGAGGAATTACTATTTTAGCTAAAACAACTTCAATTGATTACAAAGATTATCATATTAATATTCTAGATACACCAGGTCATGCCGATTTTGGTGGCGAAGTGGAAAGAATAATGAATATGGTCGATGGTGTTTTATTAGTTGTTGATGCGTATGAAGGAACAATGCCCCAAACACGTTTTGTACTAAAAAAAGCTTTAGAAGCTAAAGTTGTACCCATAGTAGTAGTTAACAAAATAGATAAAGAAACAGCACGACCTAAAGAAGTTGTTGATGAAGTATTAGATTTATTTATTGAATTAGGTGCGGATATTGAACAATTAGAATTTCCTGTTATTTATACTTCAAGTTTAAATGGAACCACTAGTTTAGATCCCGATGTTAGTACTCAAAAACAAACAATGGAACCACTTTTAGATATGATTATTAAATATATTCCAGAACCTAATGTTGATTTAAATAAAAAACTTCAATTTCAACCAGCTTTATTAGATTATAATGATTTTGTTGGTAGAATGGGAATTGGTTTAGTTAAAAGTGGAAGAATGACACTAAATCAAACTGTTTCTTGTGTAAGATTAGATGGTAGCATTAAACAATTTCGAATTGGTAAAATTTTTGGTTTTCAAGGTTTAAAAAGAATTGAAATCACTGAAGCTAAAGCTGGTGATATTGTAGCGATTGCTGGTTTACCAGATATAAGTGTTGGTGAAACTGTCTGCGAAGTAGGTTTTGAACAACCTTTACCTATATTAAGAATCGATGAGCCAACTTTACAAATGACTTTTGGTGTCAATTCTTCACCATTTGTTGGTCGTGAAGGAAAATTATTAACAGCTCGCAAAATTGAAGAACGCTTGCTTAAAGAAGCTGAGAGGGATGTAAGTTTAAAAATTAAACCTAATGATAATGAATCATTTATTGTGTCTGGTCGTGGTGAGTTACATCTATCAATTTTAATCGAAAACATGCGTAGAGAAGGATTTGAATTACAAGTGTCAAAACCAGAAGTTATTATTAAACAAATTGATGGTGTTAAATGTGAACCATATGAAGAAGTTCAAATCGAAGTTAAAGAAGAACATGTTGGTAGTGTTATTGAAGCATTAGGTAATCGTGAAGCTACGTTAGAAAACATGACTAATTTTAATAACCAAGTTAGATTAAATTATACAATACCTTCTCGTGGTTTAATAGGATTTTCAACCGAATTTATGACAATGACTAAAGGTTATGGAATCATTAATCATACTTTTAAAGAATATCGTAAAATGGCTAGTAGTAAAGTAGGAAGACGAAATTTAGGGGTTTTAGTATCGATGGAAAATGGTAAAGCAACTGCTTATGCATTAGGTCAATTAGAAGATCGAGGCATTATGTTTATTGAACCTGGTGATGAAGTTTATGAAGGAATGATAGTTGGTGAGCATTCTCATGAAAATGATTTAGTCGTTAATGTTGTTAAAGGAAAAAAATTAACTAACACAAGAGCTTCTGGTAGTGATCATACGGTTGTTTTAAAAAGAGCGCGCAAAATGTCTTTAGAAACATGTCTAGATTATATTAATGATGACGAATTAGTTGAAATAACACCAAGTAAATTTAGATTACGTAAAAGGATTTTAAATACTAATGAAAGGCGTCATTTTGAAAATAAAATAAAAAAAGATTAGAGTTCAATTTCTAATCTTTTTCGATGTGGCGATCAAAGAAATTTCTAATATCTGTATCTAACACATTGGCTATTTGTTCTAAAGTATCAATAGAGATAGTTTGATAAGTTACTGATTCTAATTTTCCAATAAAACTATTACTTAAAAGTAATGTCTCAGCCAATTTACGTTGGGTCCATCCTTTTTTCATTCGATATTTTCTAATATTCTTGCCAATAATGTTATAGATGTTTTCTTCATTTGATTGTCGCTCATTCTTGGTCATAATATCACCCACCATCATTTTCTCATAAAAATCACTACATTTTTATAGCCTAATAGTCTAATAAATGTTATAATGGATTTGAGGTGTCCACTATGTATACAATGTTAAAACTAAAAGAATTGCGCAAAGCAAACAGCTATACAATTTACGATATGGCTAGAATGCTTGAAATATCACCATCTTATTATTCTCAACTAGAAAATAATAAGAGAAGATTATTTTATGATATGGCAATTCGCATTGCTATTATTTTTAATATGCGACCAGATGATATTTTTTATACCTTTTCTAAAAAATAATATATTTTTAATGTTAAATAAATTATATTAAGCGTTATTAATTAGAATAGTAATTAAATCTTTGGTAGTTATTTTTTCATATTCCCATAATTTGGGATACATACTAATTGATGTAAAACCAGGTAATGTATTTATTTCATTTAAATAAATTTGTTGGTTTTTTTCATCATAGAAAAAATCAATTCGTGAAAGATTTTTAGCTTCAATAGCTATAAATGCTTCTTTTGCATATTTTTGAATATCATTTATAACTTTTTTTGGTAAATTAGCTGGAATTAAAGTTTTAGAGTTTTCGTTTTGATATTTAGCATTATAGTCATATAATTCATTAGCTGAAGCAATTTCGCCAACAGTAGAAACTAAAATATTTTTATTTTCTAAAATAGAACATTCTAATTCACGACCTATAATAAATTTTTCAATAATTATTTTATTATCGATTTTTAAAGCATCTTCGATTGCACTAATTAATTCTTTTTTATTATTAGCTTTATTTACGCCAATTGATGAACCACCACGAGCTGGTTTAACGATCATTGGATAACCAAGTTCTTTTTCAATTTTTTTAATGTTATAATTTTTATCTTTGACAGTTAAATAAGGAATTATAGGAATGTTATGATGATTAAAAACTATTTTTGATATTTCTTTATCCATTCCTATCGCACTACTTAAGATTTTAGGACCTACATATTTAATGTCAAATAAGTCTAACATTCCTTGAATAGTTCCGTCTTCACCATTTGGTCCATGAAGAACTGGAAAAACAATATCAAAGCCCTTTAAAAATTCTATAATGTTATTAATTAAGTTTTTTTCAGTATACCATGGTCTTTTATCGGTTAATAATAATTCTAAATCATTATCAAATAAATACCAATTATTTTGTTTATCGATACAAACAGCTGTAATTTCAAATAGTTCTTGATCAATATTTTCTAAAATACATTTTGCTGATCTACAAGAAACTTCATGTTCAAAAGAGTTTCCACCAAATAGTATTAATACTTTTTTCATAAGTCCCCCCTAATTAAATTTATGTTATTAATTATAATTTATCAAAAAAATTTTATTTATAAAAAAATTGTAAAAAACAGTTAGAGTGATTTCTAACTGTCTTAAATTTTTTTCTTTAGATAATAATTGCGTAATTCTTTAAATCGTTGATAGTGAATAATTTCTCTTTGACGTAAAAATGCTAGTGGGGCTAAAAGGTCAGGATCTTCAGTTAAATCCATTAAATGTTCATAAGTTGCACGTGCTCTTTGTTCTGCTGCCATATTACTTTCTAAATCAGCTATATAATCACCAGTTGCTTCGATATAGGCTGTTGTAAATGGTACTCCAACTGCATCAGTTGGAAATAATGCATGATCATGTTGTGTAAAATGAGCACCAAGACCAGCATCTTCTAATTCTTTGATAGTTGCACCGGCTGTTAGTTGTGAAATCATAGCTGAAATTATTTCTACATGTGCAAGTTCTTCAGTACCAATATCAGTTAATAAAGCTCTACCTTTTTCATCAGGCATTGTATATCTTTGATTTATATAGCGTAGTGATGCTGCTAATTCTCCATCAGGTCCACCATACTGTGCCATTAAATATTTAGCCATTTTTAAATCTTTTTTAGTAATATTAACAGGATACTCTAATTTTTTTTCATATAACCACATAACTTAACCTCCTATTTATTTTGCCATGGCCAAGGATTGTTATCCCACGCCCAAGGATAGTTTTCAAGGGCATCACTATTGATTAGTAATGGACCATATTTACTTTCATATTTTTTCATGTATTCATTTTTTTGAATACGATATTGGTTAAATAGTGCGAGTGCATCCCTATCATCTGGATAGATATCTAAATAAAGATTTAAATCAATTGTCGCGAAACTTAAAGCATCAATATATGTTAGTAATTCTGCTTGTTCATTCATCGGTCTAATTTCATATGGATTGGCTGTCTTATAGGCATTATAAAGATCTGGAAACATATTACCACGAATAAAACCATTATATGGGTCATATAAACTATTAGACATTGCAGCTTTATTAAAATTTGCTTGATTGTAAACTGGTTGATTATAATTATTGTTTATATAATTATAATAATCTTCAGTTATATTGTATTTGTTCATACTTACCTCCTCGATTTATTGTATGGATATAATGAATTAGTGTATGAGTAAAATGTCTAATTAATAAAAAAAGTTTTAAAAGTATTGCCAAATTATTTGTTTTTTGTTAAACTATAGTAGTAATTGTTTATATGGCGAGATTGGTGAAGGGGTTAACACGGCGGATTGTGGTTCCGTTATGCAAGGGTTCGAATCCCTTATCTCGCCCCAAAATGATAAAAAGTCGCAAGACTTAAAAATAAAAATCGATTCTTACGAGTCGATTTTTTAATACATTTAATTCAAATAAGTTAATAATCATCTGTTTTTTAGACTATTTTCAAAAGCTGGTAATCCATAATCTTTATTATAATAATTTGGAAATTCATTTAAATGCGCTAAAGCAATTTTCATCGTCAGTAATAAATCGTCATTAGTTACATTAGTTTCAGGATTTCTTGAACCGTGCTCTAATTCTATATTAATTCCAGTTATCAAATCATCAATAGTAAACTTATCAAAGACTATTCCTAGTGTTTTAATAGCTCGTAATATTTCCTCTTTAGTATACATTTTTACACCCCCATTTAATAAAATATATTTATTAAATTTTAAAATATTTTTCTAAATTAAGAATTTGTCTAAAAATAATTAACAATTCGAATAATTCTTTTAACAAAAAGACCTTTTTCACCTTTAAAATAAAGGGATTTTTAAAAAAACACTCAACATTTATCAATTTGACTTGTGCGTTTATAATAGAAGTAGAACAAAAAAGGTATAAACGCACAGTGTAGGTTTGTCAAACCAATCCAACAAAATTTTTGGAAAGGAATGATAAACAAATGAGTAA
>CALVXC010000009.1 GCA_944368805.1 uncultured Bacilli bacterium
ATCATATCCTTTCGATAGTATTATATCAAAATTTGTTCTTGACTTCATCTATCTCTTATTATAAGAGTCTCCTCATATAATAATATTATTTATTGTTTGTTTTTTGCATTTCTTTTAAACGATATAATAAGTTTAAAGCTTCTAATGGTGTCATATTTAAAGGATCTATTTTTTCTATTTCTTCTTCAATAGCAGATTTTTCAAAAATTAATTCTTCAATTGGTAACGCTTCTTGAATTTTAATATCTCTTTTTCGTTCTTTATTTTCATAAACTTTTAAAATAGCATCAGCTCTTTTAATTAAACTATCAGGTAAGTTTGATAATTTAGCTACATGAATTCCGTAACTTTTATCAATGCTACCATTTTCAATCTTATGTAAAAAAGTAATTTCTCCATTTTCTTCATAAGCACTAACGTGGATATTTTTTAAGTTTTCTAATGTATCTTCTAAATCAGTTAATTCATGATAATGTGTTGAAAATAATGTTTTAGCTTTAATATTATTATGAATATATTCAAGTATTGCTTGTGCTAACGCCATTCCATCAAAAGTGGCTGTTCCTCTACCTAATTCATCAAATAAAATTAAACTATTTTCAGTAGCATTTACAATAGCATCTTTAGCTTCTAACATTTCAACCATAAAAGTTGATTGACCACTTACTAAATCATCGCTTGCTCCTATTCTTGTAAAAATAGCATCAAAAATAGGTAATTTAGCTTTTTTAGCTGGAATGAAGCAACCTATTTGAGCCATGATAACACTAATAGCTACTTGACGCATATATGTTGATTTTCCAGCCATATTAGGCCCCGTAATTAATAAAATGTTAGTTTGTTCATCCATAATAATATCGTTGCAAACATATTCGTCTTTAATAACTTTTTCTAAAACAGGATGACGATTATCGATAATAATCATTTCTTTTTTATCAGTAATTGTTGGTCTTACATAGTTATTTTCTTCACTAACAGTTGCAAAAGATTGCATAACATCAATTTCACTAATAATTTTAGCTATTGTTTGTAATTTAGGAATATATTCTTTAATTTTATTACGAATTTCCGTGAATAATTGATATTCAAGTTCAATTATTTTTTCTTCAGCATTTAAAATTAAAGCTTCTTTTTCTTTTAAAATAGGACTTATATAACGTTCACAATTACTTAAAGTTTGTTTGCGCTCATAACCATATTCTTCTTTTACTAAAGGAATATTCCCTTTTGATATTTCAATATAATATCCAAATACTTTATTATAGCCAACTTTTAAATTTTTAATTCCGGTTTTTTCTCTTTCAGTAGTTTCAAATTGAGCAACAAAATCTTTACCACCTTTCCTTAAAGATTTTAATTCATCTAGCTCTTCATTAAAACCTTCTTTAATTAAATATCCTTCTTTTAAAGTAATAGGTGGATTTTCGTAAATACTTTTTTCTAATAATAAATATAAATCATCTAAAGATTCAATTCTTTTTTCAAAATTTATTTGTTTTAAAATGTTATCAATTTTAGGTAAGGCTTTTAAAGATTTTTTTAGTTGCAATAAATCTCTTGCATTAGCGTTCCCAAAAGCTACTCTACCACTTAATCTTTCTAAATCATAAACTTCATTTAAAACATCTTTTAAATCACTTTTTAAAATAAATTCTTTTAATAAAGTTTCAACTATATCATATCTTCTATTTATTTCGTTTTTATCGACTAAAGGATTTTCAATCATACTTTTAAGCATTCTAGATCCCATAGCTGTTTTAGTTTTATCGAGTAACCAAATTAATGAATAATTACGTTGCTTTAATCTTAAAGTTTCAGTTAATTCTAAATTTCTTTTAGTATGGATATTCATTTTTAAACAATGTAAATTATTCTTTACGATTGCTTTTTGTAAATGACTTAAATTTCTTTTTTGTGTTTTATTAATATAAGTTAGTAAGTGTTTGATTGTTTCAATATATCTTCCGTCAGTAATATCTTCATATATATATTTATATTCATTTAAAGAAACAATTTCATCTTCTAAACTAATAGGTATTTTGAATTGATTAGCTAAAGTTGTATGAATTATTTTGTCGATTTTACTTGTTATAACTACTTCTTTAATACCTAAATTAACAATTTCACTAATAACTTTAGCAGGTTCATGATTAATAATCATAACGTATATTTCTCCAGTTGATATATCTGCGTAACTAATACCATAAGCATGCTCAAAGTCAATTATATTTCCAATATAATTGTTTTCTTTTTCGTCCAAAACTTCAGTATTCATTTTAGTTCCAATACTAGCTATTTGAACAATATCACGTTTAACAATTCCTTTAGCAGTAGCAGGATCTTCTAATTGTTCACAAATTCCAACGCGGTAACCTTTTTCGGTTAGTTTTGATATATAAATACTTGCTGCATGAAAAGGAACACCACACATAGGAATTCTTTCTTCTAATCCAGCATTTTTACCAGTTAAAGTAAGTTCTAATTCTCGCGATACGGTAATTGCATCTTCAAAAAACATTTCATAAAAATCACCTAGCCTGAAAAAAAGAATTATATCAGGATTTTGATTTTTAATTTCTAAATATTGTCTCATCATAGGAGTTACTTTGTTTATATCAACATCACTACGTTTCACTTAAATCACCTATTATTTATTTTATCAAAATTTTTAGTTTAAGTCCAATATAAAAAATCTTTAAATTTAGAGTGTTATTTAAAGATTTATTTATTTCACAATAAATTATTTTTATTGTGTTCATCAATAACTAGTGTAAATATTATACTAGTTATTTTCTAAATAATCAATCGCTTCATCCAAAGTTTCAACAGCAATTATTTCAATATCATAATTATTTTCTTCTTTTAATTTCAAAACTTCTTCATAATTTTCACCAACAGGAACAAAAAACAAATCAGCTTTTTCTTTAACAGCTCCTTTTAACTTGTATTTCACTCCACCAATACTACCAACATTACCATTTTCATCAATCGTTCCTGTTCCTACTATTTTTCTACCTTTTGTAATATCTTCATCAATTAAATAATTATAAATTGCTAAACTCATCATTAAACCACCAGAAGAACCAGATTCACTATCTCTAAATTTAATATTAATTTCTGGATCAGTTTCTAAAGTATCAACATTTGCTATCATAATTCCAACAAAAGTCTCATCGGCTTCTTTAAAAGTAATAGCTTCTCTTGTATAAGTTTTATCATTATTAATAACTTCAAAAGTCAAAGTTTCATTTTCCGGTTGTTTTTTAATGTAAGTATATAAATCTTCTTTAGAACTAATTGAAACATTATTTACTTTAACTATTTGATCACCAACTGATAAATCTGTTTTAGCTTCTTCATCAATATAAACAACATACACTTTACTTTCTATTACTTTAACACTGCTAAAAGCTTTTTTATAAGCAAGCTTAATAGCATTATTATTAGCTTCCTGTAAAAGTAAACTATCTCTTATATAAACGTCTTCAATATCTTCTTGATTAACAGTAATATCTTCTTCTTTTAAAACTTCCCAATCATCATTAAATAAAGAAATTAATAAAAATGGTATCGTTGCATGTAATTCATTTACATACGCTAAATTAAATGAACCTTCAATCTCTTTTTTTTCTTCAATATCAATACGTGATTCAATATCAATCAACCCACCACTAGTCGTTATATAATAAGGTAATTTAATATTAAATAGTAAGAAAACAGCAAGAAGAAGTAAAATAAACTTATAATTTTCTTTTATAAAATTTTTAATTTTCTCATATGTTTTATTAGTCATCTGACACTTCCTTTATAATAAAATGATATCAAAATCGAGGGAAAATATGAAAAAAAAGTTTATTAGCGTCATTATTATGTTTTTATTATTATTTTTGGCTTTTGAAATTTTAACTGAATCACAAACTATTCTAGAGTCAGTTGTTTTTTCGTTTACTATTTGGCGTGACAATATTTTCCCTTCGTTATTTCCTTTTTTTGTTCTATCTGAAATTTTAATTAATTATGGTTTTGTAGAATTAGCTTGCGAATTATTTAAACCTATAATGTATAAATTATTTAAAGTTAGTGGTAATGGTGCTTTTGTCTTCATTATGAGTATTATATCAGGTTTTCCAAGTAATTCCAAATATGTTAGAGAATTACATTTGAAAGGTTTAATCGATGAACATGAAGCTAGTAAATTGCTTACATTTACCCATTTTTCTAATCCTTTATTTATTTTAGGAACAGTATCAATTTTGTTTTTAAATAACAAAGAAGTTGGATTACTTATTTTATTATGTCATTATTTAACTAATATTATTATTGGACTTATCTTTAGAAACTACTATCCTTCTAAAAAAGATGAAGAAAAAGTTTCTTTAAAGACAGCCATTATTAATATGCACAACAAAAGAATTAATAATGATAAAAATTTTGGACAAATCATTACTAATTCCCTTTTAAATAGTATCAACACCTTATTACTTATTTTAGGAATTGTTACCATGTTTTTATGCATAACAACTATCATCGATAATAACATTAATATTAATAACTATAACCAAAGTATTTTAAATGGTCTTTTTGAAATGACCCAAGGTTTAAAATATGTAAGTATTTTAGATATACCATTAAAATTTAAAAGCGTTATTGCAACGATGATATTATCTTTTGGTGGCTTATCTGTTCATATGCAAGTAGTAAGCATTTTAAGTGATACCAAAATTAAATACTTACCCTTTTTTACCGCTCGTATTTTACACGCTAGTATTGCCTCATTAGCTTGTTATATTTTGTTTGACTTTTGGATTTAACCAAAATTTAAATAACTAAGATTCATTTTTTGATAATCATATTGATAAACTAGATATAAACCAAAATTTTGATCTTCAAAATAATCATGTTCAATATCAACTTGAATTTTTAAGATACTATCGTTTTTATTTTCTGCTACATTAGCTAGTGGTGTTATCGAAGCATCAATCTTACCAAAATAACTATCATCTGCAAGCTTTATTTTATCATTACCAATCGTAATTGTTTGATTACTTGTATCAACAATTAATTTAGTCATCGATCCATCAGTAAACATAAAATTCAAACAATAATTTACAATATCATCACACTCTTCAATATTAGATAATTGCTTATTAAGTAGTTGTTCATTTATTCTATTAGAAATAGTTGCTTGTTTAGTTAATAGCTCTGTTTTAACGTCAGAATATTCATAAATTTCTTTTAAATTAATAATAATCTGAACTAAAATAATAACGATTATCGATGTTAACATAAATGAAACAATTAATTCGACCATTGTAAAACCTTTATTATTCACATTTAATACCTCCTAAAAAACTTTTAATATAGCGTAAGTATCATCATTAAATTCAATATAAATTACATATCCTTCATCGATTAAATTAACTCTTTGAATAAAAGTTAGAAGTTCTAAAGAAAGGTTATTATCTTGTTCTTGTAATTTATCTTTTAGATCATATTCACTAAAAATAATTTGTTTAATATTTAAATCTAAAAATAATTGTTTACAATAATTTACTTCTTCTAAATAAGCAGCTGGACAAGTAGTAATATCAATATAATCATTATTTGTTAAAGCTGTTTTTAAATTTTCTAAACCATTTTCATTTAAATAAATTCTCGCTTGATTAGCTAAATAAAGATTATTAACGGTGTTATATTTAAAACTATCTTCATAACTTTGATCAATATTTCTAAACTGAACATAAACAACAATTAAAATACCAACAATGAAAGTCGCACAGACTAATGTTTCGACTAACATAAAGCCTTTATTGTTAATTTTTTTCATAAAACACCGCCTTTATTATTGTAATTATTCTAAAACTATTATATAATATATTTAGAATAAAATCTAGTCTTAAAAGCAAAAAGGGGTTGTTAAAATTGATTAAAAAATTTGATTTTGAAAAAATGCCAGTTGTTGAAGTAGTAAATGAAATTATGGTCGATGCAACTAAAAGAGGTGCATCAGATATCCATTTTGATCCATTAGAAAATTTTATGAAAATAAGAATTCGTATTGATGGATCTCTTATGGATTATGCTGAAGTACCTAATACAATTAAGAAAAATTTAATTACTAGAATTAAAATCATTTCTGGGATGAATATAACTGAGTCACGATTACCACAAGATGGTGCGATTAAAACAACTTTACAAGGTATTGATATGGACATGCGTGTTTCAGCTTTACCTACTAGTGAAGGTGAAAAAATAGTTATCCGTATTCTTGATTATTCGATGAGTTTAAATGGTTTGGAAAATTTAGGCTTTAGTGAAAGTAATTATCGAAAAGTACTTAAAATGATTAGTGTTCCTCATGGTATTATTTTAGTAACTGGAGCGACTGGTACTGGTAAAAGTACAACTGTGTATTCGATTTTACAAAAATTAAATAAAGAAGATACTAATATTATTACTGTTGAAGATCCAATCGAAATGGATATTGAAGGTATTAATCAAGTTCAAACTAATAGTGAAATCGGTTTAACATTTGCGACTGCTTTACGTTCCATATTACGTCAAGACCCTAATATCATTATGATTGGGGAAATTCGTGATACGGAAACAGCGAAAATAGCTGTTCGAGCTTCTATTACTGGACACATCGTTTTATCAACTATTCATACTAACAACTCATTAAATACAATTGAACGTTTATTAGATATGGAAGTTGAACGTTATTTATTAGCGAGTGCTTTAACCGGAATTATTTCTCAAAAATTAGCTAGACGATTATGTCCGCACTGTAAAACTAAAAGACCAACTAACGAATATGAAAAATCATTATTTAAAAATGTTTTAGGTAAAGATGTTAATGAGGTTTATGCCGTTAATGGTTGTGAAATATGCAATACTGGTTATGAAGGAAGAATTGCCATTCATGAAGTTTTATTAATCAATCAAGAAATTAGAGATGCGATTAGTGAAAATGTCCCTAAAGAAAAATTAAGAGAATTAGTTTATAAAGCTGATGTTGTTACTTTATTACAAGACGGTTTAGAAAAAGTTATTAAAGGAGAAACTACTTTTGAAGAAATTTTAAGATTAATCGAATTAGATAATGATATTAAAGGTGAAAAATTCGATTTAAAAACAGCTATTAAATATACTAATATCAGTAATACCCAACCAAATATTCAGGCCTCTAATATATCAAGACCTATTAATAATGAAGTAATTAAAGATCCAAGTACTAATATGTAAAAAAAGTGATTAATTTCACTTTTTTATTTTCTTTTTAACATTTTCTAAACGATATTCTTTTAAATCAGTTAATATTTTATCAGGATCATCCATATAAATTGCATACTTCTCTATTTCTTTAGTCATTTTTAATATTTTAAATGCTTTATTAATATTTAAACGAACAGCTTCTTTCGTAATTCCATAAACTTGTCCAATTGCTTCTAAAGTTAAAGCCTCACCTGTATCTAAGCCAAAACGCATTTTAAGAATCTTATATTTTTTATCATGATCTAATATGTCTTTTTTATCATATAACATTCGTTTTAAAGTACTATCTAAATCTTCTCTTAATAATGATAAAATTACTTGTTCAATCATTTCATTTTCTTCTTTAATGAAATATTTTAAATCTTCTTCATCTTTAACATTTTTATCTAAACTTAAAATTGGAAGTGAATGTTCTTTTAAATTGTTTACTTTTTCTAAAGACCAATCAAGTTCTTGCGCTAATGTTTCGCAAGTAGGTTCTTCTTTATTCGTAGATAATTTTTTAATCATAGAATTTATTTTCTTTTTATCTTCAATTATATTTGATGGTAGACGAATTAAACGGTCAGTATCATTTGCCCTACTTATTCTCATCCTTATCCAATCAGTAGCATAAGTACTAAATTTATAACCTCTAGATACATCAAAGTTTTTTAAAGCATCGAATAATCCAAAATTACCTTCTTGAATTAAATCCAAAAGTGGTAAAGTTGAATATTTTTTAAATCTTTTAGCTATACTAACAACTAATTTTAAATTACTATTAATAATTTTTTCTTTAGCTTCTTCATCAGATCTTGAAAACCAATATTTTTCTTCCGGTATAGTTAAAATTAAATATTGTTCAACTTCACTCATATAAGCAGTAAATAAATCAATATCATTTTGTTTGGTTTTGGATAAAGTCTCATTTACCATTGTTTGATGTTTAAGAATATTACATTCTATTTTAAGATCTAAGTTTTGTTTAAAATAATCTTCAAAACTTTGATTACTATCTTTCTTATAAGTTAATAAACAAAAACCGAATTCTTCTTTAAAAATTCTAGTAAATTTATCATAAGTAAAAAATTTAGGAACATATATTTTAAAATAAATATCAAATTTAATCTTTAAATTTTCTAAAAACTCTTTTTTTAATTCTGTATTATCTTTAATAGCTTGAATTTTTTTATATTCATTAAGCATTTAAATCACCTACATAATATTAAAATATTGTATGTATAATAACATATTTGCTTCATTTTGACAAGAAAAAAACATATTTAATATGTTTTATCTAAATTAATTAATTTCTATTATTTTGTTTTCTAAATATTTAAATTAAAATTATTTTATCTAATCATTAAATTTAAAAAAGTTTCAGTATTAACTTGTAAAAGTAATAAAATCAAACCAGCTATACATAAATAAGGACCAAACGGTACAATATGGGTATTTTTTTTAAACATGATAATTAAAGAAATTGGTAAACCTATTATCGATGCCAAAAATATAGAACACAAAACAACTGGCCAATCAAACATCAAACCAAAGATAAACATCAATTTAATATCGCCACCACCCATTGATTCTTTTTTAAACAAAAAATCACCTAGTTTTTTAATTAAAAACATTATTATAAAAGCTATTAAGCCATTAAAAATCGCACTTAATGCTTCAGATGGCCCTTTAATTAAGAAGATTTCTATTAATAATAAAACTCCCGTAATAATAATAACACTATCAGGAATAATTAAATAATGAAGATCACTTACTATAACAATTAAAACCATTGAAATAAAAGTTAAAGCAATTATAAGTTCTAAAGATAAACCAAATGAAAGATAAGCTAGTAAAAAAAGCAAACCTCCTAAAAATTCAAAAATAGGATAAAAACAAGAAATATGTTCATGACAATTTCGACATTTTCCTTTTTGAATAAGATAAGAAAAAATAGGAATTAATTCTAAAGGTTTCAATTTATGTTGACATTTAGGACAATGCGAAGCAGGATACACGATTGACTCACCTTTAGGTAAACGATATCCCACTACATTATAAAATGACCCTAAAACCATTCCTAAAATAAAGAATATGACCATATAGTATATTTCCATAAGTAAACCACCCTACTGCATTTGAATAACAGAATACATATTAAACATAGGTACAACGATTGATAAAATAATAATACCAACAATAATCGTCAAAAAGACAATTAAAACTGGTTCGATAAATGTTTTCATACGTAAAACTAAATTTTTGTGTAATTCTTGATAATAATCAGATACTTTAGCCATCATTTCCGCTAATTGTCCTGTTTTTTCACCAGTAACAATCATTTCATAAGCTGGAATTGGAAAAGCCCAATGTCCTTGGAAAGCTAAAGAGATTTTATCCCCACGCGCTAAATTGGTAATTGTATCTAAAATTAACATTTTATATATTTCGTTATTCGTTATTTTATTTAAAATTTCCATACTATCAGTAATAAAAACATTATGACGTAATAAAGAACTAAATGTTTTAGTAAACATTGTTACTTCGTTATAAATTATAATATTACCAAATACTGGTAAATGCATAGCAATCCATTGCAAACAAGTTCTAATAAACTTAACATGCATATATAATAAACGCATTATAATAATAAATGCTACAAAACCAGCAAACAAATACAAATAATACTTTTGCATAAAATCACTAAAACTTAATACAACTAAAGTAATAGTTGGAATTTGACTAGCATCCATACTTTCATAAATTGATACAAACCTAGGAATAATATAAATCATAATAAATGACAATACTGCAATTGCAACAATTAAAATAATTGTTGGATATAATAAAGCTGTAATCATTTGTTTTCTTGTTTTTTCCGTTTCCGTATAATAGTTAGCCATATCATCTAAAGTTTCAGCTAAATCACCAGTCATTTCAGCTGCTTTAACCATATTAATAAGTAATTTAGGGAAAGCTTGTTCTTGTTTTTCTAAAGCTTGTGAAAAACTATCACCCATCGTTAAATCATAAATAATTGTTCTAAATATTTTTTGATATGAACGTTTTTTATATTGTTTTGAAAGTATTTTAAGCGAATCAACTAAAGAAATACCAGATTTAATATAAGTCGATAATTGCGTTAAGATAAAAATTAAATCTTTAGTTTTAACTTTCGTTTTAATAACACTACCATTTAAAAATTGAATAAATGATGATGTTTTAATACTATATACTTCATAGCCCTCACTAAGTAAAAATGAATGAACTTCAACTTTAGAATAAGCATCAAAATAATCTCTAACAATCTTTCCGTTTGGATCTTTAGCAACGTATTGATAAGTTAATTTTTCATCAGATTTCTTAGCATCATCACCCTCAAAACTTATGAGTAAAGCTTGTCTATTAATATCACGTTTATTACGAATGTTTTTAACAATTGTTAAATTATTGTATCTTTTAATTAAAGCTTCTTTAATATTTTTAGGAGTTGCTTTAAGGTTTTTACCAAAATTAGTTAGAAAACTAGTTTTTTGGTAATCTTCGCTTTCATACCTTTCACTTAAACGTTTACGTCTTTCTTTCTCTTTTTTTATTTTAGCTAATTGTTCTTCTTCTTTTTTTCTGTCTTTAGCTTCTATCGCTTTTTGTTTTTCAATTTTCTTTTGTTTATAATTTTCTAACTTTTGTAAACGTTTTTCTTCTTTTAATTGGGCTTTTTCTTGGCGTAATTTTTCTTTTTCTAAAGCTACTTCTTCTTTTATTTGATCTTTAGATTTATTTTTATTAGCAATTTTACGTTGTCTTTTAGCTTCTTTTTCTTTAGCAATAGCTAATTTTCTTTCTCTTACTGCTTCTTCTTTTTGTAAAATAGCTTCTTCTCTACGCTTTTCTCTTTCTTCTTTTTCTTTAGCTTTACGTAGTTTTCTCTCTTCAGCACCTTCATTTTTACGAAGTTCTAATTCTTTTAACTTTTCTTTTTTTAATTCTTCGCGTTTTTCCTTTTCAGCTAAAGCATTTAATCTTTGTTCTTCCCTTTTTTTATTTACTAAAGCTCGTTTTTTTTCTAATTCTTCAATTTTCTTTTGTTTTAATTCTTCTTTATGTTGTGTTTTTAAAGCTAACTTTTTTTGTTGTTCTTCAGTTAATGGTTTTTTATCATGTTCTTTAACTAAATAAATAATTGGATAAAACAAACAAACTATTCCTACGAAAAAAGAACGGATAAAACGGTAAATAAATATCGAAAATTTAATAAAAAAAGCAAAGATAATTTCCAAAGGTGTTTTTTTAGTTTTGATTAAAGACGCATTTTTTTTATCTTCCATTAAATAACACCTTCCAATCTCCTTACTCTTTTACTATATATTATTATAGCATATTTTACAATTTTGTAAAACATTTTTTATTATTTAATTTCTTTAAATTAAAACTGTATTTTAAAATAAGAAGTGCACAATAGTTGTGCAGTTAGTTTTGTAATTATAATATTGTCAATGGTGAGCATAGCGAATTTATTTTAACCATTGACAATTACTTCTTCATTATACTTTTTATAGCATTAAGTCAATGATAACTTGACTTAATGCTTATTTATTATATAATATACCTTATCAAAAAAGATAGATAAGGAATTGTGCAATTACTTTTGTAAATTTTAAAAATTCCTGTTTTTATTGTGCTTTAATTATCCATATTAACTTCAAAATAATCGTAATTTTGCTTATTCTATCTTATTTTTTTATGTTCAATTGTGCATTTTCCTTTGAAAACACACTATTGTTATAATATTGCACTTATTTGTGCACTTTAGTTTGATTCAACGTTTAAATTAAAACAAATACTTTTTCAATCTTTTTTTATTATTTCATATAATATTTTAGAAAGGAGTATTACCTATGAATTTTTATAATCCTTACTTTGGAATACCTTCTTTTGGTGCGACTCCAAGTGTATCACGTGGTTTATTTAGTGGTGCTTTAAGACGAGGTATTAACTGGGGATCAATTCTTAATAATACCCAAAGAACATTAGGACTTATTAATCAAGCTATTCCGGTTGTTAAACAAGTATCACCAATCGTTAACAACGCTAAAACAATGTTTCGTGTTATGAACGAATTTAAAAAAATTGATACTCCTACAGAAAGTGAAACTGTAGCTGATAACCAAAATACTACTAGTTCTAATCAAACAGAAACTACGATTAATAATCGCCCTACTTCATCACAAGGACCAACATTTTTTGTATAAAAAAAATAAGCAATCGCTTATTTTTTTAATTATCTTCATCATTAAGATTGTTTTCATAAGGACGAACTGGTTTTATTTTAATTAAAACTTTGGGTTTAGTTGCTGATGTATTAACCTTTTTTTCTGAAGCAGATTTATTTGTTTTATCTTTCATTTTCTTCACCACTATTCAGTCATATAATCTTTTAATTTGCGTGAACGTGATGGATGACGAAGTTTTCTCAAAGCTTTAGCTTCTATTTGTCTAATACGTTCTCTGGTTACTCCAAACATTTGTCCAACTTCTTCTAAGGTGCGTGATTTGCCATCTTCGAGACCAAAACGAAGACGAATAACTTTTTCTTCACGTTCCGTTAAAGTAAGTAATACTTCAGAAATTTCATCTTTTAAAAGTTCATTAGTTGCATATTCTTCAGGTCCCATATTACGTTCATCTTTAATAAAATCACCCAAATGTGAATCATCTTCCTCACCTATTGGTGTTTCTAAACTAACAGGATCTTGTGATATTTTATAAATTTCTCTTATTTTTTCAACTGGTAAATTAATCTTTTTGGCTAATTCTTCTTCGGTTGGTTCACGATTTAACTCTAAAGTCATTTGTCTTTGAACTCTAGCTAATTTATTGATTGTTTCAACCATATGAACTGGTACTCTAATTGTTCTAGCTTGATCTGCAATCGCTCTTGTGATAGCTTGTCTAATCCACCAAGTCGCATAAGTACTAAATTTATAACCTTTAGAAACATCAAATTTTTCAACAGCTTTTATTAAACCAATATTACCTTCTTGAATTAAATCTAAGAATAACATTCCTCTACCAACATATCTTTTAGCAATACTAACAACTAAACGTAAGTTAGCTTCAGCTAAAATATCTTTAGCTTCTTGATCACCTTTTGAAATACGTTCAGCTAAAACTAGTTCCTCATCAAGTTGCAATAATTTAATTTGACCAATTTCTTTTAAATACATTCTAACCGGATCGTTAATTGTTAAATCTTTAGTTAGAGCATTATCATCAAGTAATAATTTATCAACCGAACCATTATTACTATCAGTTTCATCTTCTGAGACAATAGCAATATTATTTTCATTGAATAATGAATATAATTCATCTAATGAATCTGCATCTAAATCAAGTCCTTTTAAACTATTAGCTAATTCTTCATAAGTTATAAATCCTTTTTCTTTACCGGTTGCAACCAATTCTTTTTTTCGTTCGTCAAACGTTTTAATTTCATTTATCATTTTCCCACTCCTTCATTTTTAATTCGATTATTTGTTTAGCAATTAACGCCTTTTTTTCTGAATCCATTTCCTTATTCATCATTTTTGTTAAACGATCACATTCATAATTTACATTATATTCCCTAATTGTTTTTATATAATCATCGATTTCTTCTAAAGAACAATCATCTTTTAATTCTAAAGAAATTATTTCACCAACCGTATCAATTAACATTTGATTATTACCTAAATAACTAATTAAATCTGCAACATTAATCGTTTGATAATTATGATAAAAAGAATCAATTTCTCTAGCTAAATATCGATATCGATCAGTTGGCATATATGTTATCTGGCGCTCATATTTTTTTATAACCTCTTTATTTTGTAACATATAGTAAAGTAAATAACTTTCAGCTTTCATATATTTATTTCGTTTAACTAAATTAGTTTTTTTAACCAAAGTCTTACTTTTCCTTTTGGTAATTTTACTTTTTAAAAAATCTAATTCTAATCCTGTTTCATTACTTATTTTTTTTAAAGTAATTTCTTTTAAAACATCATCATTAATTTTATTTAATTCCCCTATTATTTCATTAACATAATTAGCTAGTTCACTACTATTATTTAAATTTTTATCATTTTTTAAACATTCTATTTTAAAATCGATCATATTAGTAGGATTATCTAAAATTTCTAAAAAAGCATCTTTACCATATTTACTAATAAATTCATCAGGATCAAGGTTATCTTTTAATCTAATTATTTGAGGTATAACTCCTATATTAACTAATTCGTTCATACAAGCAATCGTTGCTTTTAGCCCAGCTTGATCACCATCAAAGCACAAGATGATGGTGGGCGCTAATTTTTTAAGCAATAAAGCTTGATTTTTGGTAATAGCTGTTCCCATTGAAGCAACAACGTTATCAAGACCAATACTACTCGCTCGAATAACATCCATAAAACCTTCCATAACAATAACACTTTTAGTTTTTTTTACTGCTTCTTTCGCGCGATGATAATTATATAAAAGTTCTCCTTTTTTAAAGATAACTGTTTCTTTAGTGTTAACATATTTAGCTGTATCATCATTATCAAATATTCGCCCTGAATAACCAACAACTTGTCCATTTAAATTATATAAAGGAAACATAATACGATTATAAAATAAATCATTATAGCCATAATCATTTTTATTAATAAGTCCACTATTTAACATATCTCTTGTTTCAAACCCCTTTTTTTGAAACATTTTATATAAAAGATCATGTTCTTTTAGGGCATAACCAATTTCAAATTTATGAATAATTTCATCATTAATATTTCTTTTAGCTAAATATTCTTTAGCTTTTTTACCACTTTCGGTATTAATATTATTTTGATAAAATTTCTTGCTTATGTTATACATTTCATATAAATCATGATACTTAACCTCAAAGTTACTTTTATGATTAGTAATATCCAAAACAATTCCTGATGCATCAGCTATGATTTTAACAGCTTCAAGAAAAGAAATATTTTCATAATCCATAACAAATTTAAAAACATTCCCAGTCGCCCCACACGAAAAACAGGTGTAAATTTGCTTTTCGCGACTAACACTCATACTAGGGTTCTTGTCATCGTGAAAAGGACAAACACCAAAGAAATTTTTCCCTTTAGGCGCTAAAGGAAGATAAGATCCAATAATATCAACTATATCAACACTAGTTCTTATTTCATTTAATTTTTCTTCATCAATTATCTTCATAAAAGTACTCCCTAATATTAATATACGACAAAACTTTGCAATTTCCTTTTTTTTATTAAAAAAAATTAATTTTTTTTGATATTTTAACATTTTTGTTAACAAAAATAAGGAAATTTAAAATTTTAATGTCAATTATAACGTTTTTTATAAAAATTTTCAAACATTTTCAAATTTTTTTCTTCTATTTTAATAATTTGGTACAATATTGGTCTTATATATTTATCTCTAATTAAAATAATTGCTTCGTAATAATCTTGAATAATTAATTTTAAAGTAAATATATCTTTTTTTATCATTTTTTCTAGTTCACAAGTATAATCAACATTACTAACATTCCAAGCAATAAAACAATTATTAATAATAGCATTAAAAGTTGGTTTTAAACCTAATAATTTAATCAACTCACCAATTAATTTAAAATGATTATATTCAACTAATAATACCTTTTCTAAAACAAGGTAATACTCATCAAATTGATCCTTAGCAATTAATGATTGATAAAAATACAAATGAAACAATGTTTGTATACTATCTTCACCACTATATATATTAGATAACACTTTCGCATATTCAAGATTAGGTTTTTCTATTTGTAGTTTAGAAAAATTATAAGTTAAATTTTCCATAAAAATTCTCCTTAGTAAAATATATGACATTATTTTTGAGTAAAAACAGTTTTAAATTAAGACTTGCTTTTAAAAGGAAAATTATATATAATTATTTTAGAAAGTTGTGTTAATATGTATGAGTTTTTGTTTTTATTTTTAATGTTTATGATTTATTCAATTATTGGTTGGATAATGGAAACAGTAGGAATGTCTGTTTATAATAAACACTTTACTTTAAGAGGATTTTTAATAGGTCCATACTGCCCTGTTTATGGTATTGGTGCAGTTACAATGATTTTGTTTTTAAGAAGATATTTAGATGATCCCATAACCTTATTTTTTATGGCAATAATTTTAACTTCTTTTGTTGAATATATGACTAGTTTACTTATGGAAAAAATTTTTAATGCACGTTGGTGGGATTATTCAAATCGTAAATTTAATATTAATGGTCGTATTTGTCTTATCAATTCTATTGGTTTTGGTATTTTAGGATTATTACTTTTATACGTTATTGAACCATTTACTTTTGAACTACTTCATAAAATACCACAAAATATATTAATGATTGTTTCTTCTTTATTACTAATTATCTTTGTTATAGATGTTATCATTTCCTTTAATCTTGTTTTCAAAATTAAAAATAATACTCGCTTTATTAACAAAGATAATACCGAAGAAATAACTAAAAAAGTTAGAGTCGCTTTATCTAAACATACTCATTTAACTAAACGAATTTTAAAAGCTTTCCCTAAAATAAAATGGCTTGATACAAATATTTCAATTGCTAACTTTAAACAAGCGTTAGAAAAATTAGAGTTAGAAAATAAACAAAAGAAATTAAAATGGAAAACCAAAAAAACAGCTAAAAAAAATAAACAAAAAAAACAAGAACTTAAAAAACAAGCAAAAGATTTGAAAAGAAAAAAACTTTAATTAAAAAGTCTTTTTCTTTTTTAGAGAAATTCTCAAGTACTTAAGTATATATATAAACGCCAATGCATTAGCGTGCTTAAATATTAATCGTTTGAAATTTAAATAATTTTATTAACTTAATCAAACGATTATCTAAAAGATGATTTTCTATTATTTTAATAATTATTTTATTATATTTTTAAAATGAACTATTTTTAATATATCCACTTGTCATAAATTATATTCATCTAAAATTATTTTCTTTTAAATCATCACTCATAAATAATATATGTTTACTGTTTAAATACATGTAGGTAATTAATCTATCTTTAATTTTTTTATTATAATAATTCATATTACTATTTCTATAATGTACAAGTATCTATTTTAAATTTATTATTTTTTATTGTAATTTTAATACTTCCATTTTGATCTATTCTAAATTTTTTTAAATTTGATAAAGTATCTAATACTTCATCATTTGGATGATTATACATATTATTATTACCTACATTTATAATTGAATACTTTGGATTAATACTATCTATAAATTTTTCTATATTTTTATATTCAATATCATTAATTTTTAACATAATTTTCACATCCTTAACAATACTATATCACACCAATTCGTATTTTCTAGCAATTATTCTATCATCAGAACAATATTTTATAACATACTCATTATCTTGTTTACAAATAATAATGCCTACTGTTTTATTTTCTTCAATTGTCTTAATATTTTTATCTACATAATTCATATATTTTTGAATTTGTCCTGTATGATTAGAATTTAACTCAGTTACTTTTAATTCTATAACTACATAACATTTAAATTTAATATTATACAAAAGTAAATCTATATGGTTGTATCTATCTCCTAATTTTATTTTATATTCATTTTCTATAAAAGTAAAACCCGCGCCAAGCTCTTTTAAAAAAGCTGGAATATCTTCGAGTATCAATCTTTGTAACATCTTTTCAGAAATTATGTCATAGCTTTTATTATTTTTAATCCTAATAGGATTTTTAACAAAATCTACTACATTTGATTCTTGTATATTAATTAATTTACGCTTTGTTTCTTCTGGCAATCTTTTATATTCGTTAGATTTTATTTTTTCTTGTAACTTCCTTACTAATAAATTTTGTTGTTTACAAATTAATATGTAATAGTTTATTTCATTTTCATCTGATATAGTTAATAGTGTTCTATAATGTGACCAAGATAATTCGTCACACAGTGTGTGACTTTTTAAAAATAAGTAAAATTGTCTGAAATATTTTAAATTAGTTTCTGTATATCCTTTTCCTAAATCACTTGTTAATCTTTTAGAATACTCTTTTATTATTCCTTCTCCATAATGTTTGCCTGCTTCACTTAACATCTTTCCAACATTATAATATGCATTTAAATCACTTCGATTAATCGAATAATTTTTTATTTTTCTATTTATCTCATTATTTATTAGTTCATTTTTTATCTCATTGTAATAATTCATATTGCTCCTTTCTATGGTGTACACGTTTCTACTTTTAATTTTTTATTTTTAACCTTAAACATAATACTTCCATCTTGATCTGTTCTAAATATTTTTGAATTTGATAAAGTATCTAATACTTCATCATTTGGATGATTATACATATTATTCTTACCTACACTTATAATTGAATACTTTGGATTAATATTATCTATAAATTTTTCACTAGAACTTGTTTTACTTCCATGATGTCCTACTTTTAATACATCTATATTTTTAAGTTCATATTTTGTAATTATATCTTCTTCTACTTTAACTGAAGCATCACCCATAAACAGAAATTTATAATTATTTAATTCAGTGTAAATAACATTTGAATTATCGTTTTCATTATCGTATAATTTATCATTTAAGAAATATAACTTATTATTATTTATGTTTAACTCACTCATATTTTGATAATATAAAACATTCTTCTTTTCAAGAGTTTTTATAAGTTCTAGTTCTAACTCATTAAAACTATCATTATTAAATATAACATTTTCTACCTTAAAATTTTGTATTAAGTAACTAGCTTCTCCTATATGATCATAATCCCCATGAGTTAAAATTAAATAATCAATTCTTTTTATTCCTAATGATTTTAAGTAAGGAATTATCGTGTTTTTTGCAATAAATAAAGAATTATTATCTGATACAACTCCACCAGTATCAATCAAAACATTTAACTGATCATGTGGTAATTTAACTAACAAAGAATCACCTTGTCCAACATCTAAAAAAGTTAGTTCATAATTAAAATTAAAATAACTTAATTTACTATGTAATATAATAGTTACAATTAAAATAATTAAATATTTTTTAGTATGATAGTTAAATAAATACAAAGTAATTATTAAATAATAAAAAATTAAAATTAAATAAGAAACTTTCCCTAAAACTAAACTGAAATAGTCAATCTTAAAACAAAATAAAGATAATTTTTCTAAAATAATAATTAAAAAATATAAAATATTATCTAAACTAGGAAATAATATCGTAAATAAAGCTAAAGGGAAAATAATAACTGATACTAATGGTACAAAAATAACATTTAATAAGGGTGTTAATAAATTCACTTCAAAAAAATTATTAATCATAATTGGAATACTAACTAAAAAAGCTATCCAAGAAACAATTAAAGTTTTAAAAAAATAATTTTGTTTAATATATAAATCCTTAAATAATATTAAATAAAAAGTAACAACAAAACTAAATTTAAAACCTAAATCATAAATATAATAAGGATTAATTAAAAGTAAAAAAGCGAAAATCAAACATAAATAAGTTAAAGTCTTTATTTTAAATTTAAATATTTTATTAAAAGTAAGTAAAATAAATAACAATCCTGCTCTTATAATTGGTGGTTTTAAATCAGTTAAAAACATATAAATAACAATTATAAAAATAACTATTAAGTAATTAAATTTATCATTTTTACTAAAAATTTTTAAAATAGCTAAAATCAATAACGAAATTAAAGTAACATGCATTCCAGAAACTGCTAATAAATGACTAATACCATTAAACCGATAACTTTCCATAATTTCATCATCTATATTATTATCGCCTAATACTAAAGTTTTAATATATGTTTTACTTTGATTAATGTTTTCAATTCGTTTATATAAAGCATTTTTAAATTGATAATAAATATTTACCTCAGTATCAATTATTTCATAACTATCAGCTTGAAATATCCAATATATTTTTTGACTTAATAAATAATTACGATAATTAAATAAATTAAAATTAGTATTCTTATTAGGCTTTTTTAAAACACCTTCAACTTTAATTAAATAACCTCTTTTTAAATTAGGTATTTTTTTATTATTTAAATAGTAATTAACTAAAACTTTTTCTTCACTATCAATTACTAAAGATATTTTATTATCTTCCAAATTAATCTGTTTAATAATTCCAATAATACTTGTTTCATCACCTAAATATTTAGTATTATAAATCTCATTAGTTGTAATTACATAAACATAAAACAATATTAAAACTAAAACGATAACTAACTTAAAGGGTAATATATTCTTTAAGTTGTTCATAAGTAGCATTCCCTATTCCTGATACATTTAATAAATCTTCTAACGTTTCAAATTTCGTTTTCTTACGATATTCAATAATCGCCGAAGCCTTACTTTCACCTATTCCAGGTAAAGTCATTAATTCTTCTAAAGTACCATTGTTTATCGATACTTTATTATTATCTTCATTAATAACTTCCTTTTCTTCTACTTCTTCCATTGGGTCATAAGTCTCTAATTGATTTTCAATCTTATTTATAATCGCTTCTTTCTCTTCAGAAGTTTTAGCCTCTTTCAACTTAGCTACTTGTTCTTGTGAATAAATATAAACAACCATTTCATCTTCTAATTTTTTACTTAAATTAATATTAGAGGTATCAGCTAATTCTGTTAATCCACCTGCTTTATTAATTGCATCAATAACTCGTTGATAATCTAAAAACTCATAAACTCCAGGCTTTTTAACACAACCTTTTATATCAACTTTTATTCGGTTAACTTCATCATTAGTTGTTTTTTCATCTTTAGTTGTAACTTGTTTTTCAACTACTTCTGGTTTTTGAGAAGCAACTATTAAATTAAAAATAATTAAACTTATAACAACAATCCCAAAAATAAACGTTTTATGTTGTTCTAAAATCTCTTTCATTTTTATCCCCCTACTTATATCATTCGATAAAAGAGGGACATTTTCCTACCTAAATAACAAAATTTATAAAAAAAAAGTACTAAAAAGTACTATATATTAATTTTTTTATTTTTCGTTTCAATGGCTACTCTTTGGACAACCGCTAATGCACAGATAAGAGAAATAGTAAAACTACCACCATAACTTAAAAATGGTAAAGGAACACCTGTAAGTGGTAAAATGCCAAATAAACCACCTAAATTAACAAAAATATGCATAAAAATATATGTAGCAATTCCTAAACAAAAATATTTACCTCGAATAGAATCAGCTTTAGATGATAAATCTAAAATTCTCTTTAAGACAATAATATATAAAATAAATAAAACTGAACATCTTAATAAACCATATTCTTCACCAATAATTGCAAAAACACTATCGGTATGTGGTTCAGGAATATAAGAATATTTTTGAGTACTTTTAGAAATTCCAACTCCGAATAACCCACCTTGATTTAAAGCAATAAAACCATTACAAACTTGATAACCACCTGTCTCATATCTTTCACATGGATTGAAAAAATTAAAACGATTCATTTGCGTTTCATTTAAAATATAACCTTTTTGATTAATCATGATAAGTCCACCTACGAATGCTAAACCGATTAAAAACAAAATAGTTTTTACTTTTTCAATTCGATAAATCGGGCTAGCTAAAAACATAACAATAAAAATACATGTTAAAATAAGCATTGTTCCAAAGTCTTTTTGTAAAAAAACAATAACCGGAATTAATAAACCAACAAATAAAATAATTCCAATCATATCATAATGTTTTATCTTTTTATTGCGCAATTTCTTATAAAATGTTTCAAATAAAAGACCTAAACAAACGATAATAATCGGTTTAGCAAATTCACTTGGTTGAAAAGTAAAGCCAAAAATATTAAGCCAATTTCGACTACCACGCGTATCACTTCCAGCCAGTAATAAATAGATTAACAAAGCTAAAATTGTAAAAAATGCTAGTGGAGCGAAAAAGCGATACTTTTTAGTATCGATATTTATAATAAACAAACTTAAAAGTAAGCCAATTCCTAACATCTTTAACTGTTGAAAGAAATAGTAATAAAGAGATGTGTTATATCGGGTAACTGACTCGCTTGAAGAAGCCGTTACAATATTTAAAAGACCAAAGATAAATAAACCAACAGTAATAATTAACAAAGGCTTATCCAAATCTTTTAAATTACGGCGAAAACTCTTTTTTCTTGGTTTCATATTCTATCACCTTACATACTATATATTATCATATCATTATTATATCGAAATTGCAATTATTAAAATTTAGAAATTAGGTCATTTCTATAAACATTTTTTTTTAAGTTTAATAAACTATTGTTAGATAGGAGGTATCTTTTATGTATTATTATGGTGGTTATAGCGGATACGGCTGCGGTAATCAATGTGGATGTTCTCAACCATATTATGGTGGAGGATATGGCTATGGTGCTGGATACGGTGCTGCTATCATTTTAGTTTTATTTATACTTTTAGTAATAATCATAGGTGCTAGAGCATTTGATGGTAACGGCTCATGTCATAGATAAAAGAGAAAATATTAGGTATTCGCCTAATATTTTTTTATGAAAATAAATAATAATAAAAATAATATTTTTTAAAATTTGAAACATTTTTTGTGTCAAAATGCGTATTTTGTGGTAAAATACTTGCATGGAGTTGGTTATATGTTCAAAAAATTAAATATATTAGATGAGAAAAATCCTAAATTAAGACAAAAAAGTAAAGAAGTAACTAAACTAACTGATAGCGAACAAGAATTAATCAAACAAGCTATTACCCATCTAACATATAGTCAAATTGAAGAATATGAACAAAAATATGATTTAAGACCAGGAACTGGTATTGCTTTTCCTCAATTAGGAATTAATAAACGTGTAATTATTATTGTTGATGAATATGAAAGCGGTAAATTTAAAAACTATGTTTTTATTAACCCTAAAATAATTAGTCATTCTGAAGAAATGATTGCAGCCGAATTAGGTGAAGGTTGTTTAAGCGTTAACCGAGAAGTTGAAGGCCATGTTCCAAGATATGCAAGAGTAACTGTTGTCGGCGAAGATGAACACGGTAACAAACAAAAAGTAAGAGCACGTGAAGAATTATCGATCGCTTTCCAACATGAAATTGATCATTTAGACGGTATTTTATTTTATGATCATATCAATAAGCAAAAACCATTTTTTAATGAAAAAGAAATAAGATTAATATAGAGTAGTTTTTAAACTACTTTTTATATACTAAAAATTAATAAAGATAATCAAAAAATAAATTATTATATAAATATCTTACTTAAATCATTAATTTACTTTTCAAAATATCCATGTTATAATTAATAAAGGTGAGAACAATGGAAAATAACAAAACTTTTAAAAACATAAGTTTAAAACAAAACATTCCTAAACATAAAATTATTGCCGATTATTTAAAATGTAAATCAAAATATAAATTAAGTTTCGATGAGTATTACAATATGCATTTTTATGAATTTGACGAAAACAAAAGAGAAGAAATTTTAACTCCTACTATATCAAATAAATTAATTAATCAATTAAATCCGTTTGAAAAAAGATATTTAATTGTTAGTAAAAATGAATTTAATCATCGTTTTGACAAATATATAAAACGTGATTGGTTACTTTTAGACGAAAAAAATAACGAAGAATTTCGCTTATTCATTAAAAGTCGTGACTTTATTTTTGTTCCAGCTTTAGATAATCATAAACCAGAAATTATCGATATTACCCGTTCTAATGAATGGCAATTACATCAAGAACTTATTAATACAAATCATTATATTGTTGAAGAAATAGTTAAACACCATAATAAATTCAATATAATTACTGATCAAACATTAATAACAATAAAATTTATTACTCTTTTAAATAATAACCAAGTTCATATTTTAGGCTGTTATTTAGATATTGAAATTAATGAAGAAAAATATTATATACCAATTGATATAACTAGTGGTAAAACTTTAACTAAAGCTATTAATAATAATGAAATAGTTGATAATATTAATGATTATCAAGTAAAAAGTTTTAAAATACCTTTATGGAAAACAACTTTAAAAATGGTTGAGCAGTTACCTTACGTTATTCCGGAATTAAAATATGTCAGCTTTGAAGTTGCTATTACCGATAAAGAACCAATTTTAATAAGCGCGAGTGATGAACCAAATTATTTAATTTTACAACATCCTTTATATTTAGAAAATCATGATGGCTTATTAAAACAGATAAATAATATTTTGGGAGGAAATTTATGAAAAAAACTGTTTTAAAATTTATCGTTCTTATTATTGCAACTTGTTTATGCTCAATTTTTATTTATTATCACGTTGAACGGGCTAAAGAAGTTGACGCTACTGCTGATATTTTAAACACCCAATTTGCTTTAGAAAGCGAAATGTTGGCTGATACCAATTATACTTTAGATGATCCTAAAATTATCGTTAATCCTTATGGTATATCACCATTAACTGCTATTATTATTTTTAATACTAGCGATTTAACAACCCCTACTGTTACCATTCATGGTAAAGATAAACTTACGACTTTCACAAATACTTTTACTCCATCAAAACAACATATTTTACCAATTTATGGACTATATCCCGATACAGAAAATGAAGTAACAATTACAGTTAATGAAAAAGATTATGATTTTACAATTAAAACTGAACCGTTACCTGATGACTTTATTTTACCAACTGATGTTACAGCCGATAAAGATAATTTAAATAACGATTTATATTTTGTTACTCCATCATCTACTGGTTACACAGCTGCTTATGATGTTAATGGCGATGTCCGTTGGTATTTAAACGATACTTTCATTTGGGATATTCAAAGATTGAATAATGGTCATATCATGTTAAGTAGCAATCGCTTAATTAACGAACCTTATTACATGACTGGTTTAGTTGAAATGGATCTTTTAGGTAAGATTTATTACGAATACAGTTTACCTGGAGGATATCACCATGATGTTTTTGAAATGCCTAATGGTAATTTATTAGTTGCTAGCGATAATTTTGAAGGTGACACAGTTGAAGATTACATCGTTGAAATTGATCGTTCAACAGGAGAAATCGTTAAACAAATTGATTTAAAAAATATTCTTCCTACTATATCAACGGGTAATGAAAATTGGATTGAATATGATTGGTTTCATAATAATTCTGTTTGGTATGACAGCAAAACTAATTCTATTACCCTATCTGGTCGTCATCAAGATGCTGTTATCAATATTGATTACTCTACTAATCAATTAAATTGGATTATTGGTGACAACACTAATTGGGATGAAGAATATCAAAAGTATTTCTTTGAACCAACTAACGATTTAGAATGGCAATGGAGTCAACATGCAGCTATGATTTTACCAAATGGTAACGTTTTTATCTTTGACAATGGTAATAATCGTTCCAAAAATGAAGAAGATTTCATTAGTGCAGATGATAATTATAGTCGTGGTGTTATTTACAGTATTAATACTAATAATATGACTATAAGTCAAGTTTGGCAATATGGTAAAGAACGTGGTAGTGAGTATTATTCGCCTTATATTTCTGATGTTGATTATTTAGATGAAAATCACTATTTAATCCATTCTGGAGGTCATGTTGAAACTTCTGATGGTGTTTCTAATAATCCAGGTGGTTTTGAAGAAAATGCCGAGTTAACTAGTTATACAACAGAAATAAAAGATAATGAAGTAATTTTTGAAATGGTTTTACCAAGTAATTACTATCGAGCTGAGAAATTAAGTTTATACGCTAATGATACTTATATGATTGGCCAAGGTATTCGTTTAGGCAATATGGGCGAAACTAAAACTAATGATAAAAATCCTATGATTATTTTTAATAAAGATGCTGATGAAATTGTTGAAAAATATGATTTAAAAATAACTAATGAAATTGATCGTTTAGTAGTCGAAGGTACTTTTAAGAAAACTGATGAAGTTCAAATTATTTTAGATAACATTTTTAAAAATAAAACCTATGATATGGTTATTTCTTCTAAACCTTATACTGCTTTATGTGTTGATTTAAATAACCAAAATAAAGGTGAAGAAATTACAGCATATAAATATATTAATCATCTTGGTTTAAGTGGTAAATATTATATTTATATCAAAATAAATGGTCAAGTTTATGATTTAGATAAATATATTAATGTATAAAAAAAGCTTACTTTAAAGTAAGTTTTTTTAATTCTTTTTTCTTAATTTATATACTTTACTTTGTTTAGAATAATCAGAACTAATCAAACTATTAGAATTATAAATAATTCTTTTAGCTTCTTTTCTTCCTAATAAAGTTATATAGTATGGAATAAAATCTTCTTCTAATTCGATCGCTTTAACTAAACCTCTATTTTGTAAAACATTTAAAGAAACTTTAGTATCTTCAATAGTAATATTATTTTCCAAAGCTATTTCTTTTTGTAATAATCCTTCACTTTTATTATATAAATGAAGTAATATTTTTTTATCGTTATCCATAACTACACCTACTTTATATTTTCTAAAGCAATAATTCTATTTTGAATATCGGGATGAGTACTCCATAAAGAATTACGTACTTTTTTCTTTTTTAAAGGATTGACTATATATAAAGACGCTGTAGCTTTATTAACATTATTTAACTCATTATCATCAGTTGATAATTTTTTTAAGGCATTAATAAGTCCTTCTTTGTTTCTAGTTAATTCAATAGCTTTAGCATCAGCTAAGTATTCACGATTACGGGAAATAGCCAATTTCATAAGTTCTGCGAAGATAGGCGCTAAAACTATAAATATTAAACCAATTAACATTATAACAGCACTTGCTTTATTGTCGTTATCACTATTTCGATATATAAAACTATGGGTTACTAAATCAGAAATAATAACAACAAAACCAACCATAACAACGGTAATTGTTGCTAATAAAATATCGTAATTTCTAATATGAGAAAGTTCATGAGCAATTACTCCCTCTAATTCATATTTATCTAATTTATTTAACAAACCAGTTGTTATACAAATAATTGAATTTTTAGGGTTACGTCCTGTTGCAAAAGCATTTAAAGCTTCATCATCAATAACATAAAGTTTAGGAACAGGCATATTAGCTCCGATACATAAACTTTCTAAAATAACGTTTAGTTGTAAAAATTCTTCTCTAGTTGCTTTTCTAGCATGATTCAATTTTAAAACAATTTTATCAGAATTATAATAAGATCCAATTGACATTAAAATTGAAACTAAAACACCAATAATAACGGCTATATAAGTACTTTCAAATAACCATAGTGATAGAAAATATATAAATAAACCAATAATTATAAAAAATAAAGTTACTATTAAACAAGTTTTAAATTTATTTTGCCTAACACTTTTTAAAATCATAATTTAACCTCAACATTTTGTTTTTCATTTTCATTTATCTGAAAATATTCACGTGGTTTAAATTTAACTATTTTAGCTATAATGTTACTAGGAAATTGTTCGATTGCTGTATTATAAAGTTGAACAGCATCATTATAAAATTGTCTAGCATAAGCTATTTTATCTTCCGTACCAGTAAGTTCAATTTGTAAATTCATAAATACTTCATTAGCTTTTAAATCAGGATAAGCTTCAGCTAATAATAAAAGTTTATTTAAACCAGTACTAATCGCTTGTGATGAAGAAGCTATTTCATTTATATCAGAACTATTAATTTGACGAGAGGCAACTATTTTTTCTAAAGTTTCACTTTCATGTTTAGCATATCCTTTAGTAACTTCAACTAAATTAGGTATTAAATCATTTCGTCTTTTTAATTGGTTATCAATTTGAGCCCATCCATTTTTACAACGAATATTCAACATTACTAAACGGTTATAAATTATAATTATTATTATAATAAGTATTACAATAACTAATAAGGTCCAAAACATTTAATCACTTCTTTCTAATAAAAAATATTTAGATAATGTTATTTATATTATATCACGTATAATGTAGATTAGTAAATGAGTAAGTTTGAAACTTATTTAATTTACTATATAATATTATCTA
>CALVXC010000010.1 GCA_944368805.1 uncultured Bacilli bacterium
TTTTTTAGGTTTTAACCATATTCCTTTGTATAAAAGGTGTGGTTTTATAAATCTCCCCACTTTGGAAACACTATCAAGCTCGTAGTTTAATTTGACACAAATAAAAAAATATGTTATTATACTCCCCGTATTCAAAGGAGGGATTATAAGTGAAAGCCCTAGCGCTAAACTTAAAAAATAACTTAACAATAAAAAAGAATACACATAAAAATCATTATTTAAAAATAAAAGAAATAAAAGAAAATATTGATCATATCAACAATATAAAAGTCTTGATATTATTAATAGCCTTACTACTATTAATTATTAGTATTGCTTTTAATTTATATTATTTCGCTATTATCTTTGGTGGTATGGTTATTATAACTTATTTTGGATTAAATGTTTTTCAAAAAATAATGAATTATAAAATTATTAATCAATAAAATATCAAAGAAAATCTTTGATATTTTAAATAGGAAGTGATATTATTAAATACGATATTGAAGGAATGAACGCTGAAGAAGTTATTTGGTTTATTGAAGAAGAAGAAAACGCTATAATTGTAGTTTATCGTGATGGTCATGAAGAGAAAATAACTGCTCAAGGTAATACTAATTTAGAACGTCAAAAAGATTTAAAAGAAAAAAAAGAAAACATAAAAAATATAATGGAAGCTCAAGCTTATAATTATGCTTTTTCTTCTAAAAATGAAAAATATATTAATGAAAGAAAAGCAATTATAGAACAAGAAAGTAATAAAAAAATTGAACATAATCAATTTACAATGTTATTATTATCTGGAGCAATTGCTTTAGGACTACATTCTCAGACAATTGTAAGTTTAATTGCAGGTATGTCTTTTGGTTCAGTAGCTTATACAACTGCAAAAAGAAAAATATTGTTAAAAAGATTAGAAAAAGAGCAAGAAGATATTGAAAAATGTAAATATTTTTTTGAGTTTAAAGATATTATTGAAGAAATTGAAATAGAAACACAAAAAGGTGAGAAAAAAGGATCTTTTAGTATTTTTAATCTTGATGGAATTGAATTAATAGAATTAAAAAAAGCTGTTATTTTAATACAACAACTTAATGAATTTTTAGAATCAGAAGTTCATAAAGAAGCAGCTCAAGAAATTAAGAAAATTTTAAAATTCGAAAAGAAAAGAAGATAAATATTTCTTTTTTTTTTTAATTATGATAAAATATATACTAGGAAGATGATATATGAAAATATTTGATAAATTTAAAAAGGTATTTAACAAACAAGAACAAGAAGAAATTTTATTATATGATAAAGGTTTAGAAAAAACAAGAGAAGTTTTTTCTTCAAAACTTAATTTATTAAATAGTAAATATAAAAAAGTATCAGATGAATATTTTGAAGAATTAGAAGAAATTTTAATTATGGCTGATATTGGTGTTAATACTGTTATGAACTTTATTGATAAATTAAAGAAAAGAGTTAAAAATGAACATATTACTAATGCTTCAGATTTAAAAGAAATAATTGTTGATGAGATGTTTATTATTTACGTTAATAACGATATTATTGTCAATAAAATCAATTTTGCTAGTTCAGGACCAACGGTAATGCTTTTTGTAGGAGTTAATGGTGTTGGTAAAACAACAACTATTGGGAAAATTGCTTATCAATTAAAGCAAGAAGGGAAGAAAGTTTTATTAATAGCTGGTGATACTTTTAGAGCTGGTGCGACTGAACAATTAATCGAATGGGCAAACAAAGTAGAAGCCGATGTTACATATAAAGAAAATGCTGATCCAGCTAGTGTTATTTTCGACGGCTTAAATAAAGCTAAAAATGATAATTATGATGTAGTTTTAATCGATACAGCTGGAAGGTTACAAAATAAAGTCAATTTAATGCATGAACTAGAAAAAATTAATAAAGTTATTAGTAAAATAATTGAAGATGCGCCACATGAAACTTTATTAGTAATAGACGCCACTACTGGTCAAAACGGTATTAGTCAGGCTAAAAGTTTTATGGAAATCACGAATATTACTGGTATTGTTCTTACTAAACTTGATGGAACAGCTAAAGGCGGAATTGTTTTAGCTATCAAAGAAGAAACTAATTTACCAGTTAAATATGTAGGTTTAGGTGAACAAAAAACCGATTTAAAAACTTTTGATATTGAAAAATACATCTACGGTTTATTTAAAGATATGGATGGTGATAATCTTGAAAAATAAAGATCCTTTTCTTTTAGCCCAAGTAACCCTATCTTTTGGCGCAATATTTTTTGCTCTTTTAACTTTATATAACAAAGAATTTCTCTTAGGAACCCAAACGGTTCTAGCGCTTCTTTTATTACTTATGGCCTATAATAATCATATGATTTATAAAAGAAAATTTCTAACCTACATCTATTTAATTGTCGGAGTTGTTTTTGCCGTTTTAGCAATTACCAAACTATTAAATGGATAAATATATTTATTTAAGTAACTTATATGATTATTATGGAACATTACTTACCGAAAAACAACAAAACTATTTTGAAGATTATTACTTTAATAATTTAAGTTTAAAAGAAATAAGCGAAAATAAAAAAGTTAGTCGTAATGCTATATTTAAACAACTTAAAACCATTGAAGATAAATTACTATTTTATGAAAACAAATTAAAACTATATGAAAAAAACAAAAAATTACTACAAATCATCGAAAAAATAGATGATAAAAATATAAAAAAAGAATTAGAAAATTTATAGAATAAGAGGGGATATTATGTTTGAAAGAATTGTTTATATTAGTAATAATATGGCTCATGTAAAAATTAAAGAAGGTGCAAATGTAGCAACTAATTTGATGAATTTACACATTATTTTTGAAGATAATACACGTAAAGTTTTAGGAGAAGTTGAAGACATTGACGAAAATATTATTAAAGTAAGGTTTTTAGGCGAATTTACTAACAATCGTTTTATAGGGGGAGTTATTTCTAAACCAACTTTAAATTCTAATATTAGAATTATTACACCGGAAGAAGTTAAAATAATTGTTGGTGATCACACACCAGGTAGTTTAGCTTTAGGTAAAAGTCCTCTTTATGATAATTTAGAAGTTTTAGCTGATATTAATGATTTATTTAGTAATCATTTAGCAATTATGGGTAATACTGGTAGTGGTAAATCATGGGGAGTAGCACGCATGATTCAAAATATTTTTGCAAATCCAAATTGTATGCCATATCGTGCCAATATCTTTATTTTTGATGCTTATGGTGAATATCATAATGCTTTTCAAAATATTAATCAAATAAATCCTAATTATAGCTTTAAATTTTATACAACCAATAATCGTGATGGTGGTATACCTTTAAAAATTCCTTTATGGTTACTTACTGTTGATGATATGGCGTTACTATTAGGAGCAACTACCCATACCCAATTACCGATAATTGAGCAAATGTTAAAACTAGTTTCGATTTTTTCTCAATCAGCTAGTGAAGCTAATAAATATAAAAATCATTTAATAGCTAAAGCCATTATGTCTATTTTATATACTAATCAAACATCAGCTAGTAAACGTAATGATATTTTTTCCATTATTGCTAGTTGTCAAACACCAGAATTTAATTTAGAAGCTCCTGTTCAAGGAATAGGATATGTTCGAAAATTTCGTGAATGTTTTACTATTGATACCGCTGGACAATTTACGGAAAGCGTTTTAGTAACTAAATATATAAGTGATTTTATCAAACCAGAATTAGATGCGTATGAACCAGAAAGTGCCAAATTCTTTACGATGGACGATTTAGAAAAAGCTTTAAATTTCACTTTAATTTCTGAAGGATTATTACGTAATGAAAAAATGTATAGTGATGCGGTAACTTTAAAAGTTCGACTACATTCCTTAGCAATTGGTGAGTATGCTAGATTTTTCCAATATGACGAATTTATTACCGTTGAAAATTATATTGCTAGTTTAGTTGCTAATAATGGACGTAAAAGTCAAATTATTAACTTTAACTTAGAAGATATTGAAGATTCACTGGCTAAAGCTATTACTAAAATATTTAGTCGTATGTTATTTGAATTTACTAAAAGATTACCTAATATTGCTTCAATACCGTTTCATATTTTTCTAGAAGAAGCTCATCGTTATATTCAAAATGATAGTGATCAATATTTAATTGGATATAACATTTTCGATCGAATTGCTAAAGAAGGACGTAAATATGGACTAATGTTAGGCATCATTTCGCAAAGACCAGTTGAAATATCTGAAACCGTTATTTCGCAATGTTCTAATTTCATTATTTTTAAATTAAGTCATCCCCGTGATTTAGAATATATTAAGAAAATGTTACCTAATATAAGTGCGGAAATAATTGAAAAACAAAAAAGTTTACAACCAGGAACTTGTATTGCTTTTGGTAAAGCCTTTAAAGTTCCAATGATAATTAGTATGGATCCACCTAATCCAGCTCCTGTTAGTAGTAACTGTGATGTTGTTAATAGATGGCAAGGTAAATAAAGCTAGGAAACTAGCTTTTTTAATTTAATTGTTATATAATATAAAAGGTGATAAAATGTTTGAAAATTTAGGTGAACGTTTACAAAATGCAATGAACAAAATAAAAGGTTATGGTAAGATAACCGAAGAAAATATTAGTGAAGTATCAAGAGAAATACGTTTAGCGCTTTTAGAAGCAGATGTTAATTACAAAGTTGTTAAAGAATTTGTTAATAATGTAAAAGAAAAAGCTTTAGGTGAAGAGGTAGCTAAAAGTCTAAAACCAGGAGAACAATTTGTTAAAATAGTTAAAGACGAATTAGTCGATTTGTTAGGTAAAGAAAAAGCTGATTTGAATTTAAAAGGAAGCCCAGCTGTTTTAATGGTCGTTGGTCTTCAAGGTAGTGGTAAAACAACAACTATTGGTAAGTTAAGTTTGTTACTTAGAAAAAAATATCATTTAAAACCTTTATTAGTTGCCTGTGATGTTTATAGACCAGCAGCTATTGATCAATTAAAACAAATTGGTAAACAGTTAAATATTGAAGTTTACGACGAAGGTAAGAAAGATCCTGTTATGATTGCTAAAAACAGTATTGAATACGCTAAAAATAACGGCTTTAATTATGTTTTAATCGATACAGCTGGACGACTTCATATTGATGAAAATTTAATGGCTGAATTAGAAGCAATTAATAATGCTGTTAACCCTAAAGAAATATTATTGGTAGTAGATAGTATGACTGGTCAAGATGCAATTAATGTTATTAATGGCTTTAATTCACATTTAGCTTTAACCGGCGCTATTTTAACTAAATTAGATGGTGATACACGAGGTGGGGTAGCTTTATCAGTACGTCATTTAACCAATATTCCAATTAAATTTGTTGGAGTTAGTGAAAAAATGGATGGATTAGAAGAGTTTTATCCAGAACGAATGGCTTCACGAATTTTAGACATGGGCGACCTTATGAGTATGATTGAAAAAGCTGAAGAGGTAATTGATCAAGATGAAGCTATGAAAACTTATAAAAAAATTCAAAAAGGTAATTTAGATTTAGAAGATTTTTTAAGTCAATTAAAGCAAATAAAAAAATTAGGTTCAATTGAAAATATTTTAAAAATGATTCCTGGTGCTAAAAAAATGGGACTTAATAATGTTCAAATAAATCCTAAAGATATGGCGCATATCGAAGCAATTATCTTATCGATGACACCGTATGAAAGACGTCATCCAGAAATATTAAAAGCAACTAGAAAACAAAGAATTGCTAAAGGTAGTGGTAGAACAGTCGAAGAAGTTAATCGTTTGTTAAAACAATTTGAACAAATGAAAACCATGACTAAACAAATGCAAAAAGGTAATTTTAAATTACCATTTTAAAAATTAACTAGACCAAGGCAAATAACATATTCAAAAATAATTATCCCTCATATGATAAACTAGGTAAGGGGGAAAAAGAATGTTATTCAATAGAAACAATATGGGTAGACAACAATGGGGAGGCTGTGGATGCTCACAACCAATCATTGAACCTGTTATCAATAAATGTATTGAAAAAGAATTCTGCCATGAAGTACAACAATAGTGATAATTTATGATAGACCAAATATATTTAGAAAAAATAAATACAAATTAAAGGCATTTTTTCAGAAATGCTTTTTTGTGTGGTATAATGTTTTTAGAACAAATTGGTAAATAATAATTTGAAAGGATAATTTATAATGAATAATAAATATGAATTTTTTATAGCTGGTAGGGCTAGAAATAAAGAAAACATTTTAAAGATATGTGATTTATTTGATAAATACAGAATATCTTATTATTGCTTTTTGAAAAATGAAGATGATTGGGGGTACGGAAATAAAAACCAAACACCTGAAGAAAAACAAAAAGAATTTGAATCACTAGGATTAAAAAGCGATATTGTTTTAAAACTATTTAATAATGATTTAGAAGGGGAGAAAAATTCTAAAAATTTATTACTTGTTTTACCAGCAGGAAAAGCTGCACATATTGAGGCAGGAATTGCATATGGATTAGGGAAAAAATGTTATGCAATTGGTGAATATGAAGCAACAGATACACTATATAATATTTTTGAGGAAATTTTTTTAAGCGAAAAAGAATTAGAAGAATTTCTAAAAGGATATAGTAAATAGGCAAATTAAAATTTGAAAGTGAGTGAACTTATGGATATAAATAAAATTAAAAACGAATTAATTAAACAAAAAGAATCTAAATTTAAAGGCAATATATATTATTATTCACAAGTTAATTTTTCTTATAACTCGAATAAAATTGAAGGTAACAGATTAACAAGTGAACAAACTGAAGCAATCTTTGATACATCATCATTTATTCCTAAAAGTGATGATTTAATCAAATTAGATGATTTAACTGAATCTAAAAATCATTTTAAATTATTTGATTATATGTTAGATAATGTAGATGAATTATTAACTAAAGAAATGATAATTGAAATGAATAAGATATTAAAAAGAAATACTAGTGATGAAGAAAATCCTCGATATAATGTTGGCGGATTTAAAGTAGTTCCTAATATGATAGGTCTTGTTAATGTTATTAATACTACTGCGCCAGAAAATGTAGAAAAAGAAATAAACGAGTTACTTTCTGAATATAATTCTAAAATTAGTATTACTTTAGAAGATATAGTTGATTTTCATTACAAATTTGAGAAAATTCATCCTTTTGGAGATGGAAATGGTCGGGTTGGTAGAATTATAATGTTTAAAGAATGTTTAAGAAATAACATTATGCCATTTATTGTATTAGATGATGATAAACCTTATTATATGAGAGGGTTAAAAGAATATGAAAATGATAAAATGTTTTTAATTGATACCATAAAACATGAACAAGATTTATATGAAAAAATGTGTAAAGAATTATTGAATTTTGATATAGAAGAAAATAATTAAAAAAATTATCATCCTATAAATTTTTGCTAAATTAAAATTTAGGATGATTTTTATTTTCTTTAAAGGGTAGTATTTCTTATGTTGTTTTTTAATATAAACCTACGAAGTAGGTTGAATTTCATAAGTACGAAATAAGAATGGTGTATACACAAGTTTTTATTTTATGAAGAACACTGAATGATGATACACCATTTTCTTATCTTGCTGTTCCATAATTTATTAAATTATTAATATTTTTAGGATGATAGGCAAAACTTTCTATAGTTTAAGACTTGACTTATTTTCTGAGTGGAGGTATCATGCATCATGCAAAAAGGAGATGATGTTTATGATAATTAAAAGAAGTGTGAGTGCTTATTAGTAATACTAAATATATGTGTAATTTAAATATTATACAATTTAGTATTACTAAAATTAGTTATTTATCCATAAATTTAAGTGAGGTGCTTAATTATGGATAAGTACAAAATTAATTATATTTATGATGAAAATAAGGATATAAATGATATTTTTATAAAAGTGTTAAATAAAGAACTTAAAAAATATATTGAGATGATTTGTAAAAATAAAAAATATGAAGTACCATCATCATGTACTTATTTATCTCTAGAAGGAGGTAAGAATTGTTAGAGAGTTTAAATAAGAAATATAATGTTGGACTTTATATAAGATTATCTAGAGAAGATGATGACAAAGCTTTAGAGAGTGAAAGTATTACAAATCAAAAAAGTTTATTATTTCAATATGTTAAAGAAAATAATTTAAGAGTTTATGATATTTATATTGATGATGGGTATTCTGGAACAAATTTTGATAGACCTGATTTTAATAGATTACTTAAAGATATTGAATCAGGTAAAATAAATATGGTTATTACCAAAGATATGTCAAGACTTGGAAGAGATTATATTGGTACAGGGAATTTAATAGAAAAGTATTTTCCAGAGCATAATGTTAGGTATATAGCAGTTACTGATAATATAGACACCTTTTTAGATAGTTCTAATAATGATATAGCTCCATTTAAAGCAATAATGAACGATATGTATGCAAAAGATATTTCCAAGAAAATTAAATCTAGTTTAAAAGCAAAACAAAAGGAAGGAAAATGGGTAGGAGGAAGAACCCCATTTGGATATGAACAAAATCCGGATGATAAAAATCATTTATTAATAAATGAAGAACAAGCATTAGTTGTTAAAAGGATCTTTGATATGTGTTTAGAAGGGTTATCGTTCTTTAAAATAGCAAAACAATTAACTAATGAAGAAATAAAAACACCAGCACAGTATTATAACTTTGAATGGAAAAATAATTACAATTTAAAATATGGAGAGTGGCATTCTAAAACAATAAGAGATATTTTAACTAATCAAATATATATAGGTGATATGGTACAAAATAGAAGAAGCAAAGTTAACTATAAAGTTAAAAAGGTTATTAAAAATAATCCAAATGAATATATCATTGTAGAAAATACTCATGAACCTATTATTGATAAAGAGATATTTTATGAAGTACAAAAAAGAATACCTAAAAATGTAGGTAGAAATGAAAAGAAAGAAAATCATTTATTAGATGGGTTATTATACTGTGGTGATTGTGGACATCGAATATCCATACAATCTAGAAGAAAAAAAGATAATAGATGTTATACGATTTGTAATTATTATAGAACTTATATGAAGCAAAGATTATGTACAACTCATTCAAATAACTATGATGAATTAGAAAAAATTATAATTAATTCTTTAACTAGTATGTGTTTAAAATATATCAATAAAGATAAAATAAAAAATAAGGTTCTAAACCATTTAGAAGAAGATAATAAAATTGATAATAAAAAGGAACTAGAAATACTTACTACCGATATTAAACAAATAAATGATAATTTGGATATTATTTATATTGATAAGTTAAATAAAAAAATAACTGAAGAACAATTTGAAAGAGTTAAATTAAAATTAGAGCGGGAATTAAATATAAAACAAAAAAGATATAACGAGTTAAATAATAGTATTAATGATACTATAGATGAAAAATTTAAAAATAAAATTATTAATAATTATATTAATAAGTTTTTATCTATGAAAGAACCTAGTAGAGAATTAATAATTAATTTAATTGATAGAATAGAAATATTTGAAGATAAAAATATAAAGATTCATATCACTTTTAACAATAATAGTGTATAATATGGAATTGAGGTGGTACGAATTGAGTATTCTTACAAGTGCAAGTAGTTCTTCTGTTAGTAGAGGATATAATTATTATAAACATAACAAGATAAGTGGTATAAATCAATTAAATGATTATGAATTTGAAGGATATGTGGATGGAAGTTTAAAAAATCCTTATTATGTAAAAATAAATATAGAACATCCTAGAAAATCATATTGTGATTGTCCTCATGCGAATGGAAATACTACTTGTAAACATATGACGGCATTATATTTTGAATTATTTCCTGATGAAGTAGAGGATTATGAGTCTTGGTTAAATAGTGATTATGATGAATACGAGGAAGATGAATACTATGATTATGATAGCTACTATGATGAAAGTGACGATGATTATTATGATTACAGAGGTCATTCAAAATTTGAAAAACCATTGTTTTTTGATGAAGTATTAGAAAAATATGTTGGTGATTTAAATGTCGAGCAATTACGAGAAACATTACTAGCAGAACTTAAAAATAACGAAAAAAGAACTTTTGAATTATATTTAGAAAAGAATTATAAAAATTATTTACAAAAGGATAGTGAAAACTTTGTATTTTTAGATAAATTAAGGAAAAAGGTTCAAGATTTAATTAGTTATTACAATTATGATTACAATAATTTTGATAAAGAAATTTTAAATGTTAGGGAAAAAAGAAAAATAGAAGAACTGTATAAAAATAAAATATTACAATCACAAATAGATAAGATATTATTAAATGAAAAATTGTCTGTTTATTCTGATTATAGATGGGTCGCTAGTTTCTATAAGAGAAATAAAAGTTATGATGAAATTAATGATTATTGTAAAATACTCTCCAATTATTTAGCTAGTTTAAAGCACTATAATATTAAAAATACAGTACCAAAATCTAATGTTTTAATAACAATATATTTGCTAAATGATTTTACAGTATCAGAAGTTTCTAGTTCTTTACTAAAAAATGCCAAGTATTTGCAATATGTTGATTATATAGTTGAAAATAGTAGTAATGTTTTAGAGTTGTATTCAGAATTTATGAAGTTGATAAATAAAAATTATTTTAAGAATAAAATGTATATTCCAGATGTGTTGTATAGATTTGTTAGTATTACTGATCACGAAAACAAAGATATAAGTATGAATCATTATTTATATAGTTATTTATGTTTAGGTCATACTGAATATTTAGATATTTTAGGATATTATTTAACTGAAGATAAAATTATTAGTACTATTGAAAGCAAAACAAAGGATATATTCTTACTTATAAAACTTTATAAATTCTATGACAAAAAAGAAAAATTATGGAACTTATTAATTGATAGTAACTATAGATATTTATTGTTAGATAATATAGAAATTTTAAAAGATAAGTATAATGATGAATTATATAGTCATTTTATTAATGAATTTTATAATATTCTAAAAGTTGGTAAAAGTAGAGATATTTATAATAAATCATCAAAATATATAAAAGCAATATCTAGGTTAAATAATGGAGAAGAATTTGTTAAAAAAGTTATAATGGATTTGAAAAGTTCTGATTATCAAAAATGTTCAGCCTTATTTAATGAAATAGATAATGCATTAAAAAACTAGGTTTATCAAAAAAGGGCAAGGACATGTTTGCCCAATTCATACACACGTTATAAATCGTCATGTTTATAACCATGTATATACACCACAATATACTTGTTCAGAAGAAAATCAAGTTATTAATAACGATAACGGAAGTTGTTGTGGTTTTTAAAAAAAGCGTTTATGCTTTTTTTATTTTGAATTAAAATAAATTACGTAAATATTAATAATTATATATTTTAAATATAAATCAAAACAAAAAAACAAATAGCTAACAACAACCGAAATTGTTGTATTTTAAAAAGCATAATGCTTTTTTTGTTTAAAATTAAATAAACTACATAAATTATTAGTGTTATGTATTTTAGATAAAATATTGATTTTTATATGATAAAATAAACAAATTATCTAAAAATATGTAAAATTTTCAAAAAACATCTTGAAATATGTGAAAAATGTGATATGATATATATAGTTAAGATAAAAGTAGAGAACTTAACAACTTTAAAATAATGATGTAGCCACCTGTCCGGGTGTTACATATATAGGATTAGTGTTATAAGGAGGATATTATTATGGTTAAAAGTGATTAAATTTCACAAATTATATTAGGAAAGGAAGTTAAAAAAATATGGAAAACAAAAGTTTTAAAGTTCTTGCAATAGTAGCTCTTTGTGTTGCTGTTGCTGGTTTATCAGTAGCTTATGCTGCTTTAAGTCAAACATTAAATATTACAGGTAGTGCTAAAGCTGGTGCATCTTCAACTAACTGGAATGTACACTTTGCAAATGGTTCATGCCAAACAACTGGAAATGCTGAAGCTGGTTCATTTAGCGCAACTGGAACAACTGCTACTTTAGGAGAAAGCACATTCAATGCTCCTGGTGATACAATCACTTGTACATTCGATGTAGTAAATGATGGTACAATTGATGCTAAAATCACTAGTGTAAATATTGCACAAGCTGCTAACTTAACTTATACTGGTTCAGGAGAAGCTAAAGAAGCTGATGAATCATTAGTAAGAGATAATACAGAATATACTGTAACTTATAATGATGGTACTCCACTTGCTGTTGAAGATACTTTAGGTGCTAAAGAAACTAAAAAATTAAAATTAGTTCTTAAATATAAAGACACTGCTGCATCTTTACCACAAGCAGAAGTAGCAATAACCAATATTACTGGTACTATTGTTTACGGACAAGCTTAATTTTAAATAAAACTTTTCTTCTATAACATGTATAATGTAATCCTATTAAATAGATACAATAAAAGGAACAAAAGTAATTTAAAGATTACTTTTGTTCTGTAATTATTGTTGTTTAATACAAGAGTATTAAAAAGTGGTGATAGTGTGAATAGATATATAAAATTGATAAGCATAGAAGTATTTATGCTGTTAGTAATGTTTTTTAATAGTTTTGTATTAGATATTTTTAGTCAAAATTTATATAATATATTATTTTGGTTAGCGACGCTAATATTGACTGTTTTTTTAGTTGGATTTGAAAAAGATAAACATTTAAATAAAGTAGACGTCATGCAAACTATTTTTATTGTAAGTATCTTATATTTGATTGCAACTTATATTTTTGGCTTTTTCTTTGGCTACGTAAAAAGTATTTACAATTTATCTTTAACAAGTATTCTTTCTAATATTATACCAGTCTTAATTTTGATTATTATTCAAGAATTAGTGCGCTACGATATTGTAACCAAGACTAAAAAAGCTATGCCAGATCGTTTTATAATTGCTGGTATGATTGTTTTATTTGTTGCATTTGACATTATAATTGGTGTTAATTCATGGGAAGTTGTAAAAACAATTGGAATTTTTGAAACAATTGGTTTATACATATTGCCAAGTATTGCTAAAAATTTATTATTAACCTACATGACTTATCATTCTGGTTATAAATCGGCAATACTATATCGTCTTATATTTGATCTAACAGCTTATATTTTACCAATATTTCCAGATTTTGGAACTTATTTACAATCAGTATTAAATATAGCTTTTCCAACAGCATTATTCTTGATTTTAAATCGTACTTTTAAAAAGAAAAACGATGCTTTTGTAAGGGAAAATAAAACCGTTAAAATTGTCGCATTAATAATTACAATAGCTATTCTTGGAACATTAGTTATATTAGTTTCAGGTTTGTTTAAATATTATGCTTTGACAATTGGATCTGGTTCAATGGAACCCCATTTAAATATTGGTGATGTAGCAATAGTTAAAAAATTAGATAAAAACGAATTAGAAACACTTAAAGAAGGTGACATATTAGTTTTTGACTATGGTGAAACAATAGTACATCGTATTGTCGAAATATATGAAAAAGATGGAACTTATAGTTTTCAAACTAAGGGTGACAATAATGACGATGTTGATGGCTTTATCGTTTATGAAGATCAAGTAATAGGTATAGCTAAATATCGAATACCGATAATAGGTAAACCTACCGTTTGGTTAAATGAACAGCTTAAAGATTAGGAGGATAAGAAGTGGTAAAGAAAAAAGAAAAATTAAAAAAGCAATCTATTCTTTCACGTAATATATATGTTGATACACCGTACCGGGTTATTTTAGGATTAGTTGCAATAATTGTTATAACTTTAATTAATGCCTTATCATTTCGTGGCAGCGTTAAATTAGAAACAATTAACAGTTTATTTTATAGCGAAAAAAGTAATTTAGATTATAAAGTTTATTTAGAAGAAAACGATTATTTTGATGAAGCTTATTTAGGAAAAGATCGTCAATATATAGCTAGTTTAATTGACTATATAAGTGCTGATTTCCGATATGATTTAAATGCTTCTAATACTTTTAATTATAATTATAAATATTGGGTTACAGCTACTTTAATAGCTAAAGAAAAAGGTGAAGATGGTAAAACCGTTTATGAAAAAGAATTTACTTTAGTTGAACCTAAAAGTTTTGATTTAACTAATTCTAATAATTTTAGCATTAATGAAAATGTTGAAATTGACTATGCTTATTTTAACAACATTATGAATTCATTCAAAAAAGATTACGCTTTAACTTTAGATAGTAATTTAGTTGTCAAAATGCATGTTGACTTAAATGGTAATGCTGAACATATAAAACAAGATATTGTTAGTAATCAAGTTATGGAAGTTTCTATTCCATTATCAGAACAAACAATAAATATTAGTATGGACTATAAAGACATTAACAATTATGAAGTAGTTGAAGAAATTTCTAATACCGAAATTATTAACAAAGTTTTATTTGGTATATTTGTTATAACTACCATTTTAGATGTAGTAATTGTTATTGAATATGTTCGTTTCTTGGAAAAGATTAAAAAACGAAATTCATTATATAATAAAAAATTAAATCGTATTTTAAAAGAATATGATCGCGCAATTGTTAAAACGAAAAAGATGCCTGAAATTAGCGATTTAAAAATGATTGAAGTAGAAAGCTTTGAAGAATTATTAGACGCTAGAGAAAACTTAGAAAAACCAATTCTTTATATCGATGTTCATCCTAGTCAAAAAGCTTGTTTCATAATAATTAATCAAAAAGAAGTATTCAAATTCGTTTTAAAAGCTAGTGATTTAGATAATGAACAAGAAAAAAAGAAAAATAAATAAAACCAATTAAAAACAAATGAAATTAATCATTTGTTTTTTATATATTCTTCTAAAGTTAAATTGTTTTGATAAATATAATTCGCGCTTTTAAACCCAACATAACGATAATGCCATGGTTCATATTTAAATCCTGTAATAGAATATTTATCTTTCGGATATCTTAAAATAAAACCATATTTATGTGCATTATTAACCATCCATTTAAATTCATTACTTTCTTCAAATAAATTGTAATCATTATTAGATCCCATTACATCTACTGCTAATCCTGTTTGGTGTTCTGAATGTCCTGGTTTAGCTGAATACTTTAAAGTATGATCGCTACCTTTTTCTTTTAAATAATTGTTAAATAATTGTTTTTGATAATCATAAGTTCGATAAGTAGAAACAGCTATAATTTTATAGCCTAGCTTTTTAGCGTCACTACTTAATTTTTCAAATTGTTCTTTAGCTTCTTTAACCATATATTTATCATTAGTTGCAAACTCTAAACTAATTTTTGTTAACTTTTTTGGTATAAAACCATCGGGTAGCTTATTATTTTTATTGACTAAAACTAATAAATCATCAGGATTATCAATAATCTTAATATTTTTGTAAAAACTTTCCACAATTATTCCTCCTAAATAAATAATAGTTAATCCGATTATAATATAGATATACTTTTTCAAGCTATCACCATTATATTATATGAAAAAAACAAGATATTTTATTCTTGTTTATTTTCGATAAAATAAGCGTAGTATTCATCAAAGGTGATATCATTTTCATGAATATAACTAGCAACTTCTACACCAACATAACGGTAATGCCATGATTCATAAGCGTAACCCGTTATGTCTTCTTTATCTTTCGGATATCTTAAAATAAAACCATATTTGTATGCATTTTCATTTAACCATTTAAATTCATCAGAGTTTTCAAAGTCTTCCATTGTACTATTATAAGTAACAATGTCTAAAGCATAACCTGTTTGATGTTCTGAATAGCCAGCTCTAGCAGCAACACTATCAGCCCATTCAGTACCATTTTGATTTTTATAATTGTTATATAATTCTTCTTGATATTGATAATCACGATAAGATGAAGACATAATTAAAGTCAAACCATCTTCGTTAGCATCATTCCACATTTCTAAATACTTTTCATAAACAAATTCAGGAACTTCATTATCATCATAAGCATATTGAACAGATACATCGACAATATTTTCGGGAACATAAGTTTTATCTAAATAATTAAATTTATTAACTAACATCAATTCTTTTAAAGAAGTATCTGTTTTTTTAGGATCTTGGTAGAAATCCTTATCAGCTCCAACATTGATAATACTTATTACTTTACTAACGTCAACTGTTTTATCTTGATTATAATATTCAATATAATCAGCTAATTTATCATATATGAAATATTTTTGTTCAATAAAAGTAGTTAATTGTTTTTCGTATTTTTCATTTTTAATTTTTTCTAATTCGTTATCTGTTGCATATTTTAAAATAGTTGTTATCTGTTCTTCGCTATAACCAATTTCTTTAAGTTTATATTCATCGCTACTTAAATAAATAATATACTTTATACCACATGTAACTAATGTAACAATTATAGCAACTATAACTATTAATAAAATAATAGCAAATGCAACTTTCTTTTTATTTAGTCTAGTTTTTTTCATATCATCACCAATTTTATTATACTATTTAAAATTAACAAAATCAAACGTATTAGTGATTTTTTTTATATAAGTAATTAACTATCATTAAAAAACAGATAATGACATATTTTTTAATAGAGGTGGAAAATGAAAAAACTAATATTTGGATTATGTATATTTTTTATACTAATAACCGGTATAAAAGCTGAAGAATTAAAATTAGCGCAGAATGCTAAATCAGCCATTTTAATTGAAGCTTCAACTGGAGAAATTATTTTTGATAAAAATAGTCACGAAAAATTGCATCCAGCATCAATGACAAAAATGATGTCGATGTTATTAATTGTAGAAGCAATTGAAGATGGTGTATTAAAATGGGATGAAATGGTTACTGTAAGCGAAAATGCATCAAGTATGGGTGGTAGTCAAATTTTATTAGAAACTGGCGAAAAAATGAGTGTTACTGATTTATTTAAAGGTGTGGCTATTGCAAGTGGTAATGATGCAGTTGTCGCACTAGCTGAAAAAGTGGCTGGAACAGAACAAGCTTTTGTTGACATGATGAATAAAAGAGCCCAAGAATTAGGTTTAAAAAATACTAATTTTAAAAACCCTCATGGATTAGATGCAACCAATCATTATTCATCGGCTTATGATATGGCTATGATTGCTAAAGAATTAGTTAAGCATGATAAGGTATTGGAGTATACAACTATTTATGAAGATTATTTAAGAGAAAATACCGATCGTAAAATTTGGCTTGTAAATACTAATAAATTAGTTAGATTTTATGAAGGAGTTGATGGTTTAAAAACTGGTTATACTAAAGAAGCAGGTTATTGCTTAACAGCTACTGCTAAAAAAGATGGGATGCGTTTAATTGCTGTAGCCATGGGAGAACCTGATAGTGCTACTAGAAATTCGGAAGTTACTAGCTTATTAGATTATGCTTTCGCACAATATGAAGTTACTGATTTACTTAAAAATAATACTTTAGGCGAATATAAAATTGATAAAGCTAAAATTGAAACAGTTAAAATCGTTCCTAAACAACAAGTCACAACTTTAAATAAAAAGACCGACAAAAACAAAAAATATAGTTATGATATTGATATCGATAGCATTAAAGCCCCAATAAAAAAAGGAGAAGTTGTTGGTAAGCTAACAATTAAAGAAGATGGTAAAAAAATAAGAACAATTGATTTAACAGTTGATAAAGATGTAAAAAAAGCTAATTTATTAGAACTTTATTTAAGATATTTGAAAGAAATGATTACTGGCAATATTGTTTTTAAATAAATTTATAAAAGTCTATTTTAGACTTTTTCTTTAAATAATAATTTTTTTTGCTAACTACATTGCTAATAATGACTAAATTATGATATAATCTATATTAGAATAGGAGATGGTTAGGTGAGAGGGTTATTAAAAGCATCAGCAATTATTAATTTTATTGTTGCTAGCATATCAACCTTATGGGCTCTACTATTAATACCAGCTTTCTTATGGATCGGAAATAATTTTATGGTAGTAGCTTTAATTATATTATTACATATTGTTTTCAGTTTTTTGACAGGAGCACTTTTTTTAAAGTATTCCAAACTAGAATTATATGAACTTTATAAAAAGAAAGATATTATTTTAATATTAGGCATTATTTTCCTTTTTGTTAATTTTATAATTAGTATTTTACTTTTTATTACTCATGATCAAATAAAAAACAAATATCAAATTGCTAAAAAAGAAGGAACTTTAAAAGCAATTAAAGTTAAAAAGAAAGATTCTGAAACAAAAAGAATTGATATTTTATTAAAAATAGGTGTTATTTTAGTTGGTATTTCAGGTCTTATATTTGCCGTTACTAACTGGAGAATAATTTCACCTATAATTAAAGTTGATATTTTGTTATTAATGAGTTTATTATTTTTACTTTTATCAATATATAGTGAAAGAAAATTAAAATTAAAACAAGCTTCAATTATGTATTGTTTATTAGGCGAAACTCTATTTATGTTTGCTCTTATTTCTTGTGGAATTTTTAATGTACTTGGTAGTTGGTTCTCATTTACTGGTCAAGGAAATTTAATTTTCATAGCTTCCTTAACAGCTTTACTAACTTATTTTTCAATATGTAATTATCGTAAATATAAACAACCAGTTTATTTAGGCATTGCTTTAATTACAACTATTTTAACTTTAAGTTTTATTTTAGCTTATGCAAGCGTATCATTTATAACAGTAATTTTAATACTAACATTAATCATAACTTTACTTAACACAGTTAGACAAAAAGAAAATCTTACAATTAAATTTTTAAATAATTTTGATTTAATTATCACTATTCTTTTAAGTATTGTTTTAATGATTTATTTTGTTTTACCTAATCAAGGAAACATTTTATTAAATAGTATAACCACTTTCTTATTAGGAGCTAATTTATTATATTTTGTTAGTAAGAAAAAACATGATTTTGTTAATATGATTGCCCCAGTTATATTAGTTATATTAGTTGCTACTACGATAATTAGTTTTAACTTAAGTAGTATCAATAGTCTTTCATTAGCTGGTATTATTTATACAATTGGTTATATCGGAATGATCTTTGCCAAAAATTTATATAAAAACAAAACCTTTGAATTTGGTTTAACTTTAATGATCGATTTAGTGCTTTTAGGTATTTTTGGTTTAAGCTTTTTTGTAGATCCACATATGGTAATGTTTACAGCTTTCTTAATTTTAATAACAACTTTAATTAATTATATGTTTGATAAAGATTATTCAAAATTAGAATATTATTTAAATCCAATTAAAGTTTTATTATTCACCATTGCAACCCTATATTTATTTAATACGATATTACCGATTTCCGTATTATTTGGTCAATGCATTTGCTATTTAATTTTACTTTTAGGTTACTTATTTACTAAAGAGAAAAAACTTAAATTAGAATATTTCTTATTGTTTGGTTTATTATTAATAATCGCATTGGCTACTATTAATAGTAATAGTGAAACAATTCCTTGTTTAATCATTTTACTATCATCTATATTCCCAGTTATGATTACTAATAAAAATAAAGATGAACTTTATAGAAACATGTCATTAGGTGCTTTTGTCTTAATGTTAATTACAGTTTATCATGTAATTATTAATGCTAACATTTTAGGACCTTTTCAAAATTTAAGCGTTTTCCTAGTTATGTTTATATATCTAGTAATAATGTTAGCTAATCGAACTAATAAAGAAAAATTTATGGCAACAGCAGTCGCAATTATTATTCCATTTTATAATTTAGCTACCGGTGATTTATGCTCATATCCAGTAACCAAAATTATTGCTCATGCCTTAGCTTTTTATATCTTATTTATGTTAGTTGATAATTTAGTCAAAAAGAAAGCTACAAAAAGTACTTTATATACTATCTTTACATGCTTAATTTTGTTATCACTTGTTTTTGAACAAAACTTATTAATTGGTTTATTTGTTAGTTTAATTTCCTTATTCATAATGATTGTAGGTGTTCTAAAAGATGAATATAAAGCATTATTTATTACCGGTTTAGTGTTCCTAATTTTAAGTTTAGTTGTTCAGTTACGTAACTTTTGGTTTCAAATTCCTTTCTGGTTATATTTAATGACTGCAGGTTTATTATTGATCGGAATTGTTATGTATAAAGAACTCCATAAAAAGAAATAATTTCACTTAAATTTCATATATAAATAACTAAAAATATTGTAATTTATATAAAAAAATGGTAAAATCATCTTATGGAAGGAAGGTATTTTTGTGGAAAAAACAAATAATAATGAATATTCAGGATTATTAAACAAAATAAAAAATTGCTTATATGTTATTATCGTTTTATTGATAATCAACTTATTTGTAATCATTATTGTCAATGGTGATCCTAAAGAAGAAGAAGTAACCGATACAACCAATCAAACAACATCTCAAGAAGAAGTAGCTGAATATGATGTAAGTATGTTTGAAGCTATCGATGTTGATGGTTTAAAAGAAGCGTTTAATAGTGACGAGATTCAAGTAGTCTACTTTGGTCGTGAAACTTGTGGTTACTGTGTTCAATTCTTACCAATACTACAACAAGCTCAAGAAGAATTTGGTTACCAAACTTTATATGTTGACGTAGCTACTGTTGATGAAGAAGGTATGGAAGAAATTCAAGAATTAGATAGTTTCTTAGAGGAAAACTATGGAACGACACCTCTAGTTATTCTTGTTAAAGATGGTGAGTTAATTGAAGGTCATATTGGCTATGCTGAATATGATACATTCGCACAATTCTTAACTGACAATGGTGTTGAAGCTAAATAACTGTTGAACTATCAACAGTTATTTTTTGGATTTTAAAATTTTTATGATAAAATATAAGAGGAGGGATTTAATGAAAAATTATGTTCCAGCAATATATCAAAAAACAATATTTGATATTAATTATAAAAAACTACATAAAAATGGGATAAAGTGTTTATTATTTGATTTAGATAATACTTTAGTTGCTGCTCACTCTTATGAACCTGATAAGAAAGTTATCAATTTGTTAAAAAAATTAAACAAAGAATTTAAAGTTATTATTATTTCTAATAGTTCTAGAAAACGTTTAGAAAAAATAAACAGTCTTTTTAATGTTTCTTATTATTCTTTTTCGTTAAAACCTTTAAAGCGTAATTTTAAGAAAGTCATTAAAGATTATCAATTTACTAAAGAAGAAATTGTTTTGATTGGCGATCAATTTATAACTGATATTTTAGGTGGTTACCGAATGGGAATTAAAACTATTTTAGTTGATCCTTTAAGTAATGATTTACCTTGTACAAAACTTAATCGTTTTCTCGAGGGGAAAATTATTAATAGATTAGGTAAAAAAAATCTTTTCTTTAAAGGAAAATATTATGAATAAATGTCAAGGTTGTGGCATTTTATTACAAACTGTCGACCCTAAAAAAATAGGTTATGCTATAAGTGAAAATGATAAATTATGTCAAAGATGTTTTCGAATTAAAAATTACAATGATTATAAATTAGTTACCCAAGAAAACAAATCTTTTATCGATGTTTTAAAAAAAATCAATCAAACTAAAGACTTAGTTTTATTAGTAGTTGATGTTTTTACGTTTAATGATTTAAGTATATTTTATAAATATCTTAACAATGATATTTTGTTAGTTATTACTAAACGAGATATTCTTCCTAAATCATTGAACGATGATAAAATTCTTAATTATTTTAACTATCGTTGTATAGATAAAATTTTAATAAGTAGTTATAAAAATTATAATTTTGATTATTTATTCGATTTAATTAAGCGCTATAAAAAAACTGATAATATTTATATTGTCGGTTATACTAATGCTGGAAAATCCACTCTAATTAATAAATTAATTTATAATTATAGTAATATAAAACCTATAGTTACTACCAGTATTTTGCCTTCAACTACTTTGGATACGATTAAAATAAAATTAAATGATTTAACCTTAATTGATACTCCAGGTTTAATTAGTAAAGGTAATATTATTAACTATTTAGAACCTAGTATGATAAAAAAAATAATTCCTAACAAAGAGATTAAACCAATTACTTATCAAGTTAAAGAAGAACAATTATTCAACGTTGAAAATTTATTTAAATTAAAATGTAGTAAAGTTAATCTAACGTTTTATTTAGCTAATCAATTAGAAATAAAAAGACAATATAAAATTATTGATCTTAAAGAAAAATATCAACAAATTAATATTAAAGCTAATCAAGATTTAGTAATTGAAGGTTTAGGTTTTATAAAATTTACTAATGATTGTATAGTAAATATTAATTGTTTAAAAAGTGTTAATGTATATACAAGGAAATCATTAATTTAAAAAAGATTAATTAAAAATCTTTTTTTTTATAATAAAAAAGGGTACAATTATAATAGGTGGTGAATTTATGTTAGGGAAAATTATTGAAGTAACAGAAGATAGTGTTTTAGTTAATTTAAGTGTTGATTTAAATAAAGTTCAAAATTTAGTTAATCATTATGTAATAATTGAAGATAATGATAAAAAAATTATTGGTGAAATAACAAGTATTAAAGATAAGAATGCAAATGTTTTAATTTTAGGACAATTAACTAACGAAGGTTTTGTTTTTGGTACGACTTTAAAACCATCATTTAGTTCCAGTGTTAAAATAGTATCTAATGATAAAGTTCCTTATATTATCGGCATAGAAAAATATGAAGAAAATAAGCATTTATATTTTGGTAAAAGTCCTATTTATCCAGAAGTAAAATTAGGAGTTAGGATTGATGATTTTTTTACTAGTCATTTTGCTATTTTTGGATCAACTGGTAGTGGTAAATCTTGTAGTGTCGCCAGAATTTTGCAAAACTTATTGCAAAAACAAGAATACATTCCTTACAGAAGTAATATCTTTATTTTTGATGCTTATGGTGAATATACTAAAGCTTTTGATAGTATCAACACTAAAGCTTTAGATATTAATTTTAAATTATATACTACTAATTTAAAAGCTGACCATGATAAAATCTTAAAAATTCCTTTATGGCTACTAACAGTTGATGATTTAGCGTTACTTTTAAATGCCGAAAAAGCTTCACAATTACCAGTTATTGAAAAAGCTTTAAAATTGGTTTCTGTTTTTGCTCAAAAAGATGAGAAAGCTATTAAACATAAAAATGACATTATTGCGCGAACGATTTTAGATATTTTATCTAGTGGTAGACCACCTGTTCAAATTAGAGATCAAATTTTTTCGATTTTAACATACTATAATACTGAACAATTGAATTTAGAAAGCGAAATTTTTCAACCTGGTTATGTTCGACCCGTTAAACATTGTTTAATTATTGATAATACTGGTAAAATTAGAGAAATGGAACTACTTATGAATTTCTTTAGTTCTTTTGTAGAAGATACTTTAGAATTAAGTTTACCAGACGGTAGTTTTAAATATACTTTAAAAGATTTAAAAGACGCTTTTGATTTTGCTTTAATTTCTGAAGGTGTTTTAAAAAGTGATAAAGTGTATGATGAATATAATAGTTTAAAAGTAAGATTAGATTCTTTAGTTAATAGTGAATATAGTGCTTATTTTGAATATGATGAGTATGTTAATGCTGAGAATTTTATTCGCAATTTATTAGTTACGGAAAATAAAAGAAAAGCCCAAATTGTTAATTTTAATATTAATTATGTTGATGATCGTTTTGCTAAAAGTATTACCAAAATATATTCTCGTTTTTTATTTGAATACGCTAAAAATTTAGATAAACGAGCTAGTTTCCCAATGCATATTATTTTAGAAGAAGCACATCGTTATGTTCAAAATGATAATGATATCAATATAATTGGGTATAATATATTTGAAAGGATTACCAAAGAAGGGCGTAAATACGCAGTTATTATGGGATTTATATCACAGCGTCCATCAGAATTATCGGAAACGTGTTTATCGCAATGTAATAACTTTTTGATTTTTCGTATTTTGCATCCTAAAGATTTATCTTTTATTAAAGATGTTTTGCCTAATATAACCGAACAAACTACTAAAAAAATAAAAGTTATACCTCCCGGAACTTGTATTGCTTTTGGTAATGCTTTCAAAATGCCTTCTTTTATTAAATTTGAAATGCCTTCACCAGCACCAAGTAGTAGTAATGCTGAAGTAAGTCGTATTTGGTTTATTGAAAAATAATTTTTTAGCACTCACTATTGACAAGTGCTAAAAAGTGTGCTATACTGATATTGTTAGGAGGGATAAATAATGAGTATGTTACCAAGAAAATTCTATTTGGACAGCATTTTTGACAACTTTATTGATGAAAGAGATATTGATAGTATGAAATGTGATATTTATGAAAAAGATGGTAATTATCATATCGAAGCAGATATCCCAGGAATTAATAAAAAAGATATTAATGTTGAATGTAATGATGGTTATCTAACTATTTCAGCTACTAAAGAACATGAAGAAAAAACCGAAGAAAAAAATTTCATTCGTCAAGAAAGATTTTATGGAAGCATGCAACGTAAATTTTATGTTGGAAATGTTGAGGAAGATAAAATTCAAGCTGAATTTAAAGATGGCGTGTTAAAAATAGTTGTTCCAAAAGAAGACAAAGAAAAGAATAAAAAGGTAATTGAAGTTAAATAAGTTTAAGAAAATCTTAAACTTTTTTTATGCAGATTTTTAATTTAATAGTTGCTGAAATTCCTTAATTGTGATATTATAATTTTACTTTGTATAAAATTTGGAGTTGATTTAATATGCAAAAAAATAATAAAGTAGAAAGTTTTAAAAAAGAAGCAAAAAACAATAAAATAAAATTACCTTCATATATTTTATCTGAATTAATATTAGAATATGATGTAGATGGTGAGTATTATCGTTTTAAAGATTCTGATTTTTTATATGATATAGATTTAACTGATTTAAAATATTATAATTTATATGCAGAAGATATTAAATTTTTAATTAAATATGGAATTGTTATTGATCCTCAAAAAATTTATGAAAGAAATTTATCTAATTGTGATTTTAATAAAGCCGATTTCAATGGTAACTCTTTTGATGGATGTTGTATTAATAAATCCAGTTTTAAAGGATCAAAAGGAGCTAAAATTAATCCCCAAAAAATTCTTTATAAAGATTGTAGTTATGTAGATTTTACTGATGCTGAAATAATTGATTCATTTGAAGGATGTAATATAGTAGGTATGGTTACTAGTGAATTAGTTGAAGAAAATTCCAAAAAAGTTAAAACTTTATATAAAAATATTAAATAAAATTAAAAAGTTTTTAGATAAATTAATTTCTAAAAACTTTTTTTATTTCAATTAAATAAGGAGCGCTTTTATTATCAGTATTATAATAATAATTTACTTTATAATTATTTAAAGATTTTAAGTATTCATTTAATTTAATACTTTCCAAATATCCCTCACTATGTCCTGGATAAACAACTATTAAGACAATTCCTTTACTGTTTAATAATTGTAAACTTTGTTTTAAAGCTTCAATCGTTGTTTTATAATTAGTTGTAATTTTTTTATTACCATTAGGTAAATAACCTAAATTAAAAACAATTAAACTTATAGTATTATTTTTAATATAGTTATTCATTTTTATATGATTATCATTAATTAGTTTAACATTGTTAATATTATTATCTTTTAATAATTTTTTAGTATTATTTATAGCTTTTGTTTGAATATCAAAGGCATATACTAATCCTTTAGTTACTAATGAAGCTAAAAATAAAGTATCGTTACCATTACCCATAGTAGCGTCTATTACTAAATCATTGGGTTTTAAATGATTATCCATAATTTGTTTAACTTTGTTTAAAATTGATAAATTAAAACCTTGGTAAGTATTTCTTTTAGCTAAACACTTATCAATATCATTTAAAATACTTACTTTTTTAATTAACCAATTTGGTTCAATTAAATCATCTTCTTTAGGATCACCAGTAATTCGATTAATAACAATGTTAGATTTTAAATTTTCTAATTGATCACAAACAATATCAATATATTCTTCTTTAGTCAAAACATGAAATTTTTCTTGATTATATATTTTAGCTAATTTAGTGCCTTTTAAAATATGAAGCATATGAATTTTAATTCCTTGAATATCTAATTTGTTTAAATATTTAACTGTTTCAATCATCATTTGTTTCGATTCATAAGGTAGTCCATTAATAATATGAACAACGACATTAATTTTTCTTTTTCTTAATTTTTCTACCATATCAGTAAAACAAGCTAAAGAATGACAGCGATTAATTAAAGTAGCTGTTTTTTCATGAATGGTTTGTAAACCTAATTCAATTGTTAGATAAGTTCTTTTGTTTAAGTCTTCTAAATAATCTAAGCATTCGTTACTAATAGAGTCACATCTAGTAGCTATACTTAAACCAACGACGTCTTTAAAGGTTAAAACTTTTTCAAATTTTTCTTTTAAAACTTCTAATGGTGCATAAGTATTAGTATTAGCTTGAAAATAAGCAATGTATTTTAAATTAGACCATTTTTGATCGATTATTTTTTTTATGTCGTTAAATTGTTTATCTAAACTATCTAATTTATTACCAGCAAAATCACCACTACCTAATTTAGAACAATAAATACAACCACCAGTTCCTACTTTTCCATCAATATTAGGACAAGTAAAGCCAGCATTTAAACTTATTTTTGCTACTTTACATCCAAAATGCTTTTTATAAAAATAATCTAAAGTATAATATCTTTTATTACTATTTGTGTTGTTAAATAAATTCATAAAATCACCTAAATTAATTATAATGGTGTCCTTTTTATTTTGTCAAATTTATTGCTTTAATATTAAAAATTTGATATAGTATAACTATATAATAGGAGGTCATATGAAAAAGGGTTTTACATTAGTTGAATTATTAGCTGTTATCATTATTATTGGTATAATTGCACTTATTACTGTTCCAATAGTTTTAAGTGTTATTGGTAGTTCTAAGCAAAAGGCTTTACAAAATAGTGCTTATGGTTTAATTGAATCAGGGAAAATATATTATTCTAATAGTTTATTAAAACCAGATGTTTATCAAATTCCTAAAACGTTTATTGGACCAGATTATGATGACTTACAGTTTAATGGTAAAAAATATGAGGGTAAATTAATTGTTGAAAACGATAAAAAAATAGCAGTAGCTGTATATGATGAGGGTTGGTGTGCATATAAGTTAAAAGCAGATAGTTATGTTAATTTAGAAGAAGTTGGTACTAGTTCTGATTGTATTAACAAAATAGCTTCTGAAGAAACGGGAAGTAGTAGTATTTCATGTACATCAACAAGTGGAACAGTATCATATGCATTAGGTACGTCTTATACATGTGATCCAGGGGATGGGTCAAGAACCTTTTATGTATTAGAAGAAGGAACAGATACAGTATCATTAATAATGAATGAAAATTTAGGTGATAGAGTTGCGTGGATAACACAAGAGGATTATGAAGCGGCAGGTGGAACACAGTGGTCAAGTAATACAGATAGGAATTCATTTGGTCCAATCACAGCGAATAATTACTTAGAAGAACAAACATCAAGTTGGACAGTAGATGTTAGTTTACCAGCAGGACAACAGATAGCAGATGCAGTAGGGAATACATCATGGCCATCAGGAGGCAGTTATATCAGTTTATCAAGTGCCCCATGGCTATATGATAACTTATATGCAAGTAGCAATACACCATTACCATATGGATATTGGACAAGTACGCCTTCTTCCGGCTATTCGAACTATGCTTGGTCCGTCAACCATTATGGCAACCTGAGCATCAACCTCGTTGACAATGATACCCTTGGCGTTCGCCCAGTTATAACAGTCTCAAAATCTCAACTCTCACAATGATAGTTGAACCAAAAAGAAACGGGGTGATAAAAGAA
>CALVXC010000011.1 GCA_944368805.1 uncultured Bacilli bacterium
TTATTATTCTCTCATTTATTTTCTACATTAATTCTATCAAATTATTTTATTTTTTGCAACCACATTTATATTATTTTAACCAACAATTATTTTTTTATTTAAAAAGAACTATTTTTCTTCTAGTTCTTTTATAAGTTCTTCTTTATTCATTTTAGAATAATTTTTAACACCTTTTTCTTTAGCTAACTCTTTTAATTCAGTAACACTCAAATCCTTTAAACTTAATTCTTCAAAATCACTTCTATCAATTTCATCATCATCACTAGGCATACAACCATTTTTAACTAAATAATCAATTTGTTCTTTAGTTAAAATTTCATGTTCAATTAAAGAATTAGCAATCAAATCTAATAAATCTCTGTTTTCCTTAATAATTTTTTGCGTTTTTTCATAACATTCTTTAATAATTTTACGTTGCTCTTGATCTATTTCAAACGCTACTTGACTAGAAAAATTACGACTTTTATTATAATCACGACCTAAAAAGACACTTGATTCTTGATGTTCATATTGCATTGGACCTAAATCACTCATACCATATTCTGTTACCATAGCACGTGCAATTTTAGTAGCTTTTTCAAAATCATTATGTGCTCCTGTTGTCACTTCTTTAAAAACTAATTCTTCAGCAACACGACCACCCATTAAACCACTAATTGTTTCTAATAATTCTTTTTTAGTTGATAACATTGTCTCTTCTTTAGGTAACATTAAATTATAACCACCAGCAGATCCTCTAGGTATAATTGTTATTTTTTGAACCTCATTAGCTCCTTCTAATTTAATACCAACAACTGCATGACCAGCTTCATGATAAGCAACTACTTTCTTTTCATGTTCAGTATATTTTTTAGTCTTTTTAGCTGGACCCATTAATACCCGATCATGAGCTTCATCTATTTCAGCCATTGTAATCGCATTTTTATTACGTCTTACTGTTAATAAAGCTGCTTCATTTAATAAGTTTTCCAAATCAGCTCCACTAAAACCAACTGTCCTTTTAGCAATATTAGATAATTTAACATTTTTAGCAAAAGTTTTTCCCTTAGCATGAACTTCTAATATTTCTTCACGACCTTTAACATCTGGTAAATTAACAGTAACTTGTCTATCAAAACGTCCAGGACGTAATAAAGCTGGGTCTAAAACATCAGGTCTATTAGTTGCTGCTATAACGATAATTCCTTCATTAGCTCCAAAACCATCCATTTCCGTTAATAATTGGTTTAAAGTTTGTTCACGTTCATCATGACCACCACCTAAACCAGCACCTCTTTGACGACCAACAGCATCAATTTCATCAATGAAAATCAAACAAGGAGCATTATGTTTAGCTTGTTTAAACATATCACGAACTCTACTAGCACCAACACCAACAAATAGTTCGACAAAATCAGATCCACTTATATAATAAAATGGCACATTGGCCTCACCAGCTACAGCACGAGCAAGTAAAGTTTTACCAGTACCTGGAGGACCTACTAATAAAACACCTTTAGGAATACGGGCTCCCATTTTTTGGAATTTTTTAGGATTTTTTAAAAAGTCAATTAATTCTGAAACTTCTTCTTTTTCTTCAACTAAACCAGCTACATTATCAAATTTAACTTTGCCACCGTCTTCACTTAAACGAGCTCTACTTTTACCAAAATCCATTGATTTATTAGCGCCACCCATTTGTCTTGTAATAAACCAAAAGCCTAAACCGATTAATAAAACCATTGGTAAAACATTAACGATAAATAATAGAAAGGTACTTGAACTTGGATCATTAGCTGTCTCTATTTTAAAGCTATTATTTTCTTCAGCTTCATATATTTTAGCTATTGTTTCAGTTTGTAAAGGAACTCTGAAAAAGAAACTTTCGCCTTCTTTATAATCGTTTAAAGTACCACTAATTTCATATACACCTGCTCTATTTTTAGGTGTAATTACTATTTCTTTTACTTCCCCTTTGCTAGCTAAATTCATAAATTCATCATAAGTAATAACATTAACATCTTTATTAGCAACACTAATAAAATACATAATTGAAATGATTATTAAAAATAAAAATACATATGGTAATAAACTTCTTTTTACAACTTTTTTATTCATGCTGTTCTCCTTCCTTAATAATACTTTAGTATTATATCATACTTTTCTTTTTTTATTTTGTCAAATTTTGATTTTTTTAAACCCGGCAACCAAATTATTATACCATTACTATCAGTAACAATTGGCCAAGAATTTCTTTGTTTTATCGGGATTTTATTATCAATAAAAATATCATTAATTTTTTTATGACCAGCTAATTTTTTTACTTCCATTTTATCGCCATTATGACGAGTTCTAATAAAAAGAGGCCATTTTACTTGATCGAGATTTAATCTACAAATAAAATTATCGTCTTCTTCACATTCGTTAATTATTTCGATATTTTTTCCATTTGGTAAATTCACTTTATCTTTAAGTTCAAATTCATAACTTTTAATTTCTTCTGTTTCTTTTTCAAAAGCAACTAAATTATATGATTTAAAAGCTGATATTTTATTAGGTAAATAAATCATTGAATTAGCCTTTTTACTATAAATTAAATCACTTAATAAATTAATATGACGTTCAGTTATATAATATAAATCCCTTTTATATAATTCTTGAAATATTAAATATAAAATTTCTTTTTGAATAATTTGATCATTTTCTTTAAATAAATCAATATCTAAAACGCGATTATTGTAAACATTTTTTTTAATTTCGTTACTTATTTTTTTTATATATTTATCATAATTTTGTAAAGTCTTACTATATTGATAAAATTTATGAACAATATTTGCATTTTCTTTTTTTAAAAAAGGTAAAACATTTTTTCTAAAACGATTTCGTGTATAAGTATCTTTATTATTAGAGCTATCAATTACATAATCGATATTATTTTTTTTATTAAAAGCAATAATTTCATCTTTAGTTAATTCAATTAATGGTTTTAGTATTTTATAATTTTCTTTATCAATTTCTTTACTAAAACCACTATAACCTTTTAAAGTCGAACCTCTAGTAATACGCATTAAAATAGTTTCTATTAAATCATCACCATGATGAGCAGTTAATAAATATTTAGCATGATATTTTTTTATTAAATCTTCAAAAAATTGATAACGAATATGTCTTGCTTCTTGATGAAAATTTTCATTGTTATAATTTTTAATAGTCATGCTTTCAAAAGTAACATTTATTTTTTGACAGTAATTTTTAACAAATTTTTCTTCATCTTTACTTTCAACTCTTACATTATGATTTACATGAGCACATATAACATTAGTACTTACATTTTTTAAAACTGTAAGTAAAGCCATGGAATCAGGTCCTCCAGATACCCCTACTATTACGTAATCATTTGGTTTTATTATTTTTTTTAAATATGTAATTACACTATCCATTACATCACCATTTAATCTTTTCTATATTATTTTTTTCTAAAAAATTATTAATTTTAGAGAAAGGTTTGCTTCCAAAAAAACCACGATTAGCTGATAAAGGTGAAGGATGAACACTTTCTATAATATAATGTCTATTATTCGTAATAAGTTCTTTTTTACTACGAGCATAACTCCCCCATAAGACAAAGACAACTGGTTTTTCTCGTTTGTTTAACAATGAAATAATGTTATCAGTAAAAATTTCCCATCCTTTATTTTTATGTGATAAAGGCCGGTCTTTTTCAACAGTCATAATTGAGTTCAAAAGTAATACTCCTTGTCTAGCCCAACTTTCTAAATTATTACCTTGTTTTCGAATATTTAAATCATTTTCTAATTCTTTAAATATATTAACTAATGATGGTGGACGAGGAACGTTATCCATAACCGAAAAAGATAAACCATGAGCTTCATTTTCACCATGGTATGGATCTTGGCCTAAAATAACTACTTTAACTTCATCATAATCAGTATATCTTAAGGCGTTAAAAATATTACTATATTTTGGATAAATTATTTTTCGTTTATATTCGTCTTTTACAAAAATACCTAACTCTTTAAAATATGGTTTTTTAAACTCATTAGCTAAAATAACATCCCACTTCTTATTTATCATACTAATATCTCCCCATAAAAATAATTTTAACATGTTTTTTTAGGATTATCAACTAGTTGATAATTAATTTGTATGTGTTGTTATAACAAAGTAAAGCAAAAGAAATATAAGTGTCCAAAAAACTATACACAATTGGTTATTTTTGGTGTATTATTTTGTTAGTTTTAATTGACATTTAGACGAATTTAAATAAAATAGCTTTTACTAAAAAAAATTATTTAATTAATTTTTTATTCTACTTTCAATTATATAAAAACATCTAAAATTAATTCTAAATATTTTAATTATCTATTTTTCTTTAAATCAGCTCTTACAACTTTATAAGTATTACCACCTATTATTATTTTTTTCTATAAAGTTTATGCTTTTTTAAAAAGAATAATTGTTTCAAAATAGTCATTTACCATTAATTTAGTTATACATTAACAAACACGAGTTTTACAAAAGTGTGATTATTTGTTTGAAAACGCTAACAAAAATGTGATTAAAATTGGTATATTATTTTCAAAAGTGTGATATAATAGTACTAAAGGAGATGATATTGTGCAAAGATTTATAACTGAAAAATTAATTAATTGGAAGAATAGCAATGATAGAAAACCATTGATTTTAAAGGGAGCAAGGCAAGTCGGTAAGACATATATATTAAAGGAATTTGGTATAAATAATTATGACAATGTAGCATATTTTAACTTTGATCATGATGATGGACTAGCAGAATTATTTTTAAATACTAAAGATCCTAAAAGAATTATTGAGCAATTATCTTTAGCGAATGGGAAAAAAATAAATCCTAATACAACATTAATCATTTTTGATGAAATACAAGAATGTTCTAATGCATTAAACTCATTAAAATATTTCTGTGAAGAAGCAAATGAATATCATATTGCTTGTGCAGGGTCATTACTTGGAATAAGACTTTCTAAATCTTCTTTTCCTGTAGGTAAAGTAGATTTCTTAAATTTATATCCAATGACATTTAGTGAATTTTTAATTGCTGATAATTCGAAAAATTTAGTTGAAGTTATGAGACAAACTAAAGAGATAAATGGAATTCCTAAAATATTTGAAGATAGATTAATAGAAAAATTAAAAATTTATTATATTATTGGGGGAATGCCTGAAGCAGTATATAGTTGGGTTAATGATAAGGATATAGAAAAAGTTAATAAAATTCAAAAAAATATTTTAGATTCTTATGAAAATGATTTTTCTAAACATACTGATGCAAGTGAAGCTAATAAAATATCATTAATATGGAACGGAATACCATCACAGTTGGCAAAAGAAAATAAAAAGTTTGTATATCAAGTAGTAAAAAAAGGAGCACGTGCTAGAGAATATGAAGGCGCATTAAATTGGTTAAATGATGCTAATTTAATTTCTAAATGTTATTTAGTAAATAAATGTGCATTTCCTTTAAAAGCATACCATGATTTATCTTCTTATAAAATTTATATGAATGATGTAGGACTTTTAAGAAGAATGTCTAATTTAGATAGTAGAATTGTTTTAGATAGCAATAAACTTTTTGAAGAATTTAAAGGTTCATTTACAGAAAATTATGTTGCTAATGCTTTAACCTTCTTATTAGATGAAGCACCTAATTATTATACTTTTGATAGAAATGAGATCGATTTTGTAATACAAAGAAATAATAAAATAATTCCTATAGAAGTAAAATCAAATAAAAGTACTAACCATAATAGTTTAACTAAATATAATACTAAAAATGATAATGAAGTTTCATTTAGATTTTCATTAAATAATTTAAGTAAAGATGGTAAAATAGTTAATATTCCACTTTACTTTATAGAATATATTGATAATTTGAATTTATATTAAAAATAATTATAAATAAAATTATGATTTATTTAATTGTTCTTTTATTTCATCTTTTAATTTATAAATAGTATAAACATTAATAATTGCTAGTAAAGCAACTAAAATATCAATCATATTCCATAATTTAGTAGAAGATACTATAGAACCTAAAAATAAAACTAAAACAGTAGCTATTTTTAAAATTAAAATAGTTTTTTTACTGGGATTTTTAAATAAAAATTTCAAACAACTTTCTCCATAATAATAACCAGTTAAAACGGTTGAAAAAGCAAATAATATAATGCAAGTCATAATAATAACATTTCCTAAATTATTAAAATGATGATGAAAAGCTTGTAAAGTTAATTCAATTCCATTCATATCATTAGTCAATATTGATTGGTAATCAAAACTCATAATCATTATTGCTGTGGCACTACAAACTAATAAAGTAGTAATATATATCCCTAACATTTGAACGTATCCATTAACTACTGGCTGTTTTATATTACTCGTTGATGAAGCAATACTACCTGTTCCGATTCCAGCTTCATTAGAAAAAATTCCTCTTTGAATTCCAATAATAAATACCGGTAAAAATCCTAAAGTAAATGATTCAAAATTAAAAGCTGAAGTTACAATTGTTTTTAAAATATATGGCATTTGATCTATTTGTGTAATAAATACATATAAGCCACACGATAAATAAACTATTAACATAAAAGGAACTATTTTATTAGTAGCTTTCGATATTTTAGTAATTCCTCCGATAATAATTAAAAAGGCAATAACACTAATAATTAAGCCTACTATAATAGGATTAATTGTTGTTATTTCGTTTAATGATTTTGTAATAGTATTAGCTTGAATCCCAATAAAACCACCAACATAACTAATAATAATTAAGATTGCGTATATAATACCTAATCGGGAATTTTTTAATCCTTTTTTTATATAATAAGGAGCTCCACCACGATAAAGTTCATTATCTTTTTCATGATATTTCATTCCTAAAATTGTTTCACCAAAAGTATTAGTAGCTGCTATAAAAGCTGTTATCCATATCCAAAAAATAGTTCCTGGACCACCTAAATACAAAGCAAGTGCAACTCCAGCAACACTACCAACCCCTATTCTTCCTCCTAAGGTTAACATTAAAGTAGATATTGGTGAAATAGTATTTTTTTCTTTTTTAAAAATACTTTTAAACATTTGCTTAAAATTGAACTGAACAAATTTTAAACTAAAAGTTAAATATAAACCAACTCCTACTATCATTATAGTAGCAATTACCCATAATAATTTTGTAATTATTTCCATATTTTCACCATTATTATTTTATATGAAAATAATTAATGATTTTGTCAAAAAAAGATAGATAAATCTAACTTTTTTCTATTTATAATTCCATTCTTTATTTTTGCGTTTAAATTCAATATATTAACTTTTAATTATAATTATGATTCAGTCTTTTTTTTGTTTTTTCTAAATTCTAAACGTTCCTCATAATCGGACTTGTCTTTAAACCAATCTTCAAAAAGTTCGTCATCCTCAAGAAATTCTATATGATCTTCTATCAAATACAACACATAGTCTTCAAAAGTTTGAAATTTAATATCATACTCTTCTTGATCCTCCCACCATTCTGCAACTCTACCTGTATTACAATCCAAACATACTTGATAAAAATCCAAAGAATCTAACTCTATAAAGCTCTGAGGGAATTTTTCAGAATACTTTCTCATACTAAGAGTGTTATCCATTATTATTAAAGGATCTTCAATAGGAACTCCAAAAGGCTCTATGTTTTCATAACACCAAATATAGGGCTCCGGCAATTTGATATTTAAGGCCTCTTCCACTTTTGATTTTTCTTCAGCTGTAATTTTATCGGGTTTCCAACGTATGAGCTCCCCAAACCAGTAATGATCTTTAAAATAATATATATCTTTATTTGCATAGATTAAATCCAGCATTTTTTTTCTTTTTTCATTCATCATCTCACTCCTTCTTTCTTTCGTTTAATTCTTTTAATTTCTGGTTCAACCTCCACCTCCAATATTGATTTTTGAAATTATTGAACTGCTTTTTCAGAATTTCATCATTGCGGAAACTTTCGCCGGGTCTTTTTAGTCCATGTAAATTTTTATCCTTATGTTTATCACTAGGAATTTCAAGCAAGGCTCCCGGTTCTTCCTGTAATAAATTAAGGGCAAAGTAATTATTTCCCATATTTTCCATATAAATTCTAATCCCCTTTTCATAACATTGCCCCGTTTACTGTTTCAGACCATATCTAATTTAGTTCTTTTTTATACTTTTGGATTTTTATTAAAAAGTGCTATCTGATTACCTCTTAATTAAGTTTTGTTACTTTTGCATTTTTGAGAATTTCAAAGTTTGTACGTGAAGGCAGGATAAAGCTACTGATTTCTCCTGTTTCTTTGTCTATTGCAATTCCCGCATTTCCAAATCTAGGTTGCTCCTTTTTTCCTGCAAATACAACCCAAATACTTTCTGATTCATAAATTTTTGTTAAATTTAATTGCCCTTTTTCTCGATAATATTTTTGTGCAATTTCTATTGCGTTTTTAAAATCAATCATTTCTTTGCTCCTTTACAACAATTTAAAATATGTGATGATGGCATAAGTTGGTCAGTTCTACAAAATGATACGCTTCCCAGTCTTGTTTCATCAAAATACCAACTTACATCAGTATCTCCCGTTTTAGAGTCTACAAAATATGTTTTTCCATTTCTTTGCTCAGCCATAAATGTATGTCCTCCATCGCCAGTATCCCATTGCAAACAAACTTAAGCTCTTGAACCATCTCCCCAATTGCTAATTGAGTTTTGAATATCATTTAAGCCATTCCCCGATGCACTCATTACATCCGGACTTTCCCACACATCTGCCATATTTTTATTTATAAGGGATACCAAAGATTTAACGCTTCAATTAATTCCCAAAAATGATTGCATACAAAAGAAAATTCATGGGTTTCGTGATTAAAAAATACTATTTTTTCATAAACTCCTTCATGATATAAAAGTCCATATTCATTTCCAAATTCATCGTCTGCAAATGGAATGAATGTATCATTTCCTAAATTTTCATTATCATTTGTAATCCGTGCAGAAAAAAACATATAGCCATCTTTTTCATCAACTGTAAAAAAAGACGCTAACATATAAGTTTTTCCATTTATTTTAAACTCTTCTTCTTTCACGATACCTCGACTGTTGACCTTTAAAAATTTCTTTACATCATTAGGAATTTTGATATTAAAATAATCTTCTATTTTATCAAATAACCCATCAGATTCCACGGGTTTTGCCAAAATTATGTCATTCACATTATCACCTTCTATTCTATTTTTTTAATTAGATTCTTTATTTCTATATTCTTCAAACCATTTATTAATTGTTTTATTAAAACATTTAGAATCCATAGCAAATTGTTTATATTCATTTCTATTCATTTTTTCTTTTTTATTATTTATAAATATTTGATAATTTTTATCTTCTTTTAATTTTTTTAAATATTTTTCTAGTAAATTTATTTTATAATCAAGTTCTTTAATTTTATAATTATTAAACATTTTTAAATCTTTTTTAAATTCTTTTTCTTTAGAAATATCATCTAATTTTTTATATTCTTTCATTTCTTCTTCAGATATTTCACAAGTTGTTAATTTTAAATAATAAAAATCTCTTATCATTTTTTTTAATTCTTTTTCAAATTCTATTTCTATTTCTTTATTTTTCAACATTCTATCAAGTTTAGAATCATTAGAAGCTAAACTATCTAATTTGTTTTCAATAAAATTTATTACACTATCTACTTTTTCCATTTAAACCTCCTTTCTAAAGTACTTAATTCTTCTAAACTATTAATTCCTTCATAAAGTTTAATAATACTTTCAGAATACTTAGTACCATATTCTTTTTTCAAGGAAGATGAATCATTTTTTAATAATTTACGAACTGTTTGAGGATTTAAACCAATAATTTTAGAAAATTGTTCAGAATAATATTCAGCTGAATTAAATCCATTATTTAAAGCTATTTTCAAAATTTTTTCATCAGTTTTTATTAATGGTTCTAAACTATTCAAAATTCTTTTTTTATTAATGTATTCGATAATTGACATATCAAATTGTTTTTTAAATATTCTCATAATATAAAACCGATTAAAATAAAAAGTATTAGCTATTTTATCAATTGATATCTGTTCATTTATATTTTTATCAATATAATCTAAAATTTTTGATAATAAATCTTCATTCATCCAATTCACCCTCCTGACTACATAATAACACGTTATAAAAACAATATTTTAAACATTTGTGACTTTAATCTAATCGATTAGCTATTTTTATAAATTGTTCTAAAGATAGTTGCTCAGCTCTAATATTTAAATTTAAGCCTTCTTCTTTTAAAACACTAGATATTATTTCCAAATCATAATCTTTTAAATTATTTTTTAAGGTTTTTCTTTTTTGTTTAAAACTATCCTTAACTAATTTAAATAACAATTCTTCATTTTTTAAAGGTAATAATTCTTTTTTAGTTAATTCAATAACAATACTATCAACATTAGGCTTAGGTATAAAAACATTTTTACTTACATCCATTATTTTTTTTATATCGAAATAATATTGTAAATATACAGATAACGAATTATAATCTTTAGTATTAACTTTAGCTTTAAATCTTTGTCCAACTTCTTTTTGAACCATAATAATTATTTTATTAACAGGTAATTTATCTTCAATTATTTTCATAACAATTGGTGTCGTTATATAATACGGTAAATTAGCAATTACATATAAATTATCATAATCATAATTTTTTATATCATTAATAATATTACTTTTTAAAAAATCTTGATAAATTATTTTAACATTATTTTCTAAATCATCTAAAATTGGTTTTAAATTTATATCAATTTCATAACCTAAAACATTTTTAGCAACTTTACTTAGTTTTTTAGTTAAAGAACCTGATCCTGGACCAATTTCAATAACTAATGAATTAGGTAAAATATTTGCTTTTTTTATAATATTATCGATAATATTTTCATCGATAATAAAATTTTGACCAAATTTTTTTTTAAAATTAAAATTATTACTATTTAATTTTTCAAGCATTTTTTTAGATGAATACATCTTAACCTCCTAACTAATTTTTAAATCAAATGTTTTAATAGCATTTTCCGTTGTTGTCTTTAAGACACAATCTAAACTAACGCCTTTTATTTCTGCAATTTTCATAGCTACATATTTTACATTACTAGGTTTATTTTGAGTACCTCTAAAAGGGTGAGGACTCATATAAGGACTATCTGTTTCTAAAAGTAAATACTTTAAATCAATATTTTCCACTACTCTTTTTAATTTTTCAGCATTTTTAAAAGTAATAACTCCACCAATACCTAATAAAGTATCTAGTTTAATAAACTCATAAGCCATTTCTAAACTAGAACTATAACAATGTAACACTTTTTTTGTTTTACTATATTTCTTTATAATATTATAAGTATCTAAAATAGCTTCTCTACTATGAATAACGATTGGTAAATTATATTTATTAGCCAACTTAATTTGTTTAATAAATAAAGATTGCTGATCTTGTTTATTATCATTAACCCAATAATAGTCTAAACCAATTTCCCCAACAGCAACTATTTTAGGATTATTTAAATTATCTTCGATAAATTTTAAACTTTTAGTATTTAAATTATTAATTTCTGTTGGATGAAAACCTAGTGTTCCATAAACGTTATCATATTTATTAACCAAATCTATGACTTCTTTATTAGTTTCATCATTACATCCACTAACAATCATTATTCCTTCCATACTACTTACAATTTCATCAATATTATCATAATATTCTTTACTTAAATGACAATGTGTATCAATCATTTTCTATCACCAAAAAAATTATACCATAAAATGATATAATTTTCTCACTCTTTGATGTAAAAATATCTGATAATATAAACAATTAATATAATTAGATATCCTAAATCTATTATATTAAAATTTACTACCAAACTACCTAACACAAGGCTTAATAATATTCCACAAGCCACAATAGCACACTGCTTATCTTTTTTGCTAGTAGTCATTTGTAGTCTTCCTTTCATTACTACACTACAAATATAACATTAATAGCTAAGTTTTTCAAATATTTTTAACAAATATTCTTCGACAATTTACAACATTTTACACATTATTAATTAATTCATTAATTTCTTTATATTTTTCATCAACATTAATTCGTTCAAATATTGGTTTAGGTTCATTTAATTTAATTCCAATATCTAATCCGTCAAAATTATCTAAAGAATCATTAAAACGATTTTCTGTATTTAACTGATGAAAAATTTCATCAGCAGTATTAGGTAAAAATGGCTGTAATAACACTGCACCATGTCTTATTGCTTCTAATAAGTTATATAAAACCGTAGCTAATCTTTCTTTTTTGTTTTCATCTTTAGCCAAAACCCAAGGTGTTGTCTCATCAATATATTTATTACTTCTTCTAAATATTTCAAATACACTATCAAGTGCATCAGCTATTTTTAATTCATCTATTTTCTTTTCAACTTTTTCATTAGTCTTTATTACTAAATCAATTAGATCATTATCAATATCTTCTTTTTCTAAAGGTTTTAAAACAACACCATCAAAATATTTATGAGCCATACTAATTGTACGGTTTACTAAATTTCCTAAAGTATTAGCTAAATCAGTATTAAATCTTTCGATAATTAAATCATAAGTAATTGTTCCATCACTATTAAAAGGTATTTCATGTAAAACATAATATCTAATTGCATCAACACCAAATAATTTTACTAAATCATCAGCATACATAATATTTCCTTTTGATTTGCTCATCTTATCTTTACCAAATAAAATCCAAGGATGACCAAATATTTTTTTTGGTAATTCTAAACCTAAACATTTTAAAATTATTGGCCAATAAATTGTATGAAATCTTAAAATATCTTTACCTATCAAATGAACATCAGCTGGCCAATATTTTTTAAATTCATCAGTTACTTCTTTAGTATCATAACCAATAAACGTTATATAATTACTTAAAGCGTCTAGCCATACATATACGATGTGATCTTTATCGAAAGTAACTGGTACTCCCCATTTAAAAGATGTTCTAGATACACAAAGGTCTTGTAAACCAGGTTTTATAAAGTTATTCATAATTTCATTTTTTCGACTTTCTGGTTCAATAAAATGTGGATGATTATCAATATATTCTTCTAACCATTTAGAATATTTTGATAATTTTAAAAAATAAGCTTCTTCACTTGCGACGCTAACTTCTCTTCCGCAATCTGGACATTTACCATCAACTAATTGTGATTCAGTAAAGAACGATTCACAAGGTGTACAATACAATCCTTCATAATAACCTTTATAAATATCGCCTTGATCATATAGTTTTTTAAAAATACGCGAAACTTTTTCAACATGAAGTTGATTAGTTGTTCTTATAAAACGATCGTAACTAGTATTCATAACATCCCATATTCTTCTTACCTCTAAGGATACTTCATCAACATATTCTTGAGGATCTTTACCTAATTCTAAAGCCTTTTTTTCAATTTTTTGACCGTGCTCATCAGTTCCTGTTTGAAAATAAACATCATACCCTTTTAATCTTTTATAACGGGCAATCGCATCAGCTAAAACAATTTCATAAGTATTTCCAATATGTGGTTTTCCTGATGTATAAGTAATAGCTGTTGAAATATAAAATTTTTCTTTCACTCAAATCATCTCCTTAATCAGTACTACCAATCCCACTTATTCTTTTATTTTTAATTTCATTTTCGGAAGTAACTGTTAAAAATTTAGTAAAAATTCCTTGAATAATTTTATCGCCTTTTTTAACAATATAATCTTTTTCACCATGATTTTGTAATTTTATCCAAATATGTCCCTCATTATCTAAATTATTGTAATAATCACTATCAATAACTCCTACTTGATTACACATCCGTACATTATATTTAAATCCCATACTACTTCTTACTATTAATAATAAAACTTCATCTTCTTCCATATAAACCTTAATTCCTAAAGGGATTTTTTTAATTTCACCAGGTTTTAATGTAAAATCAATTACTGATTTAAAATCATAACCAGCACTTTTAATTGTACTTCTTTCTGGTAAAGTATATTCATTATAAAGTTCAATGTTACTAGTGATATCTTTTTTAAATTGTTCTAAACTTATTTTTTCAAAATAGCGCATATTTAACTCCTTCCAATTAAAAACGTCCTTAATTTAAGGACGAAAGATTCGTGGTACCACCTTATTTTATAATTTTATTAAAATTATATCTCTATCATTTAACGCATTCATACGTCTTAACCTACATATCGATTAAGCAATTCCAGAACCATTTAAAATATCTTTTACTTATCTGCTTTCACCTTATCAGACTCTCTAAGAAGTAAAAATATATTTCTCTTTCTTTCAACATCTTTAAATTTTAATGATTATAACATAAATATTATCATTCTTCAAGATGTTTAGCTAAAAATTTAGAAGTAATACGGGCAATTTTATCATTTTCTTCACTAATATTATCTTCAGTTGATAAAATAATAACCAAACCAGCTGCATCGCCATTAGCTACAATCGTACTTAAAGCATATGTTGCTTCTAACTGATCGTTTTCAATTAATTCAATATTTTTCTTATGGCGTTCAAAAATATTTTCACGACGTTTAATTGAAGTTAACAATGAACTACTAATTGGTTTATCCAAATAATCTTTTTTTAAAGGTCCGCTTACAGCTATAATGTTATCTAAATCGGTTATTATTACGTTATTATTTGTAAAAGTATGAATTGAATCTGTAAAATCATTAGCTAAATCATTAATTTTATTCATTAATGAATATTTTCTTAAAATAACATTTTCATTATGATCAACAAATATTTCTAAATTTTCTCCTTCTCTTATTCTTAAGCTTTTTCTTATTTCTTTTGGTATAACAATTCTTCCTAAATCATCTATTCTTCTAACAACACCAGTTGCTTTCATAAGTTACCTCACTTTCTAAATACTAGTCTGTGTTAAAAATAATTATTTATACTTATTAAAAAAATAAAAAAATGTGTTATAATAAAATGGATAAAGGAGGAAAGTCATGGAAAAAATTTTAGTATTCGGCCATAAAAAACCTGATACTGATAGCGTTGTATCATCAATTGTTTTATCTTATTTAAAAAATCAATTAGGTTTTAATACTGAACCACGTGTTTTAGGTGATATAAATAGTGAAACAAATTTTGTTTTAAAATATTTTAAAATAAATATACCAAGATATTTAAATGATGTTAAATTACAATTAAAAGATTTAAATTACCAAAAAGGATTTATGTTAGAACAACATTGTTCAATTGAAGAATCTTATCAAAAAATGCGAAAGAGTAATATTAGCTCTATTCCTATTATTGATAAACAAAAAAAATTTTTAGGTACAGCTTCAATGAAAGATATTGCGAAAGATTTAATCAGTGATAATTCTGTTAATTTATATACATCTTACGACAATATTATAAATACATTACAAGGTAGAGAATTATTAAGAATTGATGATGAAATTAAAGGTAAAATTATGATAGCTTCTTATCGTAGTACTACTTTTATGGAAAATGTTTCTGTTGATAATAATACTATTTTAATTGTTGGAGATCGTCATTCTGTTATTGAATATGCGATTGAAAATAAAGTCAAATTATTAATTTTAACTGGAAATAGTTATATTAAAGATCGTCATTTAAGAATTGCTAAGAAAAACAATGTTAATATTATTAAAACCAATTTTGATACATTCAATACATCACGTAGAATTATCTTAGCTAATTATGTTTCAACTATTACTACCAATAATAAAATTATTTGTTTTAATGAAAACGAAGATGTTCGCGATTTTACTGATGTTGCTAATAAAACAAAATATAGTAATTATCCAATTATTAATGATAATAATGAATGCTTAGGAACGCTTCGTTTAGCTGACATAGCTGATAAAAACCGAAAAAAAGTAATTTTAGTTGACCATAATGAAGTTTCACAAAGTGTTGATGGTCTTGAAGAAGCTGAAATTGTTGAAATTGTTGATCACCATCGCATTAGTCCAGTTGGAACAGCCGCACCAATTAATTTTCGTAATATGCCGGTTGGTAGTACTAGTACGATTCTTTATAACATGTTTAGAGAAAATAATATCGAAATTCCTAAACATATTGCCGGATTAATGTTAGCCGGTATTATTTCTGATACTTTATTATTTATCTCACCAACAACTACTGAATTGGATAAAAAAGTAGCTAAAAAATTAGCTAAAATAGCTGAAGTTGATTATGAAGCTTTTGGTAAAGAAATGTTTAAAAAAGGTTCTATTTTAAAAGGTAAAACGAAAGAAGAAATATTATATAGTGACTTTAAAAATTTCAGTATTAATAATCAAAAAATAGGTGTTGGTCAAATAAATACTTTAAATATTGATGAAATTAAAAAAGATAAAAATGAATATGTCGATTTAATTAATCGGGTTGCTGATAATAATCAATATTTAATTGTCGCTTTATTTGCAACTGATTTAATTAATAAGGGTTCCTACATTTTTTATAATGATAAAGCTAAAGATATTTTGGAACATTGTTATGGTATTGATAATTTAACTCAAGGATATTTTATTGAAGGTTACATTTCACGTAAAAAACAATTTATTCCACCAATAACTAATACATTAGAAAAATAGTTCAAAATTTGATATGAACTATTTTTTTAATGCTTCAATAATTAACATTAAATCAACTAAATAATAAATAAAATGTTTATCTAATTTAATAGTATCTAAAGTTATTACTAAATGTTTACCTCTCATACTAAAACGAAACATTCGACTTAATTTAGAAACTTCCATAAATAATTTTTGACCATCGATATTATTAGTAATTTCAATTGGTAAAGTAATTTCTACAAAATTTTTCAACTGTTTAATCTTAGTTATTTTTAATTGTTTAGTTAAAGCTTCAAACCAGCTTTCATACATATATATAATTAAATTATCAGGTAATTTTCCAAAACGATCAGTTAATTCTTCCTTAACTTTAATAAGATCATCATAGTTTTTAATTTGATTAATTTTTTGATGAATTTCAATTTTTAATTCTTCTTCTTTAGCAACCCTATCATCAATCGTAGTTTCAACTTCAATTAAAGTTGGAGTTTCTTTTATTTCGTCTTTTATAACTTCATGTCCTTTTAATTTTTCAATTTCTTCATTTAACATTTCTAAAAACAAATCAATTCCAACCGTTGCAATAAAACCAGCTTGTTTTTTACCTAAAATATCACCAGCACCTCTTATTGCCAAATCACGCATAGCAATTTTAAAACCACTACCCAATTCAGTAAATTCTTTAATGGCTTTAAGACGTTTAATTGCAATGTCATTTAACATTTTGTGTTCATCGTACATTAAATAACAATAAGCAATTTTATCACTTCGTCCTACTCGACCACGAATTTGATAAAGTTGCGCTAATCCGAAACGATCACTATCTAAAACAATTAAAGTATTTACACTTGGAATATCTATTCCTGTTTCAATTATTGTTGTACATATTAAAACATCATATTCTTTATTTATAAAGTCGATCATTACATTTTCTAAACGTTGTTTATCCATTCGACCATGAGCATAAGCTATTTTAGCATCCGGAACTAATTCGTTAATTATAGCTACTTGTCTTTCAATATCATCAATTTTATTATATAAAATAAATACTTGCCCATTACGTGATAATTCTTTATAAATTGCATCTTTTATTATTTGTTTATTTTGCTTTAAAACATAAGTTTGAACCGGAAAGCGATTAACAGGAGGGGTTTCAATTAATGATAAATCTCTAATTCCCGTCATTGACATTTGTAAAGTTCGTGGAATTGGTGTCGCTGATAAAGTTAATACATCGACACTATTTTTATATTGTTTAATTTTTTCTTTATGTTTAACTCCAAACCGTTGTTCTTCATCAATAACTAATAAACCTAAATCTTTAAAAATAATATCATCACTTAAAATACGATGAGTTCCAATTAAAATATCAATTTTTCCTTCTTTTAAATCATTAATAATTCTTTTACTTTGACTAATAGAAGTAAAACGATTTAATAAAGCAATATTAATAGGAAATTTTTCAAAACGTTCTAAAGTGTTATTATAATGTTGATTTGATAAAATAGTTGTCGGACATAAAATAGCTGTTTGTTTTGAAGACATTATAGCTTTAAAAATAGCGCGAAAAGCAACTTCTGTTTTCCCATAGCCAACATCTCCACATAATAATCGATCCATTGGATATGGTTTTTCCATATCAGTTTTTATTTGTTCATAAACTCTAATTTGATCAGCTGTTGGTGTATAATTAAATTGTTTAGCAAAAATGATAGCTTCTTTATCATCAGGTTTAAAAGCAAAACCTTTTACTGTTTGCCTTTTAGCATATAGTTCTAATAATTCTGGCGCAATTGTTTCAATTTTTTCTTTGATTTTTAATTTTGTTTTTTCCCAGCCATTACCACTTAAACTATTTAAAGGAGGGGTTGCCCCTTCTTTGGAAGCATATTTACTAATTAATTCAATTTGTTCAACTGGAATATATAATTTATCATCACCTTTATAAGCAATTTGTAAATAATCTTTTTTTAATCCATTTTTTGTTAGCGTTTTTAAGCCACAATACCTACCTATTCCATGAGTAAAATGAACAACATAATCACCAACATTGAGTTTATTTATATCTCTTATTTTAACTCCTAATTTAAAATTAGTTTTATATTTAATTTGTTTTTTATTTTGATTAAATAGCTCTGCTTCTGTAATTACCATTAAATTATTATAAATAAATCCTTCATTAATATCTTTAACAATAATATTAACCTTATCATTAATTAGTTTTTGTTCATTAGTTAAAATAAATTTATCACTATCAAATTGATTAATTAATTTATTAGCTTGATATTTATTTGATAAACATATAATAATTTGATAATTATTTAAATATTCTTCTATTCGTTTTTTTATTTTATCTATTGTTCCTTTAAATGGTTCAATATTTTTTACATTATAATTTTCAATATTTTTTACATTTATTATTTCATCATCAAAATTAGTAAAATAAATTACCTTTTTAGTAACTATATCTTTTAAATTATGCATATATTTCGTATTTTTATCATTTTGCGTATTTTTAGTATATTCATCCATTTCTTGTTCTAATAAATTATAACTATTTATTATTTCATCATAGTTATTAAATATAACAATTGGATCTTTTAAATAAGCATTTATATTAACAACTTTAGTATATTGTGGTAATTCCTTTTGTTTTAAATTAGTAATATCACATTTTTGATCTGTTAAAAATTCTGTTTTAGGACCTATTTTGAAAGATGTTATTTTTTTAATAGTTAGTTGGGTATCAACATTAATTTCTTTAATTGTTTCAATTTGATCACCCCAAAATTCAATTCTAATAGGGTTTTTACTATCAATAGGAAAAATATCTACAACAAAACCTCTAACAGCTATTTCCCCTGTTTTATTAACAATTGTCTCTTTTACATAACCCATATCAATTAATTTAGAAACTAAATCATCTATTTTTATTATTTGATTTAATTTTAAATCAAGATATTTTTGTTTATAAATTTTAACATCTGGTAAAAATCTTAAATACCCCATTAAATTAGTAACTATTATTTTATAATTATCAACAATTAGTTCATTTAAAGTTTCTAACCTAGTAATTTCTAATTCTGGTGAAATAGCTAAAGCTTCACTAGTTAAAAAATCATCCATAGGAAAAAGTAATACTTGATCAGTATATTTAATTAATGATTGATATAACTTATTAGCTTCATATAGACTATTGCATACCAAAACAATTGCTTCATCTAATTGTTTAAAAGTATTATATGTATATATACTTTTTAATTCATTAGATAAACCAACTACTTTATTATTTATTTGGCTAATATTAAAAATTCTCTCAAACACTACTTTCACCTCCTACATGATAAAAAGATACTTTTTAGTATCTAATACATCGTAAGTATCTACTTTCTATTATATTTATTAGTTAATTTACTAAATGGTAAACTTAAAAAATCATCTATTATATCACTTGTTTTATTAATAACATCAACTAACTTTTCTTTTTGATTGCTAGTTATTTTACCTAAAACATAATCTTTAGTATCAATTAATTTATCATTAGATATTCCGATTTTTAAACGTTTAAATTCATCGGTACCTAAATATTTAATAATACTTTTAATACCATTATGACCACCACTTCTACCTTTAGATCTTAAGCGAAACTTACCACATTCTAAATCTAAATCATCATAAACAATTAAAATATCATTTATATTTATTTTAAAATAATTAACAAATTTAATAATCGCTTCACCTGATAGATTCATATAGGTAGTTGGTTTTACTAAAATAACTTCTTGTGTATTAATTATACCTTTTTGATAAAAACTATTAAATTTTTTTTTGTCAATAATCATATTGTGCTTTTTAGCATAATTATCTAAAACCATAAATCCAATATTATGACGAGTATTTTCATACTCTTTACCAGGATTACCTAATCCAACAATTAATTTCATCAAAATCGCCTCCTATTTTTGATGATATTGTTTATATATAATATCTTTAGCTACACCACGATCTTTAGCCACTTTTTTAATTGCTTCTTTTACCTCTAAACCATCTAACATATATAAATTAATATGTTCTAAAATGGATATTTTACTATAATCAAATTTGTTTTGATTGCCAGCTACAACAATTACTATTTCTCCTTTTACATTTTCTGTTTCTATAATTAAATCGCTTATTTTTCCGCGGTAAATTTCTTCAAATTTTTTAGTTATTTCTCTAGCTATACATATATTACGATCACCTAAGATTTCAAGCATATCTTTTAATGTTTTAGTAAGGCGATGTGGTGCTTCATAAAAAATTAAAGTTGTTTTATAATTAAATAAATTTTTTAATTCTTTTTTTCTTTTATTTTCTTTAGCATCTAAAAATCCGTAAAACATAAACGAAGTAGCATTAATACCAGAACTAGTTAATGCTGGTATTAATGCAGTTGGCCCAGGTAAGCTAATAACATTAAAGCCACTATCTATAACTGTTTTAGTTAAATCCCAACCAGGATCACTAATAATTGGCGTACCTCTATCACTAACTAATCCGACATTTATTCCTTTATTTAAATAATCTAAAATTTTATCTTTATTATTTTTTTCATTGTGTAAATGATTAGCAATTAATTGACATTTTATTTGATGATGATCTAATAATTGTTTAGTTACTCTTGTATCTTCACAAAACAAAATATCTAATTCTTTTAAAACTTTGATTGTTCTTAAGGTTATATCATCAAAATTACCAATCGGGGTTGGAATTAAATATAAAGATGGTGTACCATCATAACTTTTTTGCGACATAGTATCACCTATTTTCAAAATATTTTTTTACATAATCAGTATAGTCACCATTATCTTGATGAACAAATAAAGGTTCTAAAACTTTTAATCCAGGATTACCATTTTTTTTAGCTTCGATTAAAACCATATTAGCTTCACTATTAAATCTAGGGTATACAAATTTAATTTTTTTAGGAATTAAATTATTTTCATTCAATAAAAATAAAATTTCCATAAGTCGTTCAGGTCGATGAACTATCCCCAGTATTCCTTTATTTTTTAATAATTTTCTACTTATTTTAATCACCTGTTCTATAGTTAAATTAACTTCATGTCGGGCAATTGTTTTATAATCACTTTGATTAAAATTAGAAGTTTCTAACGCTTTAAAAAATGGTGGGTTGCAAGTAATAACATCAAACATTTCTGTTTCTAAATTTTTAACTAAATTATTTATATCATCATTAATTATTTGAATTTGATTATTTAAATTATTTAGTTTAACACTTTCATTAGCCAATGCAGCAACCTCAGGTTGGATTTCAACACCTATTATCTTTGCATTCGTTTTTGTTGATAAAATTAAAGGAATTGGACCGTTACCACAACCAATATCTAAAATTTTTTCAACTTTTTTATTTAAGGTAATAAAATTAGGCAAAAGCACTGAATCTAAAGAGAAACTAAACATTTGTGTATCTTGGACAATATTCAAGTTTTTATAACCTAATAAATCGTTAATAACTTTCATTTTTACTTTTTTCCATTCTGATAGGACCTTTTTGTGGAACATCAACTACATAAGTACCATTTAAAATATCTAAATCAACAACTTTACCTTCACCGACTTCAGTTTGGACTTTTGAACCTATTTTAGGTAAAAACTTTCGACATTCTGAATAACATTCATCTTCGTATTTTAAACAACACATAAGTCTTCCACAAATACCATTTATTTTACTCGGATTTAAAGCGATATTTTGATTTTTAGCCATATTAATTGATACTGATTCAAAGTCATTTAAAAATTTAGTACAACATAAACATCTACCGCATTGACCAATACCACCAATTTCTCTAGCTTTATCTCGTACTCCAACTTGTCTTAATTCAATTCTTGTTTTATATATATTGGCTAACTCTTTAGCTAAATTACGAAAATCAACGCGATTATCAGCTACAAATTTAAAAACTAATTGATCACGATTAAAAGTATAAGTTGCTTCGATTAATCGCATATCTAATTCATATTTGTTAGCTAAATCACGAGCTTTAATTAAAGCTTTTTTAGCATCATTTACATTTTTTTTATGTTGAAAATAATCATCTTTACTAGCAATTCGAACAACTTTTTTAAGTGGTGATTTTATTTGTTCATCACTAATGGTAAAAATATCAGTTACAATTTTACCAAAACTTAAACCACGTTCAGTTTCAACAATAACTGTTAAATTCTTTTTTAATCTTTTATTATCTGTTAAAAAATAAAACATTCGCCCTTTTTCTTTAAAGGTAACTCCAACAACTTCATGCATGAATTAACTCCTTTCCAATTCTAATATTAGTTTATCAAGTAATAGATTAGTATTCGCATTTATTTTTAAGTAATTTTTTAATTCAATTATCTTATCAATTTTTAAACATACTTGATTAATTGTGTTATTTTCACTTAGTTTTTGATAGTTATCATTGTAATCAATAAATATTTCAAGTTCTTGATTACACATATAATTTAATAAATCACGATAATAAAGAAGTAATATTTCAAAAGCTATTATTAAATCTTCTTTGTTTTTAAAAGTGCTTGTCCAAAGTTCATATGTATAAAGAAGTGTATCTAAACCATTTTTTTCATAAAAGTTTACAAAGTCAATTACTTTATTTATTTTATCAATACTTTTTTCATCAGTTATAAATTCATTGATAGCGCTAGTGGTATTATACAAGTATTTTGCAACTTTTTCAACTAAATTTCCTTTTAATGATGTTTGATTAAAAGAAATTATTTGACATCGTGATACAATTGTGTCTAGTAATTGATATCTTGTTGGAGAAATTAAAATTGCTATAATATTTTCTTCTGGTTCTTCAATAAATTTTAATAAAGAATTAGCTGCAACATTATTTAATTTATCAGCATCTTTAATTATATATATTTTTCGTTTGTTAATAACTGATTTAGTGCTAAACTGTTCTTGCAATTCTAATAATTGTTCTTTTTTTATCCACATACCATCAGCTTCTATAATTTTTATTTCTGGATAGTTACCATTATCAATATTATTACATTGTGTACAATTTACGCATTTTTGATTATTACTATAATTATAAGGGCATAATAAAGTTTTAGCTAATGCAAGAGCTAAATCAAAAGTACCAATATAACCATTACTTTCAAAAAGATAAGCATGGGCTAATTTATTTTTATTTATTTCACGTTTTAAAATAGTCCAAGGTATTGGTTGGATTTTTTGATACTCATCTAACATTATCTCACTTCCCTTAAAATACAACAATTAAAATTATCATTAATGAAAAAAGGGCTGGTAAACCTAAGATACTAACTAATAAAACTGTAAAAATATTAATTGGAATCATTAAGCCAAAAGTTCCAGCAATTAAATTATAACCATATAATAAAAACGAACTAACAATAATTTTTCTAAATAAAACTAAAACTTGTTTTAACATTTTGTCCACCTCAATAAAATATATGATTTTATTTAAATATTATTTCTTAAGATTGGACAATTAAACAATTTATTCGGATATTTTTTTTCGATCTTCTAAAGCCATTTCCAATGTTAATGCATCAATATATTCCATATCAGCACCAATTGGAATACCATTAGCTATTTTACTGACAACAACATCTTTTTTTTCTAACAATTTTACAATATAAAGCGCGGTTGTTTCTCCTTCAATACTTGGTTTTACAGCAATTATAATTTCTTTGATTTTATCTTCATCAATTCTTTTAATTAGTTGCTCTAAATTTATATCTTCTGGATTAATTCCGTCTAATGGCGAAATCAAATTATTAAGAACATGATACATACCACTATATGAACCAACTTTTTCAAATAATATAATATTCTTAGGATCATCAACTACACAAATAACTTGTTTATCACGTGAAGTATCTGAACAAATATCACATAAATCATTTTCGGTTAAATTATTACATTTTTGACAACGTTTAATTTTAGTTTTCACATTTTTAATTGAATCAGCAAACAAATCATTCACTTCATCATCTAATGAAAGAATCGAAAGTGCTAATCTTTCAGCTGTTTTTTCACCAATTCCTGGTAATTTTTTAAAACATTCTATCAAATGACGAATGGTTGGAGGATAATTCATTTAAAATAGTCCTGGCATTCCTTGGGTATATTTTCCCATTTTTTTATCAGTTTCTTGATCAACTTTCTTCATGGCGTCATTAACAGCTACAACAATCATATCTTCTAACATTTCTAAATCATCACTAGTTAGTTCAGTATCAGTTATTTTTACTTCTAATAGTTCCTTTTTCCCATTAACTTTTACTTTAACAATTGAAGATGTTCCTTCAAATGTTTGATTGTCAATTTCCTCTTTAGCTGACATCATGTCTTTTTGTAATTTTTGTGCTTGTTTCATCATTGCTTGTATATTCATTTTATCCCTCTTTCTTTTTAATTATATTCAACTATATCATCAAACAATTGCTCAATATCATTTTTTTCTTCTTCTTCATTATTATTTTTAAATATTTCATCTAAATTAATATTATCTTCTATAAAAATAAATTCTTTTTCTTTGTTATTAAATTCTTTTTTTATAATATTCCACTCTTCTAAATAAGTTGAAATAACTTTATATTCTTTATGATAAATGTTTTTTAACATTTTTTCAATATTTAAGATTTTTTCATTAAATAAATCAGATATATGTTCTGTATCGTAAACAAAGATAAGATAATCATTACCTATTGCTTTTAATTTTCCATCTAATAACATTGATGCCTCATAATTATATTCTGGGTCTAATATTAAATTACGTACATCTTCTAATTTTTCTTTAAATTCTATTAATTTTTTCTTATTAAAATCGCTTAAAGCATTATTTATTCTAATTTTCTTGATATTTTTTAATTTTTCTTTTATTTCGTTATTAACACTTTCTAAAATAACATTTTCTATTTCTTTTTTTATATTTAATGTTTCATTATCTTCTATTTTAGAATTTTCTTTTTTCTTTAATTCTTTTTTATTATTAGAATTTTTATTTATCAATGTTTTTAAATCACCTTGTTTAAAAATTTCTGATTTTTTTTCTAAATTATTATTTTGTGTATCAGATACATTATTCATGTTTATTAGTTTAATTACAGTCGTTTCTAAAATAATTTTTTGATTAATCGTTTTTTTCATTATATTTAAAGATTCATTAAATACTTCAATACAATTAATTATATAATTATCATCAATTGACATATCATATATTTCAAAATTACTATTATTTTCTTTGAAATAAGTTGGAGCTTGTTTATAAAGTAATAAATTTTTTAAAAACAACATTATTTCTTCAATTAATTTAGCTAGATTTTTACCATCATGATTATATTGATCAATGATTTTTAAAACATTAGCTACATCACTTTCTAATAAGTATTCAACAAATTTTTTGATTTTACTTTGTTCTAAAGTACCATTAACTTCATGAACTTCACTAACGGTTATTTTATCCTCAGTAAAAGAACTAACTTGATCTAGCATGCTTAAAGCATCACGCATACCACCATCAGCTAATCGAGCAATCTCAGTAATCGCATCATCAGTAATTTTTATTTTTTCTTTTTTAGTAACTTGTTTTAAATGATCTAAAATTAGTTGATCTGGTATTTTCTTAAAATCAAAACGTTGACAACGTGATAAAATGGTAGCTGGTATTTTTTGTGGTTCGGTTGTAGCCAATACAAATACTATATGACTAGGTGGTTCTTCTAAAGTTTTTAATAAAGCATTAAAAGCTCCTGTTGATAACATATGTACTTCATCAATAATATAAATTTTATATTTACCAGTATTAGGAACTAAATTTACTTTACTTTTTAATTCTCTAATTTCATCAACACCATTATTAGAGGCTGCATCAATTTCAATAATATCAATCATTTGCTTATTATTATATTGTGTACAATTTACACATTTATTACAAGGGTTAGTACCTTTTAAATTAGTACAATTAATAGTCTTAGCTAATATTTTAGCAATACTTGTTTTACCTGTCCCTCGAGGACCAGCAAATAAATATGCATGACTAAGCTTATTATTTTTTATTGCATTTTTTAATGTTTGAATGACTATTTTTTGTCCAACTACTTCATCAAATGTATTAGGACGATATTTTCGATATAAAGCTTGATACATTTTGAACCTCCTAAACTCTTTATATTATAACACCTTTGAAGTAAATATAAAAGAAAAGGTCATTATCTCTTTTCTTTAAAAAATTGCTTTAATAAACTTATAGATTGTTGTTCACCAATACCTTTTTCTAATTTTACATAGTGATTATTTTTTTTATTTTGTAATAATTTACCAACACTTTCAATATAGCCAAATTTATCATTTGTTGTGGCATATATAACTTTTTTAATACGAGATTGAATTATAGCTCCACAGCACATCATACATGGTTCTAAAGTAACATATAAAGTACAATCATTTAAATGCCAGGTTTTTAATTTACGACACGCTTTTTCAATTACTATTATTTCAGCATGTCTAGTTGCATTTTTTTTCTTTTCTTTTTGATTATGAGCACGAGCTATAACTTTTTCATTTTTAACAATAACTGCTCCAACTGGAACGTCATTATTTTTATATGATTTCATAGCTTCTTCTAAAGCAATTTTCATATATTTATCCATAAAAACCACCATTTTCTTTTTTTATATTAAAAAGCACACACATTTAGAGGTTCTTAAGGCTGCTATCTTCCGATCCTGACCTGTTTCAAACATAAATGTTGTGCTTTATAAATAATATATTATTTTTTATAAAATTGCAATTTTTTTAATGTTTCACGTGGAACATATATATTTTTAATTCTATCTCATTATTATTCTATCTATTTATTTATTCTTTATAATTAAATGTTTCACGTGAAACATACATTTTTAATTTTTTTTACGCGAAATATATGTTTTTTTATTTGTTA
>CALVXC010000012.1 GCA_944368805.1 uncultured Bacilli bacterium
AATGTTCCATTTTCTCGCCATATAATCTTTTTATTCTTTTTAATTCATTTTTTTGTTTTTCTTCTTTACTCATAATAACCCCCTAAAATTCAATCAAAATATATAACAATTTCTAAGTTGTTTGGGTATTCTATCAAAAAATGATTTGTTTGTCAAATTCAACTTTTTAAAGGATCTAATAATTAAAGCCAAGTAGTTTGACTTTTTTCTGTTTTTCAAAAATTAAAAATTCAGTACTAGAGATTCTGATTATCAAATCTTTATTATTTTCAATAAAAGAACCGTGCCTCCTAAATATTACTTGATTTTTTCTAACAATCTACCAGACTCTTAAATTCAAATTTATCTATATCAAATCCACCAGTCAAATTCAATATTTTATTTGTTAATAATTCATAATTTTTCATTCTATCCTCTTTATTCTTAAGTATGATACAATTTTTGATTAACCCGCTAATTTGTTTATCAGGTAATTCTTCTAATAAATACTTATTCTTTACTATTTCACTTGTAATATTACCTAAAATAGTCTTTTTATGATAAGGGTATTTTATATATTTCATGTATAAAGATAATAATTTATCTAAATTACAATAATAAATAAAATCAAAATCATCACGATCATTTTCAAAACCATCTTGTAAATCATCAAGCATATCCCACAATTCATATTTATTTAATTCATTAATATCTGTGTTTAAATCACTATAACGCTTATCAAGCATTTTTCTTGCTTCCTTTTTTAATTTTTGCACTTCACCTGTTTTATCAAGCAATATCTTACCAGTTATAAATTGAATTTGAGCCATAGGTCTAATTTCACTATAATCTTCTTTAAAATATTCTCTAATTTGCCTTGGAGGATTTGCAAAATATTCAATTAATAATCCATCAACAATTTTATTTCCTCTTACTCTATAATCCACTTTTTCTTTTAAAAGAATATGAACATCCAAATCAGAATGAGATGATGGATTACCGGTTATAAAACTACCACAAACTAATATACCATCAATATCATTTTTGTATTTAAAGTTTTCTAAAAACTTATTTAATCTTTCTTCCCAATTCATTGAAAGCTACTCCTTTCATTTAATCTATAATTATTATACTATAAACTAATTTTTTTTAAAATATGGTGGAAATATTTCTACAATATTTGTTTATTATAAACTTGTAAAACACAACAATAATTAATAAAATAAAAATCAATCGTATTTCAGATTGACTTATAATAACATAGTGTGGTGCGACGATTTTATTTAATGGTGCCATTGGGGAAGTTGTCTACAACTTTATTAAAGGTAATCGATACATGAACCAACCACTAACAATATTTTAACACGTAAATATAGCGAATGTCTTGTAAAAATAAATAATTTTTTGATAACACATTTATTTTTGATATCATTTATAGTATAATCTTATTTGATAAGAAAAATTAAAAAAAGATAAAAAAAGTATATAACCCTTATAAATAAAGGAAATTCTTATTTGATGATTATTTGATAGGATGTGTTTTTATGTATGCAGTAGAAGAATATAAAGTTTCAGAAGAAGAATTAACTAATTTATTAAAATCTCTATTAAAATTAAATACAGAAAATGAATGGATTGAATTTAAAGTTAATAATGATAATCCTTCAATGATTGGTGAATACATTTCTGCGTTGGCAAATTCAGCGGCATTATGCAATAAAGAACATGCATATCTAATATATGGTGTTGATGACAAGAGTAAAGAAGTATTAGGAACTGATTTTGATTTCAATAATTCCAAAAAAGGAAATGAGCCATTATATAATTGGTTATATAGAAAATTAAAACCTCAACTTGATTTTACTCCCTATGAAATCTGTTATAATACAAAAAGAGTTTTGATAATTGAAATTGATAAAGCCAAACTTTATCCTATTGAATTTGATAATATTGCCTATATTAGAATTGGACAACAGAAAAGAAAATTATGTGATTACAAAGAAAAAGAAAAGAAATTATGGGATATGTTAAATAAAACATCATTTGAAGAAGAAGTTGCTTTATCTAAATTAGAAATACAAGATATTTTCGAACTACTTGATATAAGTACATATTACAAAATGCTGGAATTACCTTTGCCAGAAAATAAAGAAAAAGTCATAGAAGATTTTAAAGAAGAAGGTTTTCTTAAAGAACTATATGGTAAATTAGCAATTACCAATTTAGGAGCAATATTATTTGCTAGAAATATACATCAGTTTAAATCTATTACTAGGAAATCGATTAGACTGATTCAGTATAAAAATAAAGATAAACTAGAGACTATAAGAGAAATCAATTATGATAATGGGTATGCAATATGCTTTGAGGAAATATTAAAAAATTTAGATCTTTTAACTCCTCAAAATGAGCATATTGGTCTAGCACTACGAACTCAGGTAAAAATGTATCCAGAAATTGCACTTAGAGAGTTAATTGCTAATGCAATGATTCATCAAGATTTTATAATTGGTGGTACAAGTATATTAATTGAACTTTTCTCTAATAGAATAGAGATATCTAATCCAGGAACACCATTGATCAGTATTGATAGACTTATAGATCACAATCCTATATCGAGAAACGAAAAACTAGCAAGCATCATGAGACGATTTAAAATTTGCGAAGAAAAAGGCAGTGGAATAGATAAAGTAATTAAATCAATAGAAATATTTCAATTACCAGCTCCCAACTTTTTAGAATATGATAGTGGAACTAAAGTTATTATATATTCTTACAAAAAATTGAACGAAATGGACCGTGATGACAAATTAAGAGCATGTTATCAACACGCTTGCTTGCAATATGTTTCTGGTGAAAAAATGACTAATGAAAGTTTGAGAGCACGATTTAATATCGAAAAGAAAAACGCAGCAATTGCTTCTAGAATTTTAAGTGATGCAACATTATCTGGATTAATAAAAGAATATCAGCCAAACTCTGAATCTAGGAGATATAAGAGTTATTTACCATATTGGGCTTAGTTTCATTTGATGATTATTTGATTACATAGATAAACATATGAAAAAACACTTTAAATATATAGTGTTTTTTTATTAGATTGCCATTTGATTATTTACAAACAATATATAATTTAAATATATTAAATATAATAAATTGTATCAATTTATATTTCTTCGATTAAAATACTTTTCTGACTTTTAAAACATATAAAAACGAACTATTTCTAGTTCGACTAATTTCCCAATGGTGCTTGTGGAGAGACTCGAACTCTCATGGTTAGAAACCGCAGCATTTTGAGTGCTGTGCGTCTACCAATTCCGCCACACAAGCAAATTACTAATTAATTATACCATAATTAACTACATTTATTCTACTATTTTTCTTATAAATTTATAATTTTAATCAATTATTTAAACAAAATATCAATATAAACAAAATTTAAACAACAAAAAACAATAAAAAATACACTCATATCTTTTATTGTTCAACATATTTTGAAGTAAATAAATCTGTTTCTGATATCTCTTCATCAACAATTTCTAATTTAGGTAAATCATCAATTGTCTGCAAACCAAAATAATCTAAAAATTGATTAGTAACACCATACAAAATAGGCTTGCCTGGCAATTCAGAACGCCCCTTTTCTTCAACTAAACCTTTTAACGATAACTTTCTAAGCACGTAACTACTATTAACTCCTCTTATTTCATCAATCTGATTACGCGTTATTGGCTCATTATAAGCAATAATCGCTAAAGTTTCTAAACTTGATTGACTTAAAGTTTCACTTTGTTCATTATTGAATAACTTTTGATAATATTCTTTATGTTCTTTTTTAGTAACTAACTTTAAAGAAGAACCTAAAACTTCAATTTTTATTCCGCGCTCAATACTACGATAATCATTTTGCAAACTTAAAATTATTTCTTTTAATTCATCATCATCAATATCCAATAACTTTTTTATTTCTTCTAAAGATAATCCTTCATCACCACTAACAAACAAAAGCCCTTCTAAAACTCCTTTTAATTCCATATCATTCACATCCTCTTAATACCAAAAATATTTTATCAAAATTATTCTCTTGTTTAATTAATATTTCTTCTTTTTTAGCTAAATCTAACATCGATAAAAATGTAACAATAATATATTCTTTATTAAAAACATCAAAAAGTTCTGTAAATTCAACTCTTTTTTTAACACTCAAAACATCTCTTATTTCCTTAATTCTTTCACTAACTAAATATTCCTTTTTAGTTATTTTAGTTGGTAATGGAGCTTCTAATTTTTTTCTATCCAAAAATTTAGAAAAAGCCTCTAATAAATCACTAACCTTAATATCTTCATTAATAAATGGATTAGCTTCAATACCGCATTCTTTTAAATCACTAGGCAATTTAGTAAAAAATTCATGTCTTTTAGCTTCTAACTGTTTAAAATCACCTACGATCTCTTTATAATTTTTATATTCTAAAAGTCGATTAATTAATTTTTCTTTAGGATCTTCTTCTTCCAAATCATTTTCAAGCTCATTTTTAGGAAGTAGCATATTAGATTTCATTTCGATTAATTCCGTAGCCATTACTAAATACTCACTAGCAATATTCAAATTAATTTCTTCCATTGCTTTAATATAATCTAAATATTGTTTAGTAATCTCATCTATTTTTATATCATATATATCAATATTAGATTGTTTAATTAAATGTAATAATAAATCTAAAGGTCCTTCAAAATCTGATATTTTTACTTGATAATCCATATTACCACCTAAACAACATTATAACATTTATTCTAAAAAAAGAACAACACTAACGACTAAGTAATTTAAAAAAATTATATATTTTTAAATAAATATTATCCCAATTATTATTCATTTCATCCAAAATCTCAGAAATTATTTTATTACGATCATTTTCCTTTTTGCCAAAACAATCAAAATATAAATAGCGCAGTTTATCGATATTAGTTTCTTCCTTAATTTTGTTATTAATGAAAACTTCAATTTCATGTTCTTTTCTCGTTTTAAAATTATCTATATTATGTTTTTTTAAAACAACATAAGTAAATTCAGCTGGTTTTAATCTTAAAGCCATATCAGTTACCTCTTCTTCTTCTTCAACTAATAAACCACTTTTCAAAAGCGATAAACCATCTTTATTAAATTTAACACTAATAACTTTATCACCATCACTAAAAAGACAAACATAATTCATTACTTTAACATCATTTTTAGTAAAAATCTCTGTTTTATTAGCAATACTTTGAATAAATTTATATTCTATTTTTATATCATTATTTGCAATATCAACTAATTGATTAGTTGTAACTTTAAATAATGGCGTTTTTCTAATATGACAAATATCATCATCTAAATTCCATTCATAAAAATCATATAATTCTTTATTATAATTAAGTAAAATATCATATATATAACTCATTTTTCTTTCCTCCTAGTGTTAATGATAATATCATAATTATTAAGCCAATAATCATATAATAACACTCTAATCTTCTACTTATAAAATTAACGTATTCACTAAAATTATACCCAATCGTCATTAAATTTAAATAACAAATAATATAAATAGCTCCAATAACGGTTAAACCAAAACCAACTAAGAAAAAAAATACTCTCGCCATGATACCACCTTATTAAATTTTATTAAATTTTATCTTTTTTATTTATTAATTATTTAAAATAGTATATAATTAATTAAGGTGATTTATATGTTTTTAACTAATTTAATTTTATATATTATTTTAGGAATGATTCAAGGTTTTACTGAACCAATTCCTGTTTCGTCAAGTGGTCATTTAGTAATCTTCCAAACTTTATTAGATCTTAAAGTATTAAAAGATTTAAATTTTGAAATAATTGTCAATTTTGGAAGTTTAATTGCTATTGTAATTGTTTTTTGGAAAGATATTAAGGCTATAATTATCGATTTTTTTAAATATTTAAAAACGAAAGAACTTAAATATTATAAAAATTTTAAATACTTTTTATTAATTATTATTGGAACAATACCAGCTGGTATTGTAGGATTGCTTTTAAAAGATTTTATTGAACAATATGCCGATAACGTCAAATTAATTGGAATCGCTTTATTAATTACCGCTTTCTTCTTATTTTTAATTAGAAATATTAAGGGTAAAAAAGATGATGCACAAATAACATATAAAGATGCTATTATAATTGGACTATTTCAAGTTATTGCTTTATTTCCAGGTATTAGTCGTAGTGGATCAACCCTTGTCGGAGGAATGTTTTCTAATTTAAAAAGAGATGCCGCTTTCAAATTTTCATTTATGTTATATATTCCTATTAGTTTAGCAACAATGTTATTAGGTACTAAAGATTTAATAGATAGTAATCTTAATATCGAAATTTGGATATATTACATAGCTGGTATGATTGCTAGTGCACTTGTAACTTTCTTTTCTGTAAAATGGTTTAGAAATATTATGAACAAAGGTAAATTAATTTATTTTGTATATTATTGTATCCTAGCTGGTACTTTAGTACTATTGTTTTTATAGGTAAATATGAAAAAATTTAATATGATTGATGAAAAATTTATATGTGATAATTGTCACCAAAAAGTTAATAAATTAAATTATAGTGCCCGCGATCATTGTCCATATTGTTTATATTCTAAACATGTAGATATCATGCCAGGGGATCGATTAAATGATTGTCATGGTTTATTAAAACCAATTGGTATTGAAAAACATAAAAAAACTTTTAAAATTATCTACCGTTGTCAAAAATGTAACATAATTCATAAAAACATTATGGCTAATGATGATAACATGGATATAATTATAAATCTATCTCAAATGAATTAAAAAATCACTATTAAAGTCTAATTGACTAGTTATAGTGATTTTTTTAACCTTTAATCATTTCAATTACTTGAATAATTAAATCAGATATTTTAGGTAAAAACAAAATTATTAATAAAAGGAAAATAGCAATAATAATTAAAAATCTAATACTACTTTTACTTTTCTTTTCATTTTCTTGTTCTTTTATTTCTTCATCGGTTCTTCCATAACGTGGTTTATTTTTCTCAACCGGTCCTGTTGCTACATACATATCATTAACATTAGCACCTTGTGTTTGATTAACTGCTAAAGATGATGTGTCAATTTCTTCATTAGTTGAAATTGGTGGCGCTGATACTAGTTCTGAATTTATAGGTTGTTTTAAATTATTTTGATTATTTACTTTTGAAGTTTGAATAGTTTCTTCAGTTATTTGTGGTGTTTCTACTTGTAATGGTGCACTTGCAACAATTGGTCTATTTACTACTTTATTAGCCTGATTAATTGATGTTATTGGTTGTCCAAAAATATTGTTATTATCTAAATTAGAATTATTCAAAGGTTTTGTTGTTTGTATATTTGAACTTTCATTCAAATTAATATTAGCTGATTGATTTTCGTACCCAATATTAACATTTGTATTTACTATATTAGAATTATTATCTACCGATTGCGCTATTTCGTTCGAATTATTTGTCATACTATTTATATTTGAAGATGAACCCGAATTATCATCATCAGAATCTTCTACTTGAATTGGCTTTAAAGATTCTTGATTATTATTAACATTTCCATTAGGTTGAGCCATTATTGGTTCAAAATTTGAATTTGTATTAATATTACTAGTTTCCGGTTGATTAGTTTGATTTAAAACTGGATTGGTCGCTGAATTAGGCATAACTGGTTCTATTTCAGGTACAGGATCAAATGTACTAGTTAATGGTTCGTTACTAGCAACATTATTTATTTGATTATTGTTTACATTATTAGTTGTATTTATAAAATTATCATTTAAAGTTTGATTGTTATTTGTATTTGCTATTGATGATTGTGAATTAAAAACATTATTATTACTAACTTCAGGCATAACCGGTTCTATTTCAGGTACAGGATCAACATAATTAGAATTATTTGAAGTTGGATTATTCATATTTAAAGTTTCGTCAGTTTGAAAAATATTCATTTCATTAGAAGATTGAACCGAATTATTATTAACTATTTGTGTAGAATTTTCAGGTTCTATTTTTTCTAATTCTATCGGTTTAAAAAGTGGTTCTTCTGAAGTGATTGGTTCAAATGACATTCCACTATTATTATCTGATCCTACTTTATTATCTTGATTATTATTCATATCACACTCACCCTATCTTTTATAAATTATAGCAGATTTTTCTAAAAAAATAAACCTTACTAGTCTAAAAATAATAAAAAAAGAGCCTTATGCTCTTATAAAACAATTGCAAATAAATTACCTGAACCTTTGTTAACTAATTTTGATAATGTTTGTTGTAATTTAAATCTAGCATTATCTGGCATTAAAGATATCTTAGCTTGAATTCCTTCTTTAACAATCACATCTAAACTTCGACCAAAAATTTCACTTTTCCAAATATTATCTGGTGCTGAATCATAATCCTTCATTAAATAATCAATCAATTCTTTACTTTGAATTTCTGACCCAATAATCGGTTCAAAAGTACTTTCAACATCAACTCTAATCATATGTATCGAAGGAGCGACAGCTTTTAATTTAATACCATAACGACTACCTTGTTTTATTATTTCAGGTGTATCTAATTTCATATCAGATAAAGTAGGAGCTGCTACTCCATAACCAGTTTGTTTTACCATTTTTAAAGCACCTTTAATTTGATCGTATTCATTTTTAGCTTCATTATAATCTTGAAATAAAGTTAGAAGTTGGGCTCTATTAGTTATATCTATACCAATAATATCTTTTAAAACTTGATTATATAATTCATTTGGTGCTTGTAAAGTAATTGTAGCTTCACCATTTGAAGTATTAACTTCTGATAAATAAGCTTTTTCAATATATTCACAATTTTTAAAATAATTTTGAATATTTTCAATATCACGAAGTTTATCAATTTCTGTAACACTTTCACGAATTTTATTAATATATATTTGTTTTAACCAATTATTTGGTGATAAACAAGCAATCCATTCCGGCATATTAACATTAACCTGTGAAACTGGAAATTCATACAAAGCTTCTCTTAAAATTGAATAAATATCACGCTCACTCATGTTTTCTACACTAATTGGCATGACTGGAACTCTATAAGTATCATGTAACTCTTCAGCTAATCTTTCTGTTTCTGGCATCATTGGATGTGCTGAGTTTAGTAAAACTATAAATGGTTTACCAATTTCTGTAAGTTCAGTAATAACTCTTTGTTCAGCTTCAACATAAGAAGATCTTTCAATTTCTCCAATTGAGCCATCAGTAGTTACAACAATTCCAATTGATGAATGATCTTTAATAACTTTTTCCGTTCCTATTTCAGCTGCTTCAACAAAAGGTATTTCTTCATCATACCATGGAGTTTTAACCATTCGCGGACCATTTTCATCTTCATACCCCTTAGCCCCATCAATTACATAACCAACACAATCTACTAAACGAACATTGGCACTAAAAGAATCGATATTAATTTTAGCAGCATTACTCGGTACAAACTTAGGCTCGATTGTCATTATTGTTTTCCCTTGAGCCGTTTGTGGTATTTCATCTAACGCTCTTTTGCGCTCATATTCATCTTCAATATTAGGTACTACTAAATTTTCGATAACCTTTTTTATAAAAGTCGATTTGCCTGTTCTAACTGCTCCTACTACGCCAAAGTATATATCTCCACCTGTTCGTTCTGTCAAACTCTTTATAATATCTAATTTTTCCATATAATCCCTACTTTCCTATCGTTTCATTAAAATATATGTAATAAACTAAAATATATGAAAAAATATATTAATTTAATCAAAAAAAGTACTAATTAAAGTACTTAAATTAATCCGTTAAAATCTTTAGGAACTTTATCGTTAACAACCGCACTAACGATTTTATCCTCTTTTTCTTTACTTACGTTCTTACCAGTCATTTGCCCCAATTCTTGAATAATTTCACGCAAAGTATTTTCGTTTTTTAAATCTGATTGTTGGAGTTTTTGAGCTAATTCTAAAATTTTAGCCTTTCCAACATTGGTTTTCTTTTCAACTTTATTAAAAAAATTATCTGAAAAATTCACTTACAACAACCTCCTAAAGTATTATATGAACAAGTGAATTTTTGGTTATAAAAAGCTATTATTCTTCTGCTTTATTTTTAAATTGTAAAACAATTGGTGTTCCTTCAAAATCAAATGATTCTCTAATTTTATTTTCTAAATATCTTTTATACGAAAAATGAATTAAACCTTTACTATTAACCTGAATATTAAAAGTTGGTGGTTGAATACTAACTTGATTACTAAAATAAATTTTTAATCTTTTACCCTTATAACTAGGTGGTAAATTAAGTAAATAAGCATCAGTAATAACATCATTTAATAAACTGGTTTTAATTTCTTTTTTACTATTTTCATATACCCGTAAAATTTCTGGCATTAAAGTATGAATTCTTTTTTTCGTTAAAGCAGATAAGAAAATAATTGGTGCGAAAGTCATAAATTGAAAATTATTTCTTATCTCTTTAGTAAAAAATTTCATTGCTTCATCTTTATTATCAATTGTATCCCATTTATTAACAACAATAATAATAGCTTTACCAGCTTCCAAAGCATAACTAGCAATATGTTTATCATGTTCAATAATTCCTTCTTTAGCATCAATAACAAGTAAACATACATCGGATCTATCAATTGCTTTTAAAGCTCTAAGCAAACTATACTTTTCAACATTTTCATAAATCTTTCCTCTTTTGCGCATCCCAGCTGTATCAATCACAACAAATTCTTGATTATGATAAGTAAAAGGCATATCAATCGCATCACGGGTTGTTCCTGCTACATTTCCTACTAAAACACGATCTTCATTTAAAATCGCGTTAACCAGACTACTTTTCCCAACATTAGGTCTACCAATAACTGAAAACTTAATAACTTGATTTTCATAATCATCAAAGTCAATCTTTTTAAAATCTTTAGTTATTTCATCTAAAAGTTTCCCGATACCAATATTTTGTTCAGCACTTACTTCAATATATTTATCAAATCCTAATTCATAAAAATCATAAAGATTATCTTTAGCAAGTTTACTATCAACTTTATTAATAACAACAATTATATCTTTATTACTTTTAATAAGCATATCTTTAACAACATAATCATTAGCTGTTAGGCCTTCTTTACCATCGACAATAAATAAAACAACATCAGCTTCATCGACTGCTAGAAGAGCTTGAGCTTTAATGTCTTTATTAAAATCGCCCTCACCAATATCAATACCACCTGTATCTATTAGATGAAAACTATAATCATTATAATTTACCATACTATAAATTCGATCTCTAGTAATACCTGGTGTATCTTCGATAATCGAAATCCTTTTACCAACTAGACGATTAAACAAAGTTGATTTACCAACGTTTGGTCTTCCTACTAAAGCAACTACTGGTTTTTTCATACTAAGACCTACTCCTTTCATTTCACTCAAGATATATAAAAATTAAAACCTTGAATCAAATTATTATATATATATCATATATATTTACTTTTTAGATTACCACTCACTTTTTAATTATATCATAAAACATTAAAAAAAATTATAGTTTGTCTATAATTTTACTATTTTTCCATATTCAATAACATCATTAATTCGATCATCAAAAATTATTTTGCTATTTTCAATTAATCTTCCTAATTGAATACTATTTATTTCTTTAACAATTCTAACATACATATGATTACGATAAATATATAAGATTATTTTATCATTTAAACTATCATCAATATCAAATAAATCATTTAATTCATATAAAAAACTACTATAATCTTTATTACTAAAACGCATATCAATATGATTATCAAAACAATCATAATATTCAAGATCTTCTTTTTGCATTTTCAAAATAGAACCATAATATTTATCACTATATATTTTTATATTATAAAAACCCTTAATATCAAGATTATAAAAAGTTTTCAATTTTTTAAACAAACGTCTAAAATAATCTTCAATATTTAACTTGTTAGAAAAATCAATATTATCAGTATATTCTTTACTTAAATATAAAGTCGCGTTAGCCTCATCTTGAATACTGACTTTCATTTTATCACCTAAAGTATTCTATGATACATTAATGTTTAGGCTATCGTTTTTTAAATTATTCGGGAAATTTTATCATGAATTTCTTCTTTTCCATGTTTTGAAACAGCTGAAAAAGTAATAAAATCATCACCAACTACTAAATCTAATTCATTTAAAATTAAATTACGTTGTTTTTGATATTGATTAACTCCAATTTTATCAACTTTTGTAGCTACAATTGTAACAGGAATTTGATAATGTTTTAAAAACTTATACATCATAAGATCATCATCCGTTGGTTTATGCCTAAAATCAATTAACATAAAAACTTGTTTCAATTGAGCTCTGTTAGTTAAATAATCTTCCATCATAAGACCAAATTTTTGTTTTTTCTTTTTACTCATTCTGGCATACCCATATCCTGGTGCATCAACCAAATAAAACTCTTCATTAACTAAATAAAAATTTATCGTCTGTGTCTTACCTGGATTAGATGATGTTCTAGCATAATTCTTCCGATTAATAAGCGTATTGATAAAACTACTCTTACCAACATTAGATCTACCAACTAATAAAAATTCAGGTCGATCATCAGTTGGATATTGACTTCGTCTAACTGCACTAATAATTAATTCGACCGATTTTATCTTCACTTAAATCACCTCATAATCTTATATAGATAATTTAATTATATCACGCTCTTAAAGTAGATGTCAAAAACAAATTTATTACTTTAAAAATAATTAAATATAACAATTTTATTAATTAATATATAAAATATCTTTCAAATAAAATAATCGTATATAAAAACTATTTTAATTATCATTTTTCAACGCAGAGGATACGTTTTAATTATCTTTTTTTATTAATTGTCGTTTTAACCAAGCCATAATTAAATCAACAATATAGTCTTTTTCACTACTATTAAGTGAAATACCAGGTTTGATTTTGTGCCATTTATATAGACACTTTCGACAACAAGTCGCTGTAGCATGTTGTGCTATAAATACCGGATGAGCTTTAAACGGTGTTTGCTTACCATCATTTTCAATAAAAGAAGGCGCTAGACGTTTAGAAACAAAATCATAAGCATGCTGTTTAATTATATCCATTCCCTTATTTTCAATATATTTTATATCTTTAGTACTTAATTTAAAACTATTTCTAAATTTAGATTTAGCTAAATTATCTAAAACTAATTCAATTTTTTTATCATCATAAATCATCTTCCCATCGCCATCCTTTAATTAATTATATCATAGTCAAACAACTTATTATCAAATAAACAATGTTAACTAATAGCCAATTTATTAAAATGCCAAAAAGGATTGACTAATAAACGATATATGATATAATTTTTTAAAGGAGTAATGATTTATATGGCAAGTAAGATCGATATTAAAAAATTATATGAAAAATTAGATCGTAAATTAATTGATGAATCAATATTAAAATTATTTAACAATCAAACAAACATTATTTATGCACCAAAATATCAAAGAAATTATGTTTGGAATAATACTAAAAGTATTAACTTAATTGAGACAATTTTAATTAATGGTGAAATTCCCCCTTTAACAGTTATTAAAACAAATGATACGATTGAAATAATAGATGGCAGGCAACGAATCGAAACTATTTTTATGTTTCGCAATAACGAATTTGTTTTACGCCAATTTGGTTTAGATCAACTTAAAGATATGGATAAAAAAAATTATAAAAATCTCCCATCTAATTTACGAACTATTCTTGACGAATATAGACTTAAAATGATTGTTTATACTATTAAACCAAGTGAAATAATTTCACAAAAAGAATTAGAATATATAAAACGAGTCTATTTAGAAAACATAATTGTGGTATGACTGCTCTTAATGGTAGTGAAATAGCACGTGCAAAATATTTATACGATCCACTTACCATTTACTTAACCGATAAATTAGAAAATAATCAACAATTATTAGATAAGTGCAAATTAGTTTTAATTCCAAAATCAAAAAGAAACTTACAAAATCGTGAAATAATTAATCTAATTTTAGTAACAATTAGAGAATTATTAACAACTCCCTATATTCCAATTATGAAAGTGAATACTGTAAAATTAGGTAATAAAGTTATCGATAATTATTATCAAAATTTTATAACAGGACAAAATGTTAAACATTGTGCTGAAGAATTTTTTACTATTTTTGATAAATTATATTATTTGAAACAAAAAATGATAAACGATAATTATCCATTAAAAGACAACATCTTATTTATTAAAAGTGTTTATTGGATGTTAGATCTTGTCTATAAACAATATACTCCTGATTATTATAATTTCAGTATCGATAAGTTTTATAATTACATTAAAAATGAAGGTAAAGCTTTAGATTATTTTGAAAACTATAACAATATTAAATCGGAACATATTATAAATCGTCACAAATATGTTAGAAAATATCTCGAACTTTCATTAAACAAAGAGTTAAATACTAAAATCGATCAATATTTAAATAATATTATTGATAATAAAAGACAGGTTATTTATAAACCTAATAATAAAATTAGTAAAGATGAAATTTGGTATGGTATTAACAAAAATGAAAAACTAAAAACTGGTCAACTAACATTTACAGTAAGTGAAATAATTAATCTTGTTAAAACTAATCGTTTTATAATTCGTGATAACTATCAAAGAGAAGAAGTAAAAAGTAAAATTAAAGCTTCACGGATTATCGAAAGTATCTTACTAGGAATTAAAATACCACCTATATACTTAATTTTAGAAACAGGTGATGATCATTTAGATAGATATACTGTTATCGATGGTCAACAACGTTTAATTTCTATTTTAACTTTTATTGGTGAATTAATTTTAGATGGAAAAAAAGATATTATCAAAACTTATAAACATAAATATCGCTTAACTGGTTTAAAAGATTTAGAATCTTTAAATGGTTTTGTTTTTGATAATGACAACGAAAAAATAAATGATTCTGTTTTAAAAGACTATCGTTTAAATGAAATGCAAAAACAAACTATTTTTGATTATACAATTGAAGCTATTACAATCGATACTAAAACTAATCCTAACTTTAAGCCAATCGATATGTTTTTAAGAATGAATCAAAGTCCATGTAATATAAGCGAAAATTCTTTTGAAATGTGGAATTCTTATGATATTATCGACACTTTAGACTATGTTAAAAAAATAGCTAAATATGATTTATTTAAACAATACGGTACTAAAATGAAAGAAGAAGAATTAGTCGTTATATTAGCTTATATGGATTACATAAATTTAAAAATAGAAAACATTCGTGATTTTTTAAGAGTTTATCTTTTTACTGAAAATAAAGATAAAATAAACGAGCGAATTGAAGTTAAATTATCAATTAATAATAAACAAAGTATAACTAACTATTTAGAGAAAATAGAACCAAATAGCCTAGAAGAGAAAAAATTTCATAAATCATTAGAAGCGGTCGAAGAATTTATCGACAAATTAAACCATTTAATAAGTAACAAAGATGAATTAATTAAAATATTTAATCCTTATTTAGAAGTACCAAGAACTGGTAGTATGAAAGATTTTTATATCCTTTGGTTAATTTTAAATAATTTTGATTTACATATTATTAAAACATACCATACATCAATATTAAAAGATTTAGATAAATTATTTAAATTAATGAAAAAAATGCCACTTAATAAAACTGAAGAATACTTTATTGAAAACATGAAAGCTTTAATTGATAAATATCAAAAAAATTTAGTTAATGTTTAAAAAGGATACTTGAAAAATAAGTATCCTTTTTAATAAGTATTCTTAAATAAATCTTTTTTATTTATCTAATAATGCTTGAATATTTTCTTTGTAATCTTCAATTTGGTATTTATAATCTTCATTTTGACTTCTTAACTCTTCGTTTTGCAACTCTAAATCATTTAAACGATTTTCATATTCTTGAATTTGTTCTTCATAATAATTTCTTTGTTCTTGAAAACTATTTTCTTCGATTTCTTGTTCATGTTGAATATAATTATTTTTTATTTGAGCAATATTTTGTTCACTAGTTGTTACTTTGATTTTTAAACTAAATAATTCATTATAATTATAAATTTTTTTATCAGCTAAATTTTCAACAATTAAATCAACATAATCTTTGCCAACTATTTTTTCTGGTGATTCATTTGTTAAAATAAAACCAGTCTCATCAATATTGAAAATAACTTTAGAGTAATCTTTATAGTAAGTAACTTCAACTTTAACTTTATCGTTCAAATTATTATCAACTACATATTCAACATCATAATAATAATCAAAATACATGTTTTCATTCATCGTTACTTCTTTAGTAACGGTATCTTTTTTAACATTAGGTGCTGAATCAATATAGGTAGTATTAGCTATATCAAACATAAGTAAACCGAACGATAACCCTAAACCAACAATTGATATTAAAAAAGTAATTAATAATCTTTTAGGATTATTTTGACGATTAAATAAGAAATTAATAATAAGTTCAACAATTAAAATATTTAATAAAATTGCAAAAACAATACCAAATAATATTCCAAAATAGAATACTCCTTTAAATAATAAGATAATAGCCATTAATAAAGATGCACACAACATAAATAAGGATATAACAAAAGGTATAGCAAAAAAACAAACCATAACTTTAATAAAAAACATGGCGATTATTCCTAAAGTATTAAATATTGGGTATGAATGATTAGTTTCATTTCTAACTACTTTAGATTTTTTGTTTTCTTTTTCTTCTAAAGTTGTTGTCTCTTTAGATGTTTCTGTATTCGCTATTTCATATCGATCTAAATAACCTATCTTAAATATATAAACGAAAATTAAAACATACAAAACATAATAACAAATATCCAATAAGAGATTAAAAATACCTGATACAAAAGATGTTATTGTTTCATTACCAATATTATATACGATTGAATAAAATGCTGATTCTAATCCTTGAAAAGGAAGTCTAAACAATAACAAAATACAACCTACTATAAACATAGTAATTAAACATTGAACAATATTTTTAGCTTTCATTGTTCTGAACATATCATAAGTTCTTTTAATCAAATCTAAAACACTATCGATAAAATTACTAATATTATTTCGTTTTTTATCAATGACTTTAATATCAGTTATCTCATCATTTGTTAAATCATCTAAACTACATTTAAATATTTTACACATAGCTAGTAACTTATCCATTTCTGGATAAGTTTGAGCAGATTCCCATTTAGAAACCGATTGTCTTGTTACATCCAACATATCAGCTAATTGTTCTTGTGACATTTTATTAGCCTTTCTTAAATTTTGAAGTTTTTCATTAAAACTCATTTTCCTCACCTCTTTAACAATTTTACTATGTAACGTCGGTTGCTTTCTACCAAGTTTGAGTTGTTTTTGTGTTAATTTTTAGTTGCACTAGTGTTTTTATTAATATTATTATACCATAATTAAAAAAAATCTCATTTAAATATGAGATTTAGGAACATATATTTTAGACCTTTCTTGATCCAAAACTGGTGATGAATGATCTACATCTTTACTTAAGATTCGTTTATCAACCACACATGAACGTATTTTAGAACGTCTATGTAATTCATCTTTTATTTGTTTTTCTTCATTAAAAATTGCAATATCTACAAGTTTATCAATAATTAATTCATCTTTAAATTCGTTAAAAACAAATGTTTTTAAAAAAATCATTGGATCAGAGAGATTACTATATAAGTTTGTAAAGCTTTCTTCATAAGGCTTAACTTGTTTCTCTTGAAATTCAATAAGATCTGACGTTTGTTTTATCATAGTTTCTATTTTATTATTAATTTCTATTAAATTAGTTTCTAATTTCGAAGCTTCTTTATCAAATTTATCTTGGTCGTTTGTATCAAAACTTTCTTTTAAATTACTAGGTATTTTTATTCGAGTAAATTCAATTTCATTAATAATTTTATTAAAGATATCTTTTAGTATTTTTTGATAATCTTTATGTAAGGATGTTTGTTGTGATTCTGAAATTTTACTTCTAACCTTTTTTAAACATTTAGGTAAATAATTATCTAACGTTTTTTTATTATATTTTTGATTAAATGAATAAAAATCTAATAATGGATAATCTTTATTAAATTGTTTAATAAATTCAAAATCGATTTTATTAATATCTAAATCATGAAATAAATCATATAATTTTTGCAAATTATCTTTATTAGCTATTTGTAAAAGAGTGGTAATTTTCGTTTGTAAAATTTCTAATTCGCTAAATTTTTTTTCGGGATTTACGATATGATGTTTAAAGACATTCCCTTTAAGATATGAAGAACTAAAAACTGAATCATTGAATGGAAATTCTAATAATTGGTTTTGTTTATTAACTAGGTCATTATACTTTCTAATTGAAGCCATAAATTCTTTTAGATTTTCTTCATTACTTACTATTTTATTAATTAGTTCATCACTTCCATCAAAATCATTTTCAGTATTTGATTTTGAATATTTTTTATAATCATCTATTTCTAAAAGCAATCTTGTTTTAATTTCGTCCAATGTGTATTGCTTCCATACTTGTAAATCAGAATTTATAGTAATAACTTTTTTTTGTAATATTGGAATAGTATTTTTAATTAAAGATATTAATCCTGTAACTTTCTTTATTTCTAATTCTCTATTTTCCGTATTTAAATTATTTTTTAAATTTTCTAAATTTTTTTCTTTAATATCTAATTCTTCAAGTTTTTTATCTAAATTAGTTTTACATTTATTAAATTCATCCATTAGTTTATCAATTTGTCTCTTTTTTATTTCGGACAATTCAGTATCAGACATTTCCATAATATCTGAATATTGTTGATAATTAATAAGATCTTCTAACATTTTTATTCTTTTATTAGAACAATTATAATTATATAAAGTCAAATATAATTCTTCTAATGATTCTGCATTATTTAAAGCATTTATATAATTACTTTTAGCTTTATCTGAACTTTTATTAGCCTGATCAATTTTTTCTTCAATATAAGTTTTATTATTCTTCTCGTTAAGTTTCACAGTCATGTTTTCCTCCCATAATATATATTATTTTTAATTATATGTAATAAAAACTTTATTTAAATAAATTAGATAATCTAAATGATTTTTTAAAATACGAACGCTATTGTATCATTCTTATTTATACTTGTCAAATTTATATAATATATCTTCATTATTAATAAGCAAACATGAAATTAATCAAGCTAATGTAATTATATTTAGAAAACAAAAACTAACAAATAATTTTTTAATACTTTATTTAAAGTTTTACAAATCCTTTAATTTTTTCAAAAATGAATTATATGATTATGATTAAAAATCATCCTCCATATTTATTATTTATTATTTTTTAGTAAATAAATAGCCAAACAACTTATTCCTATCCCTAACATAATAATAGTATTTTTAACATCAACTTGTCCTAATATAGAAGTAACTATAGTACAAATTCCTAGCGCTAAACCAATTCCAATCAGTGCAATATTAACAATTTCATCAATTTTATTTTTTTCTTTTTTAATTTGAGCGTTTAACAGCTCTTCTACTGTTGTTTCTAGAATATTCGCTAATTTAGAAATTGAATTAATATCAGGACAAGATAAATTTCTTTCCCATTTCGATACTGCTTTATCTGTTACATTCATTTTTTCTGCTAAGTCATTTTGTGTCATTCCTTTTTCTTTTCTTAAAACACTAATCATTTCACCAATACTTTTATTTGCCATAAAATTTCCTCCTTATCTATTACTTCATTCTACTACTATTTTTTTATAAATACAACCGATAATTAGTTTCGTTTAATAAACCATTAGTTTAGTTAAATAAATTACTTTTTTATTATATTAAATATTATGAAATTGTCTTTTCTATCCAAAAACAGATTGATATTTACAAAGATTAATATAGTTTTTACATATATATTTCCAAGTCATTCAAAAACTACTTTTAATTTCAAAAGTAGTTTTATATTTAAAATCAAAAATTTGAATAACAATCAATTATGATGCATGAGTAAACCACGTTGGGAAATTTTCATTAAGGTTAACTTCTATAACAAGTATACCATAACTATTTGATTATTTCTCTTACTTTTGATAAATTATCTAAATTAATTAATATTTCCTTATTATTAAACATATCTTTTAAATTAAAATTATTGTTTTTCTATTCATTTTCTCCTAATATTATAACAAAGGATATTTTTTCTTGCATTCAACCATGAAGTTTCTTGATAAGACATATATTCTAATTCACCGCTGAATAAATCCCAAATTTTGTCCATATATCATAAAAAAACTCATTAAATCATCATTTTCAAATATTATATTTCTTCATTTTTGGAACTTCATTCCAGTTATAATTTTTAAATCTTGCATATAATGTAAGGGAAACTGGTCCATGAATCCAAGCTTCTGGTACTTCATTAAATAAAACATTATCAATCTGATTTTCATTTTGATTATTCAAAGCAATAAATCATGAATAAACATAGTACAATGATTTTTAATTTTTCTTCGGAGTTAATTATGACTTTGTTATAAAAAAATCTGCAATAATTGAAAAGTTTATTTTATCATCTCTTATCATATTACCACTCCCTATTCTAAATTAATTATATCAAATATTTAGTAGTTTTTTTAATTATTTTACTAAATGTGAAAAATATTTTAAAATATTCAATGTCAATAATAAAGATTAGATTTATCTAAATTTCCATATAAAAACCATCATATTTTGAATAATAATTATCTATATCAGCATAATTAAATAATTTATCTTCTTTATCAGCATCTTTTGTTTTATCATTATTTGTTGATTTATTTTTAATGTTTCTTGCAATGTCATATTATTAGTTTCTTTCTTTATGCTTGTCTACTTAATATAAAAATTAATTCTCTTTTTCTTTAAGTGTATATTTTATTTTAACGTTTTCTCTATACTCGATTAACTCAATAATTTTTTTTGCCATTTTTTCTGCTAAATTATCTGGTTGATTATGTATAGTAACTTTCATACAAACACCTCCATTAAATTTTATGTATTTTTTTGTATCAAAATGTCGTGCTGGACATTATTTGATTTTCTAATTATTTTATGATATACTTTAGTTGTCTTATAAAAGACAAAGCCAGTATTGCGATTATCAGTTTTTCATACATAGTTGATACGTATGAAAAAATTTAACTAAGTTGAGAACTAAAAATGTAGTTCTCTTTTTGCTTTTATTAAAATGTTAAATAATTCTAATAATTTTTATCTACTCATCTTCATTTTCTAGTTGTTCTTTTAAGACACTTAATAAATTTAATGCTACAAAATTTATTTCTTTTTTTGATAAATTATAGGTTTTCATTTTCTTAACTTCCTTTACTATTTGCTTCTTTATTCTTCGATTTTTTCTAATTTTGCTAATCTTTTAAGATAATTGATATCTATACCAAAATAATCAATTACATATCTCATTGGAACTACCGATTGCCTAGGAACACGATAACCGTCATTTTCTATTTGGTTAATTATTTCTTTTTTGATTTTTATTGCTTTTGTTGAACCAACACCTCCAATAATACATATTGCTTTATTGTCAGCCCATTGGCTAGCCATTGCATTTAATTGTTCAGATGCCGTGTATTTTTTTATAGTTCTTGGCTTTCTTTCTTTTCCCACTTTCTTAACCTCCTTTACTATTCACTTTCTTTTTTCTGCAACTTGTCATATACATTTTTAAAAAAAATAGCCAAATTTAAACCATAATAACTAACTAAATCTTCTAATAAATAGATTTTCATCGAGCTGTTACCATTTTCGTATTTACTAATCATATCTTTATTTAAACCAGTATTTTTAGCAACCCTAATTATTGACAATTCTTTGTTTCTTCTTATATCTGCTAATTCTAATCCTATTGCCCTTATTAGCTCTGTTTTCATATTTGCCTCCTATCTGTAATAAGCATATCATGACAAAATGCAGAAGTCAACCTTTTGTTCTGCATTTTGTCATTTTTTTATTGAAAAATATTTTTTCTTATTGTATAATACATATAGAAAGGAGGCATAATGGCAGAATATTTTAGTACAAATTTAAAGCATTTGAGAGAACAAAAAGGATTATCTCAAAACAAATTAGGAGCTATGATTGGTGTAAATCAAACTACTATTGCACGTTGGGAAGATGATAATAGAGTCCCAACGATTGATAACGCTATAGACGTTGCATACGCCCTAAATGTCTCTTTAACAGATTTACTAGGCAAAGATTTAAGATTTGACAATGCGCAAATGGTGGATATAGAAACAAACACAGTTCGCATCCCGGTTCTAGGAGTTATAAAGGCTGGTATACCTATAGAAGCCCAACAAAATATAATTGATTATATAGAGATCCCTAAACAATGGACTTTAGGTGGAAAATATTTTTACGGATTAAAAGTGAGTGGTGATAGCATGTCACCTAAATATAATGATAACGATATCGTTATATTTGAACAAAACAACGACTATAATTTGGCAAACAACAAAGATTGTGCTGTTATGGTAAACGGAAACGACGCTACATTTAAAAAAGTTAAGATTACAGAAAACGCTTTATACTTGCAACCGTACAATATAAATTACGACACTACTGATTATAGTAAAGAACAAATAGAGAATTTACCAGTAAGAATTATTGGTATTGCTAGAGAAAAAAGGACTAAAATAAATTGAGATTACTCATACAGCAAAAAAACAAGGAGGAAAAATATGGTTATATTAATTTGGTTTGTTTCATTAATTATATTTAGTTGGTGTTACTCAACATTATTTAACTGTGTAATCAATATCAAAAACAATCCTGGCATTAAAATAAGTTTGTTATTATACCTTTTTATAATAATAGTTTTATACCTAATAGCGTACTTTTTTTTGAATAAATATTTTAATCATATCATTTTTTCTAGCTTAATATCTTTATTTTTAGGATTATCTTCAATAAAAAAATTAAACCAGATAATAAAAACGAGTGATACAATGAATTTATTTAGCAAAAAAATATCAAAAGACGAAATAGCACTTTTAATATATCAAATAGGTTATGAAAGATATTTATTTTTGAAAAAACAATTCGAAAACCAATTAGATTTTAAAGATTCATTATTATACATGTTAACTATAATCGTTTCATCTTCATTAACTAAAAGAATATTGGAATTTAACAACTCGATTTTAAATTATGATATTGTTAATGAAGTTGACAAATTTGTATATGATTCTATCCCTGATGAAAACGACAAAATTAACTATTGCCAATATTATGTATACATTCGTGATGAAATATGGAATATAATCAATAACGATAGCTCTGACATGGTGTTAAATTTGAGTAATTACTTCATTAACGAAATAACAGAAGACCAAAACACTGATTATGAACCTAGAAGTTATATGATTAACATTCTTACAAATTGGCATTTTGAAACAAAAAATCTTTTAAAACAATTAAAAATAATTTAAAAACAATAAAAAAGACTACTACTGCTATGAAAGGAAGTGATACTTATGTGTAAACTGGGAGATATAATTGTAGTGAAAAATTATATTGGAGATGATGGAAAGAAAATTAGTCAACATTCATTTGTAGTAATAAATGATAAACCTGATTTTATAGAGGGGTTAAATTATGATTTTGTTGCAAACGTTATGTCTAGTTTCAAAAGTGAAGAACAAAGAATTAAAAAATTAAGATTCGAAGAAAATTTAGAAGTTGTAAGTAATGATATGATTTCTAAATTGCCAAAAAACAAAAAAAGTGGATTTATAAAAGCCGATCAACTTTTCTATTTTGATAAGAAAAAGTCTGATTATTATGTTTTTGGAACTATAAGTGATGAATTATTAGATGAATTAATTTTACTATTAATTTCATTGAATGAAAAAGGCAAACTAAAACATAACATAAATAACATAAAAGAATTAGTAGAAAATAAATAGAAAAATGTAGACAAATAAATTGTAAAATGCTATAATACTTATCAATTTCATTTGATATTATTCAATTAAATGTGTATAATATAAATGTAAGGAGAAAAGAGGTGGTTATATTGGAAAAGAAAAAAAGACCAGAATTTCCTAAAGGTTTCTTTACCCAACCTAGACCAACCGTAAGTATGAACGAAACTTTGAAAGACGTTATCCCTATCGAATGGTCTAACGAAGTAAAAATCGGAAAGAAAAAAACAGTATTATATTCTCCAAAAGAAAAAAAAGTATTATAGCGAATATCTCAACGATATTCGTTTTTTGTCAATTGAAAAAAACAAATAAAAAAAGACTGCCACTGCGCCAACAGTAACAGTCAGAATACATAAAAAAATGTTCTAGTACAACATAATTTTTTATGTGCTTTAATTATACTATTTTTATCAAAAAAATCAATAATTAGAGGCAATTTTTATAAAGAAAAACTTAACGAAATTCCCAATTTAATTGACAAAATTTGTACCTAATTTGTACCTAAATATTTTTTAATATAATAAAACCGTTGAAAACAAACGGTTATTTTTAATTTGGTGCCCTTTTGGTGGAAGTATAACAACCACTAGGCATAAATTTATAGGTAGTAATAACTACTAACTAGTTAAATTATACTACATTTTTGCTAAAAATGTATCAAAAAATAATAAAATATGGTATAATTATAATTGAATGGAGGTTAGATATAATGTTAGAGGATTTGATAAAATTAAAACAACAATTAGAATCGAATCATAAATATATTGCTATTAGTGACCTAAGTGAGGAATCTATTATGTCTGCTAGTGAAAGCAAATCGCTTTCAGAATTTGAAACATTAGAAAATACAGATGATTTTATTGTTCAATGCGAAAAATTGATGGAAGAAACAATTAGAATATTTAGTGCAAACAATATTCCTTATGATACAATTCAAATTTCTTCTTTGCAAGGTTTTTTATGTACGCCAGGATTTGTTGATTTTTTAAAATCTGAATATCAAAAACACAAAGGAACAAATGAAAGATGGAAATTAAATTTGGAAAATTTAGGGTCTAATGTTTCATTAAAATATGTTCCTATGAGTTTTAGCATAAATATGGTAGGAAGTGGTTTAAGCGGTAATTATGGTGTTGATGATTATTTACTAGAAAATGAAAAAGATATACCACAAATTAATGATTTATCTAGGAAATCTGTTTCTGGAATTATTGATTTTGAAAAATTTATAAAAAAAATGAAAGAATTAGGGTATAGTTTTGATTTGTTAAACTATGGTGAATGTTCAGATATATACGATTATATATCTGCCGCTAAAGACCACGTATGGGATACACACATAAGTGTAAATGCTGATTTGAGATTAGAAAAAAGTAATAAAGCTAGTTATGGTTCGAGATAAAAGTCGTGGCAAGTTTTGTTGAAGCGAAGTTTCAATGGAATTGGCGATAGACTTTTTCTTTTTATTTTCATTACGGAGTTTTGAAAATAAAAATATAATTTTGCTTGGTTTTATCCCTTGCTAAAATTATGTTTAAAAGGATTTAAAAAGGGAAAATCCCTTTTTCACACCGTTATTGGCTTTGCCAATAGCGTAGTGTGTTACTATAATGGATTATAGTCTTTAAAACGAGCATCCCAAAATTTGCTCGTTTTTTCATATACCAATATCTTTATCATCATAATCATATTCTTTAGAATATAAATAATCATTTATTTCTTGTTCTTTAGATGTATCATTTGCTATGTCGTGTAAATCAAAATTATCATACAAATCTTGTTTATGATATTCTTTTATTTCATTAACTACATTGTTTTTATCTTTTTCAGTTCCTATTTTTAGTAATCTATGGAAGAAGTGTTTTAAGGTTTGCAATATAGAATGTATAAAATTATGAAGTTTGTTATTTTCTTTTTGTAGTTGCTCGTTTTGATATTCTAGTTTTCTAACTTCAACCTGTATATTTCTTTTTTCTTTTTCTAAATCTTTATAACTTTTTGTATAATCAGTAAGTTCTTGAAATAGTGCTTTATTTTTAGGAATATCTTTAATTACTCTTTTTGATGTATTCATAAATTGATTTAATGTATCGTAAGTATCTTTATCTATTTTAACTTCTTTACCCGTAATCGTTGGTTTAGAAGTTTTTAATTTTTCTTCTAATTTTTCATAATCTCTAGTCATAAGATAATTTTGTTTTTCTAACCTGTTATCTAACTTATTTGTAATTTTTTTAAATTCTTTAATTGAAATATGCTCGTTATCACTATTTTTAATACCTCTTTCTAGGCCAAAACCATTATCTATTAATCTTTGATAGTATTTATCTTGAAGTTCGCTTAAATGGGCTTTATCTTTGATATATTGTTTTTTAGAAATAGTCCATTTTTCAGTATTTGTTCGTTTATCAAATTTTCTAATTAGAGGAACTACTACACAATGAATGTGTGGTGTTTTTTCATCCATATGCAATGTAGCATGTAGTATTTGTTCTTTTGTATAACCTAAATCATTATAAACAAATTCCATACAAGTATCAGCCCATTTTTTAATTTGTTTTTTGCTCATTCCTTTAAAGAAATCAAAATCACTAGTGAATAATAATTCATCTGCAACTACATTGTTAGAATCATCAACCATTTGTCTAAAAGTTTTCTTTCTATCATCTCTCATTATTTCCATTCTTTTATCGTGTTCTAGTTTATATTCTTTTGTTAAATTATAGAAACCTTTAATATATTTTTCAGAAAGTGGAACTAAATCAATATTATTTTTAGTTTTGGTAATATCTATATCGGGGTTAGATTTATATGCTTTTTTCTCTCGTTTGTTGTGTGATCCGATTTGTGCTAAAGCTGCCATTTTATATATTGGCTCAACTCTAAATATCGCATAACTCATTATCACACATCTCCTTAAACTTTTCAAAGAAACCTTTATAAAGTTGCTCGCCATTTATATTTTTAATATCACTTAAATCAATAGTTATAATTCCAAGTTT
>CALVXC010000013.1 GCA_944368805.1 uncultured Bacilli bacterium
TTTTTTAAAAACTTTTGTTTACCAAAAAACTTGCAACCATCATTTTAGTTTACCAAAAAACTTGTAAGGGGAGTAACTTTACCATTTTTATCTTATGGAGGATCTAGTTTATTAATAACTTTAGCTTCTATAGGTATTGTTTTAAATATATCAAGATATCAAAGATAACGTTTTAATTGACTAACTAGCTAATTCATTGTATACTTTTGTTAGATAAAAAAGGAGGGTATAAATGAAGTATGATGTAATAATTATTGGAGCAGGTCCAGCCGGTCTTTTTAGTGCTTATGAATTAATAACCAATAATAAAAACTTAAAAATTGCTATTATTGATAGAGGTCAATCAGTAAAAAAAAGAGTATGTCCCATGAATAAATATAAGATACCATGTCAAAACTGTAACCCCTGTGCCATCTTATCAGGTTATGGAGGCGCCGGAACTTTTTCTGATGGGAAATTAAACTTTATTCCTAAATTAGGCAAGAGTGATTTAACTAAATATATGAGTGAGACTAAAGCTGATAAATTAATCGAAAAAACAGAAGAAATCTTTAATAAATTTAATATGGATGCTAAAATATATCCTGATAATATCGATGAAGCTAATGAAATAAAAAGACAAGTAGCTATAGCAGGCGCTAAATTATTAATAATTAGACAAAAACATTTAGGAAGTGACTATTTACCAAAACATATTGAAGATATATGTACCTATTTAGAAGAAAAAGGTGTCAAACTTATTAGTAATGCCAATGTTATAGATATTAAAACAATCGATAAAGATAATCATGAAATAATTTATACCAAAAGTAAAACTAAACAAATTTTACAAGCTCAAAATGTTATTGTTGCACCAGGAAGAACAGGTGCTAAATGGGTACAAGAATTAGCTGACAAATATAAAATACCATATTTATCACAAAGTATTGAAATTGGTGTTCGTGTTGAAGTTAGAAAAGAAATTATGGAAAAAATAACCAACGTCATTTATGATCCAACTATTTTCATTAAAACCGATACTTATGGTGATGAAATAAGAACATTTTGTACCAATCCAGGAGGTTTTGTTGCTAAAGAAAACTATTATGGATATATATGCGTCAATGGTCATGCATTAAAAGAAAAGAAAAGCAATAATACCAATTTTGCTTTTATAAGTAAAGTTAATTTAACTAAACCAGTTACGAATACTCGTCTTTATGGTGAATCAATTGCTAAAATCGCTAATGTTTTAGGAGACGGTAAGCCAATTATTCAATCACTTAAAGATTTAAAGAAAGCAAGAAGAAGTGAATGGCATCGCATTAATAAAGGATTTGTTGAGCCGACACTAAAAGATTGCGTAGCTGGTGATCTCGCACTTGTATTACCATATCGTATTATTACCAACATTTTAGAAGGATTAGAAACATTAAACAAAATAATACCTGGAGTAAATAACGATGATACTTTATTATATGGACCAGAAATAAAATTTTTTAGTAACGAAATTGAAACAGATAACAATTTTAAATTAGAAAACGATAACATATATTTTATCGGTGATGGTGCTGGTAAAGCAGGAAATATCGTAACAGCAGCCGCAACCGGTTTAATTGCAGCTTATGATATTTTGAAAAAAAGTTAACTTGTTAAATTAAAAAGTAATTGATATAATCTAATAGAGGTGGACTATGCAAAAAGTAGTAATTATAGGGGCTGGAGCATCTGGTTTAATATCAGCTATATATGCAGCTAAAAATAATAATCAAGTTATTATTCTTGAACGTAATAATAATTGTGGTAAGAAACTTTTATTAACAGGTAATGGTAAATGTAACTATTGGAATACTAATCAAGATTTGAAACATTATCACACTCAAAACCCTTTAATTTTAAATAAAATAATAACCAAAACTAATCAACAAGAAATTTTAACTTTTTTTGATCATATTGGAATAATTCCAAGAATAAAAAATAGTTTATATTATCCTTATTCTAATCAATCAGTTAGTATTTGTTATGCTCTTTTATTAGAAGCCGAATTATTAGGAATTAAAATAATTAATAATTTTTTAGTTGATAAAATCATCGTTAAAAATAAGCAATTTATAATTAAATCTAATCAAGAAGAAATAATAGCTGATAAACTTATTATAGCTACTGGATCAAAAGCTAATCCTAAAACTGGCTCAGATGGTAATGGTTATGAATTAGTTAAATCATTAAATCATAGTATTATTAAACCACTTCCAGCTTTAGTATCGTTAAAAGGAGAAGAAAATTATTTTAAAAAATGGAAAGGAATAAGAACTGATGTTACTTTAAGTTTATATCATAATGAAAATAAAATAAAAGAAGAAAGTGGTGAAATTCAATTAACCGATTATGGTATTAGTGGTATTTGTGTATTCAATTTAAGCAATGTAGTAACTAAATTATTAGATCAAAAACAAAATGTTAAAATAAAAATAGACTTTTTACCTTATCTAAAATTATCTATTGAAGATTTAATTAGTTTTATAGATAAACGAAATCAAATGCTTAAAAAAAGAAACATTGGTGAACTTTTTGATAGTCTTCTAAACTATAAGTTGGTTAATATTTTGCTAACTGAAAGTAAAATCAATCCAAAAAAATCATGGAATGATTTAAATAATAAACAAAAAAAATTGGTTTCTCAAAACTTAAAACAATTTTCTTTAAAAATTACTGATACTAACTCTTTTGAAAAAGCTCAAGTATGCAGTGGTGGTGTTCCATTAACGGAAATAAACTATCAAACAATGGAATCTTTGAAAGTTAAAGGTTTATATATCGTAGGTGAATTATTAGATGTTGTTGGTGATTGTGGTGGTTATAATTTATCTTTTGCTTGGATAAGTGGTATGTTAGCTGGTAAAGCGATAAGTGATAATTGATGTTACGAATAAGACAAGTTAAAGCACCACTTAACCATCAATTAAAAGATTTAGTTAATCTAACTGCCCAAAAACTAAAAATAAAACCAACTGATATAATTAATTTAAAAATCAACAAAAAATCATTAGATGCTCGAAATAAAGAAAATATTTATTATGTTTATGAAGTTGATATCGCGGTTAATAATGAAAAACAAATTTTGAAAAAAGTAAATAAAGATGTATTATTAACCCCAAATGAAAATTATCAATTTAATATAACAGGAACTAAAAAATTAAGTAATCGACCAATCATTGTTGGTAGTGGTCCAGCTGGTCTTTTCTGTGCTTATTTACTTGCTCAAAATGGATATGAACCTTTAATAATTGAACGTGGTGAAAAAATAGAAGACCGTATTAAAACCGTTAATCAATTTTGGAAAACAGGTAAACTTAATTTAGAAAGTAATGTTCAATTTGGTGAAGGGGGAGCCGGAACTTTTTCCGATGGTAAATTAAATACTTTGACTAAAGATAAAACATATCGTTATAAAAAAGTTATTGATATATTTATTGAAAATGGCGCACCTAAAGAAATAGGATATTTAAATAAACCTCATATTGGAACGGATCTATTAAAAGATGTTATTATTAATATGCGAAAATTCATTATTAAAAATGGTGGCGAAATTTATTACAATACTTGTTTAACCGATTTAATTATTGAAAATAATACTTTAAAAGCAATTGAAGTTAATAATAGTAAAACTATTATTTGTGATAATCTTATTTTAGCTATTGGCCATAGTGCCAGAGATACTTTTAAAATGCTTTATGGTCATCATTTAGAAATAGTTTCTAAACCCTTTGCAGTTGGAATTAGAATCGAGCATCCTCAAACAATGATAAACTATAATCAATATGGATTTTTTAATAACTATTTACCTAATGCTGATTATAAATTAACTTATACTACTTCTAAAAAAAGAGGAGTTTATTCTTTTTGTATGTGTCCAGGTGGTTATGTTGTTAATGCATCATCGGAAAAAGGCTTGTTAGCTATTAATGGAATGAGTAATCATAATCGTAATAGTATAAACGCCAATAGTGCGATTATTGTAACTGTTTCTCAAACAGATTATGGTTCTAATCCTTTAGATGGAATTGAATTTCAAAAAAATATAGAACAAAAAGCTTATAATTTAGGAAAAGGTAAAATACCAATACAATTATTTAAAGATTTTGTTAATAATCAAAAATCAACACAATTAGGTAAAATAAAACCGGTTTTTAAAGGAGAATATACTTTAACTAATTTAAATGAAATATATCCTTCATATATAAACGAAGCTTTAAAAGAAGCTATTTTAGCATTTGATAATAAAATAAAAGGTTTTGCACGTGATGATGCTATTTTAGCTGGTGGTGAAACTAGAACTTCATCACCTGTTAGAATTAAACGTGATAATAATTTTATGACAAATATTAAAGGTATTTATCCAATTGGTGAAGGATCAGGTTATACTGGCGGAATTACTACTTCAGCTATTGATGGTATAAAAATGGCTGAAATTATAGCAAGTATTTATCAAAAAAGAAAATAAAGAATTATAAAAAAATATTTTTAAATAAAAACTTGATTTAAGTTATCTTTTAGGTTTATAATAATAGGAAAGTGATAAGATGTCAAAAGTTTATTTTACAAAAGATATTTCGAGTGAAGGTTTAATTAAAATTTATGAAGCGTTAAACCATGAATTAAAAGGCAAAGTTGCTGTAAAAATTTCAACTGGTGAACCAGGTGGTCATAACTTTTTAGATCCTAATTTGATTAAAGGATTAGTTCAAAAATTAAATGGAACGATTGTAGAATGCAATACAGCTTATCGTGGAAAAAGATTTGATACTGCTAGTCATTATCAAGCAATTAAAGATCATGGTTTTATGGATATCGCACCATGTGATATTATGGATGAAGAAGGAGAAATAGCTATTGAATTAGAAGGTGGAAAACATTTAGATGGAAAAAATTACGTTGGCTCACATATAAAAAATTATGATTCTATGTTAATGTTATCTCACTTTAAAGGTCATGCAATGGGTGGCTTTGGAGGAGCTTTAAAAAACATGAGTATCGGCGTTGCTTCTTCTCATGGTAAAGCATGGATTCATTCAGTTGGTAAAACAACTGATCCAGATGAAATGTGGAATCATATTGATGATCAAGATGGCTTTTTAGAAAGTATGGCTGAAGCTGATAAAGCAGTTGTAAGTTATTTCAAACCTGAAAATATGGCCTATATTAATGTAGCTAATAAAATTTCTATTGATTGCGATTGTGATGCTAATCCACATGATCCAGAAATGGCTGATATTGGGATTTTTGCTAGTATTGATCCAGTTGCTTTAGATCAATGTTGTTATGATACAATCATGAATTCTACTGATGAAGGGAAGAAATCTTTAGTAGCTAGAATGAAAGAGAAAAACGCAATTCATACTGTTGAAGAAGCAGAAAGATTAGGTATAGGTAGTAGAGAATATGAATTAATTAATATTGATTAATTATGTTTTAAAAGTCTAATTATTTAGACTTTTATTATTTTGAAAATATTGTTAGTTGACTTTAACTATTAACTACTTTATAATTATAATTGGTGATAGTATGAATAAAAAAGGTTTTACTCTAATTGAATTAGTGGGCATCATTGCTTTGTTAGGAATTATTTTTTTAGTAACTTATACCGAAGTTAATAAATCAATAGACAAAAGTAATAACGAATTATATCAAGCTCAATTATCTAATATAAAAGCTTCTGCTCAAGATTGGACAGCTGATCACATTAGTGAATTACCGGAAAACGATGGTGATTCAATTCAAGTAACTTTGAGTGAACTTAAACAAGGCGGTTATATTGAAAGCAATATTGAAAACCCTAAAACCAAAAAACAACTATCTGATACTATCTATGTTAAAATAACTAAAAAAAATGATAATTATTTATATGAAGTAATCGATTAAAAAAACATTTGAGCGTTTTCAAATGTTTTTATTTTTAAAATATTTATAAATGTTTCCAAGACTAATGGAAACTGTAATAGTTATAACACCATAGAAAATTAAAGTAATACCAACAATCATACTAATAGCTAAAGCAGCAATTAAAGGTTTAATAAAGGTTATAATACTAAACACAATAGCAAGAATACCGATAACTAATAATATTTTATAATAAGGTAAGTTAAATTTTTTAATATCAACAGCTAGACCAATTCTTTGAATGCCTAAAAATAAAATCCAAATACTAAAGATTAATGGAATTATATTCACACTAATAAAATCATTACTAAATAAAATAATAGCTAAAACAATATTAACAATGCCATCAGTTAAAATCCAACCACTAGCCATATTTTCTTTTCTTTTTTGAAAATAATTAATTATATTAAAAATTCCCATTACTAATAAAACAATACCAATATATAGTGTAATTGATAATATAGTTACTTCAGGATTGAAAATTGCGTAACTACCAATAATAATCATAGCTACACCACCTAAAACACCTAACCATTTTAATAAAATATCCATTCTTTTCCTCCTATCTACTTTAAATTATACTTATTGCTTAAATAATTGTCAATGACTTTAATATAGACTTAACTTTAGTTTTTTGATAGAATTATATTTAGGTGGTATTATGATTTATTCCTCAATCGATAACGACAAAATAAAAGAATTAAAAAAACTACACTTAAAAAAATATCGTGATAAAAAACATGAATTTTTAATTGAAACACCACATTTAGTTTTAGAGGCATTTAAAACCGGTCATTTAAAAGAACTGATTTTAGAAGAAAATGAAGTTTTTCCTTTAGATGTAAAAACTATTAATGTGACTAATAACGTTATAAATTATTTATCTGAATTAAAATCAAGCAATAACGTTATGGGACTATGTAGTTATAAAAAAGATAATCAAATTTTAGGTAACCGTCTTTTAATTTTAGAAAACATTCAAGATCCTGGTAATTTAGGAACTATTATTAGAAGTTCTGTTGCTTTTAATATTGATACTATTATTTTAAGTAATGGTTGTGTTGATATTTATAACTCTAAAGTTTTAAGATCTAGTCAAGGAATGATTTTTCATCAAAATATTTTAAGAAAAGATTTACTTCTAACCATTCCTAAATTAAAAGAAGAAGGATACAAAATTATAGGAACTAAAGTTACCCACGGTAAGAGTTTAAAATACTTTCAAAATCTTAAAAAATTTGCTATAATAATGGGCAACGAAGGAAACGGACTTACTGAAGAACTTCAAGAATTAAGTGATGATTTTCTTTATATAGATATGAATGATAAATGCGAAAGCTTAAATGTCGCGATTGCAACTAGTATTATTTTATATGAATTAAATAAGTAGGTGGATTATGGAATATATATATATAGGTGATATTGTTAATACCCATGGTATTAAAGGCGAGATTAGGATTTTATCTAATTTTAAATATAAAAATTTAGTTTTTAAACCTAATTTTAAAATTTATATAGGTAAAGAAAAAACACAAGAAATTATTAGCAGTTATCGTCAACATAAAAATTATGATATGATTTGCTTAAATTCTTATAATAATATAAACCAAGTTTTAAAATATAAAGGAAAACCTGTATATATAAATAGATTAGATTTAAACGTTCCCTATTTAAATAGTGATTTAATCAATTTTACTGTTTATAATAAAAATAAAGAAATAGGTAAATTAACTAATGTAAGAGAAATAAAAGATAAAGAATTTTTAGTTATTAATAATAAAATACTTATTCCTAACATTGATAGGTTTGTCAAAAAAATAGATTTAAACAATAAAAAAATTATTATTGAAACGATTAAGGGGATGTTAGATGAAGATTGATATTTTAACTTTATTTCCTGAAATGTTTGAAGGTATTTTACATAATTCAATTATTAAAAGAGCTATTGAAAACAATAAAGTAAAAGTAAACCTACATAATTTTCGTAAATATTCTAAAGATCCACATCATAAAGTTGATGATTATGGTTATGGTGGTGGTAAAGGCATGGTTTTAATGCCCCAACCAATTATGGACGCTGTAGATGATTTGAAAAAAGATGATAGTTTAGTTATTATGATGACGCCTCAAGGAAAAACTTATAATCAAAAATTGGCTTATGAGTTAGTTAAAGAAAAACATTTAATTATAATCTGTGGTCATTATGAAGGATTTGATGAACGAATAAGACAAATAGTTGATTTAGAAATAAGTATTGGCGATTTTATTTTAACAGGTGGTGAAATTGCTAGTATGGCTATTGTTGACAGCGTTGTTAGATTAATCGATGGTGTTATTGATCTTGAATCACATCAAAAAGAATCATTCAATGATAATTTATTAGATTATCCTGTTTATACTAAACCTCAAGAATATCGCGGCCTAAAAGTTCCTGATGTACTACTTTCTGGTCATCATGAGAATATTAAAAAATGGCGATTAGAACAACAACTTAAAAGAACTAAAGAAAGAAGACCAGATTTATTAGAAAGAGATGATTAGATGAAACGTTTTCATATTATAAAAAACAAATATAAAGGAAACATTACTATCAATTATAATAATTTTGACGGTTTTAAAGTTAAACCACGTAATAAAATTAAACATAGTGGAATAAGAGTCGATAGTCTAACTGTTACTAATCGTGATTTTATTGACCAAGTCTTGAAAAAAAAGACTAAAAAGAAATTAGAGTTATATTTGCAATACATTATTTCGCTTATTGATGATGAAGGATCAACTGATCCAACTGGAATTATGCTCGCGCTTGATGATTTAGAACGTTATAAAGGAATTGTTGATTATCAATATCGTAAATATTTAGATGAAAAATATACTGAACTTTTACTTAAAAAAATCGAATTACTTGAACGGGAATTAAAAATGAAAATAATTAATTTAGAAGAAAAAACTAATGTAAGATCTTTTTATGAAAAAAATCAAATAGAAGAAGAACCAGTATATGAAGAAGAAAAATCAAGAAGAAGTAGATAATTTATTTTATTTATCTTGCATATATTTTAAAAATGTGGTAAAATTGTTGTCGTGATCCGCTTTGGAACAACCATATGATCATAAGATTAAATAAAGGAGTGTGACATTGTGAATTTAATTGACAAAATAACTAAAAGTCAAATTAGAACTGATTTGCCAGAATTCCGTGTAGGTGATACAATTCGTGTTGATGTTCGTATCATTGAAGGTAAACGTGAAAGAATTCAAGCTTTTGAAGGACTTGTTATGGCAATTCAAAATGGTGGTGTTAGTAAAACTTTTACTGTTAGAAAAGTATCTAATGGTATTGGTGTTGAAAGAACTTTCCCAATCAATTCACCAAAAATTGATAAAATTACAGTTATAAGAAAAGGTAAAGTACGTCAAGCTAAACCAAATTATATTAGAGAATTAAAAAGTCAACCAAGAATTAAAGAAAGAAGAGATTAAGACAGCTTGTCTTAATTTTTTGGTGGAATTTATGAAACTATTTAAAGAATTATTACCTTATATTATAATTTTAATTGTTGTTATTATAATTCGTAGTTTTATCATAACTCCAGTTAGAGTTGATGGTGTATCGATGAGTCCAACTTTGCATGATGGTGAAATCTTGCTTTTGAAAAAATATGATAAAACATTTGACCGTTTTGATGTGGTTGTTTTTGATTATGATGGTTCTAGATTAGTTAAAAGAGTAATTGGTCTTCCTGGTGAAACAATTTACTATAAAAATAATCACCTATTTATTAATGGTGAAAAAATAGATTTAGAAGAATATGAATTTGATACAGAAGATTTTGAATTAACTGATTTAGGTTATGATAAAATTCCTGAAGGACATTATTTTGTTATGGGGGATAATCGTTATGATTCTAAAGACAGTAGAATTATTGGCCCAATCAGTCAAGATGAGTTAATCGGAACGACTGGTTATCGAATTTGGCCACTTAGTAAATTTGGTAAAATAAATTAGTCATAAAACTTATTAATTATAATATAATTAACTAGATATACCAGGAGGAGATATTATGATTAATAAGAAAAGTTTGTGGTTTTTAACGTTGTTTAGTCTTATTTTAGTACTTAGTGTGTATTATATTACCATGCCATCAGAGATGCTTTTGACAACTAATGCTGATTATAATGAAGATACTGAAAAGACTGAAGAAGAAAAAACAGAAAAAGAAGATACTACAGAAGTTGAAGAATCAGAAATAGTAGTTGCGCTTCGGGTAGAAGCTGATGAGGAAACTCAGAAAGAAATGGATACTTTAAAAGAAACTTTGACTAATGATGAAGCAACTGCTGATGAGAAAAACAATGCTTTTGAAAAATTAAAAGCTTTAAATGCTAATAAAGCGGAAGAAGAAAAGTTAGAAAAAGCTATTTTAGAGAAATTTAAATTTAAAAGTTTTGTTAAAATTGATGGTGATCAAATTACTGTAGTAGTTGCTAGTGATGATCATAATGTTGAATTAGCTAATAACATTATGCGTGCTATTCAAGAAAATTATGATACAAGAATGTATATTACAGTTAAGTTTAATACCAAAGAGTAGAACTTATTTTAAGTTCTTTTATTTTATAAAAAAGTATTATATAATATTCTAGAGGTGTTTTTATGAAACTATTAGTGATAGCTCATCGTGGTAATGTTGGTTCTATATATAGTAATGAAAATTTTCCTGATAATTCTTTTGAAGGAATAGACGTAGCTATTAAACGAGAAAATATTTCGGGAATAGAAATTGACTTAAGATTAACTAAAGATAATCATTTGATTTTATGTCATGAACCTAAATTAAATAAAATTTCTGATGATATTGGTCAAATAAATCAAATTAATTATGTTGATTTAAAGTCAGTTCATGATGTAAAAAACTATTATCGAATTATAAAAATGCGTTCTTTTGTTTTGCAAAATGGTAAAGAATTACGAAAAATAATAAATGAAAAAATCAAAAAAAGTGTCTCTTTTGTTAATGTGTATAATTTGTTCGATTATTTAGTGGATAAACATTATACAGGTGAAATTATTATTGAGCTTAAAGAGCAAACTGATTGTTGTAAAAATGCCGTAATAGAACTAATTAATAAATATAAAAAAAATCTAAATTTAACAATACACAGCTACGATATTTTAGCTTCTGTTGAAATAGGTGATAAAACAGGGGTAAATAATGGAGTACTTTTAAATCATTGGCATTTAAAAAAATTAGCCAATAAAAGTATTGAAGCTTTTCCACTTTCGTTTTATTCAATTATCTGGCCTTATTGTACTTGTAAAAATATAAAAAAATTAATTGATAATGGAAAAGATTTATACATTTGGACAGTAGATAGTAGTTATCATTTGTTGTATATACTAAAGCAATTAGAAAAGGTATATGATAAATATGGAGTATTGCCTAATAAAGTTGCTATAATAACTAATGTTCCTGATTTAATCAATAATTATTTATGTGATGAAAATACTAAAATTAATCAAAAATGTTTAAAATTAGTTTCTATGTCTAAAAATAAAACAAGAAGTTATATGTGAAAATTTATTTTTTGAAATTTAATATTTTATGTCTAACTTTTAGAATAAACAATTTCTAAAAGTTTTTTAATAGTTAAAACAATAAAACATAGCTTTTTCTTATTTATTAGGCGTTTTATTTCACTAAAAATAATCCTCAACATAAAATAATATGAGTAAATATAAACCACCAAACTTTAGGAAGTGAGGAAAAAAATGACTAAAAGTATTTTAACAAAAAGAGAGCGCGAAGTTTTTGAATTACTTATTTTAAATAAATCAACAGTAGAAATAGCTAAAGAACTTGGTATAAGCGAAAAAACAATTCGTAACCATATATCTAATGCCATGCAAAAACTTGGAGTGAGTGGTCGCGCATGTGCTGTTGTTGAACTTTTAAAACTTGGAGAACTTTCATTATAATAAATTAAAAGCTGTATTAATAATCAGCTTTTTTTCATATCATTAACTAGAGGTGTTACTATGTTAAAAAAAATATCTATCCGTAAAATAATTGTTACAACATCATCATTAATTGCCATTTTTTTAATATATTTAATTCCTAATAATAACTATGGCTTAACAAATAAAATAAAAGAAAATCTAGAGTATGTTAATGAAAATGTCTTAACTAGTCCTATTTACTTATTAAATAATCATGATTTACTAGCTCGTTCTAGTATTGCCGTTTCTTCATCAGAAACAGATATTGAATCGAGAGCTAAAGAATTATTAGAAGCTTTAATTATTGAAGGAAGTGGTGAAAGTAAAATCCCCAATGGCTTTAAAAGTATTATTCCTAGTAATACACAAATTTTAAGTATCAAATACGAAAATGATGTTTTAAAAGTTGATTTTTCCGATAGTCTATTAGAAGTTAGTAAAGATAAAGAAGAAAAAGTAATTGAAGCTATAGTTTATACCTTAACTTCAATTAAAGGTGTTGATCGTATAATTATTTATGTCAATGGTGATATTTTAAGTAAATTACCTCAAAGTAAAATCAATCTGCCAAGTACTTTAAACCGTGATTTTGGTATTAATAAAGAATACGATATCAATTCCTTAAAAAATATTAATCAAGTTACCGTTTATTATGTTGATGAATATAACGATCAAACTTATTATGTTCCTATAACTAAATATCTTAACGATGATCGCGAAAAAATTCAAATCATCGTCGATGAATTATCTAGCACTTCCTTATATCATACCGATTTAATGAGTTTCTTAAATAGCAATACCGAATTATTAGAAGCTAGTAATGAAAACGATATTTTAAATTTAAAATTTAATTCTTATATCTTTGATGATATTGATGAACAAAGTATTTTAGAAGAAGTAATATATACAATCAGTTTATCAGTTTCAGACAATTATGACGTTAAAGAAGTAATTTTTACCGTTGATGATAAAGAAATTTATAAAAGTGTTTTAAAAACTATTGAATAAATTTAAAAAATGTTATATAATTTATATGTTCTTACTTAAGAACTAATGTCCCAGTAGCTCAGCTGGATAGAGCATCGCCCTTCTAAGGCGAGAGTCAGGGGTTCGAATCCCTTCTGGGACGCCATTTTATAAGAATTTAAAACTTTACTTTTAGTAGAGTTTTTTTAATATAAAAATCAAACAAATGTAAATATTGACACTTTTCATTTAGATAAATTAAAAATTATAGTATAATTAAAATAGGAGAGTGAAAAATGATTTTACAAATAATTGAAAAGAAAAAAAATAAACAAGAACTTACTAAAGACGAAATAAAATACGCTATTGATGAATATATTGCCGGTAATATTGAAGATTATCAAATGAGTTCTTTACTAATGGCTATTTTGCTAAATGGTATGACCGATAAAGAAACAATCGATCTTACAGACGCCATGTTATGTAGTGGTGATATTATTGATTTATCTATTATCAAAGGAATTAAAGTTGATAAACATTCAACCGGTGGAGTTGGTGATAAAACAACTCTCGTTTTAGCGCCCCTAGTAGCTAGTTGTGGTTTAAAAGTAGCTAAAATGAGTGGTCGCAGTCTTGGTCATACCGGTGGAACAATCGATAAATTAGAATCGATTGCCAATTTTCAAACCGAAATGAATATGGAAAGATTTATTAATCAAGTTGATCAAATTGGACTAGCTTTAATTAGTCAAACTCAAAATATTGTTCCCGCTGATAAAAAAATATATTCCTTAAGAGATGTAACAGGAACTGTTAATTCCATTCCCTTGATTGCCTCTAGTATTATGAGTAAAAAAATAGCTAGTGGAGCTGATATAATTTTAATCGATGTTAAAGTAGGAACTGGTGCTTTAGTTAAAACATTAGAAAGCGCTTTAAAACTATCTAAAACCCTAATAATGATTGGTAATTATTATAATAAAAAAGTAAAATGTGTTATAACTAATATGGATCAACCATTAGGATGTGCAATCGGAAATGGCCTAGAAGTTATTGAAAGTATTGATACTTTAAAAGGACATGGCCCTAAAGATTTAACCGAACTAGTTTTAAATTTATCGGCCCATTTAATTAGTAGTGCCAAAAATATTCCTTTTGAAACATCTTTAAAAGAAGCAACCTCTAATTTAAATAACGGTAATGCTTATTTAAAATTTAAAGAAATGGTTAAAGCTCAAAATGGCGATATTAATAATATAGATCTTGCTGAAAATGTTATTTCTGTTAAAAGTAAAACAACTGGTTTTGTTAAACAAATAGATGCTTTAAAAATAGGTGAAATTGCTAAAAAATTAGGAGCAGGAAGATTAACAAAAAAAGATAAAATAGATCATGGGGTAGGAATTGTTTTATCCAAAAAAGTAGGCGATTATGTTTTACAAGATGAAGAACTATTAAAAATTTATGTTCGAAATAAAGACATCATGGTTAATGATATTTTAGATTGTTTTGAAATATCAGAAAGTTTAGGTAATTTAAAACCACTTATATATGAAGTGGTAGAAAAAATTTAATATTTTAAAAAATGGTAGAAAAGTAAAAAAACTATCATTTTTTAAAAAATATGATATTATATTTAGCGAAATTTAATATTTCACCACATAAAAGTTAGAAATTGAACTTTTATGTAAGACTTTATATGATATTACTTGCATAAAAAACTGATACTTTTTATTTTAAAAATAAAATGGTATAATATTTGCTGGTGGTATTATGGCTATAACAAAAACGAACTTTATTAATTATATTAGATGTCCAAGGTATGTTGCTTTAGATCATTTAAAAAAAGAAAAACTAGATAGTTTTGTAACATTAGAAGAATATTTAAAAGAAGAAGAAGAAGATAAATTAAAAGAAATTTTATCCTCTATGTATGATGATGAAGGAAATGATTTAATTGATGTTACTAATGAACATTTACAAGTAATGTTACCATATTATAATAAAGTCGAATTATTAGCTGGTTTTATTGCTCCTAAATACTTTAAAGGAACATTTAAATATTCTAAAGACACAAAAGATCAAGAAAGTTTTGATTGTAAAATAAATGGTATTAGATATTTATGTTATGTCGATATTTATAACGAAGTTGATGATTATTTTAATATTATCGAAGTTAAAGCTACAACTACTAAAAAATATTTAAATATTGGTAAAAGTTATAAAGATGATTTTGGTAAAAAGAAAATTCACTCAATTTTTACCTTAAAAAATGGTATTTATTATCTAAGAGAAGATTTAAATAATATTGATGAAGTAATGAGTGAAAAAGAATATTTTAAATATAAACAAAAACTATTTAATCGTCTAGATCCAGCTGGTCATTATATTTATGATTTAGCTGTTCAAAGATATATTATTGAAAACGATTTAAAACAAAATAATATGTCTGATCAAATAGATAAAATTCACTATTATTTAGCAGTTTTAAACAGTGAATACATATTTGATGGTGAATATTTAGGAAGTGAGCCTAATTATAAAACCGATATTAATGGTAATGATATTGTTAGTTTTATTGATTTAACTAATTTAACTAAAGAATATTTAGATAGAATTGATTTAGATCGTAAAAGAGTTGAGTTATATATAAAAACCTTAAAAGCTGACAAAGTTCCAATTGGTGATTATTGTGAAAATAAAAAAACAACCGTGTGTAAATATAAAGACATTTGTTGGAAATTTATTCCTAAAGAAAATTCCATTTTAAATTATATTGATAATCATCATGGCTTTAAAGATAAAATGGGAAATTTATATAAACGTTATGATTTAATTAATGATGGAATTATAAAAATGACTGATATTCCAGTTGAATATTTAAATCGTGAAAAAAATATGATTCAATATGAAGTTGTAAAATCTCATATTCCTTATATGAATAAAGCCAAAATTAAAGACGGAATAGCTTGTATTACTTACCCGATTTACCATTTAGACTTTGAAACATTTCCTTGTCCATTACCACGTTATAAAGGCGAAAAATGTTATACACAATCAGTTTTTCAGTTTTCCTTACACATCGAAAAAGAAATAGGAATTTGTGATAAAGAAAAAGACCATTATGAATTTCTTGCCCCAGATCATAAAGATCACCGAGAAGAATTAATTAAAAAAATGATTAAATGGATTGATACAAATAGTAACGGAACTATTCTAGTTTATAACGAATCATTTGAAAAAACACGCTTAAAAGAATTAGGAGAAATTTTTCCTTTATATAAAAATGAATTAAATAAAATGCGCAACATGATTTTTGATTTAATGTATATAGTAAAAACTAATAGTAAATTATATCAAGAATTAGGTTATAGTGAAAAAGAAGCTAAATTATTTAACTATTATCATCAAGATATGAATGGATCTTTTTCCATAAAAAAAATATTGCCTTTATTTAGTAATTTAACATATAAAGGAATGGAGATTGCTAACGGTGTTGAAGCTTTAGTTGCGTACGCTAATTTCCCAAAATTAGATAAACTTGATTATGAGCATAAATATCGTAAATTAGTTGAGTATTGTAAACAAGATACATGGGCAATGGTTGAAATATTAAAAGGGTTGCGTGCAAGCGTCAAATAATGTCAAATTATAAGTTATTTGTTGAAACAAATAAGAATATATTATATTATTAAATTAGGAGCGTGATAATATGATATATCCATCAATTGACAAACTTTTGAATCAAGTTGGTTCTAAATATTTATTAGTAAATTTAGTAGCTAAAAGAGCTAAAGAAATGAAAAGGGAGCATCACTATCAAATGCCAGAAGATGAATATATATCAAAAAGCAGCATCGGAAAAGCTTTAGAGGAAGTATCTAATGGCTTGATAACTTTAAAAGAAAAGGAATAGATGTATGAAAAAAATTGTTTGGGTTTTGGTTCTGTTATTACCTTTTATGGTAAAAGCAGAAGAAAATTATAATTATTGGACAAATGAATATATAGAAGTTTCTAATAATCAATTAGTTACAAATCAAAAAGAAAGCATTTTATTTATTAAAAGAATGGAACAATATCAAAGCCTTGAATATTCATTAAATGTTAATAGTATTAATAAATTTAGGATTGGATCAAACAATATTCAAACTTCTTTTTTAGATTTGAATGTTGAAAATAATGGAACTATTAATTGTGGTGAATACCAATATGGACAAGGCTTTTCAGCATGTAATGAAAACGATTATTGTAATTATCTTTGTAAAATTAATCGTGATGATTCTAATCTTGATAATATAAATAAACGTTTTACTAGTTATAATAAAAAATGGGATAAATGTAGTAATTCTTATATTAAAGGCTCAGTTTCTTTACCTGTTAAACCAGCTAATATAACTAGAGAATTTCGTTATAAATCTGATATTTATATTACTGGCTTTCATACCGGATTAGATTTCGGTGGAACTGAAGGAGTAACCCCTGTTTATGCTATTGCAAATGGAACAGTTGTTAAATCATCTTATTCAGCTAGTGATTATGGTTATTATGTTATTATTGAGCATAATGGTTATAATAACGATGGTTCAACTTATAAAATAAGATCTTTATATGCTCATATGTATACCAAACCTTTAGTCAATGTTGGTGATAAAGTAATTGGTGGAACTCAAATAGGAATAGTTGGTAAAACCGGTAAATATGATTACGGACCACATTTACATTTAGAAATAAGAGTAGGTGATCAAAATGGTGATGGAACTTCATTTGGTTATCGTGATTTTGTTGATCCTACACCTTATATTGAAAGAATTCAAACTGGTAATTCAGAGCTTGTAAATATCAATCCTAAAGAAACCAGTTCTGATTGTTCTATTTATCATCAGTTAACAACTAGTTATGGAACTGAAGAACAATCAAGAAACTCTATTCAGTCAAGAGCTTATGTTGGATATAAAAGTACAGCTAATTTTACTCCTTATGTAAGTTTTGTTGGTTATTGTTCTAGTAAAGAAGACTCTTTTGAAATTAATGGTACTAAAATTGAATGCACTAATCATGTTAATGAAGATGTTGTCATTGTAGACTATTTAAATATAAGTAATAACAATACTGAATATATGAATATTAATTCTAAAAATTATCTATCTTTACCAATAGTATTAAATTTTAATTATCAAAAAAACAGTCAAAATGATGATAAACAAGATGATAGTAATACTAAACAAGAGGAAAATAAAGATAAAAAATCGGAAATTATAAAAGCTGATTTGGAAAAAGAAGACAATCCTAAAACAGCTGATTTAAACGTTTATTTAATTATTTTAATGATAGTTGGAGCAAGTATTACAGGAGTTTATAGTTATATAAATAGACGTAAGTTAAAAATTTAATAAATAATAAAAAATTTATTAACCAAAAAGATCAAACTTGGTCTTTTTTTGTTGAATAAAATTATTAATGATATCACAAAATGAACATAGACTAATAACAGAAAGGAAGTGTCTATGTTTAGTAATTTTACAGAAGAAACAAGAAAGATAATTGTCAGCGCCAAAAAAGAAATGCATGATTTAAATCATCCGTATGTAGGAAGTGAACACTTACTTTTAGCGATTTTAAAAGATGATAACAATATCTCTAAGAAATTAAAAGAATATAATTTAGATTATCAAAAATTAAAAAAAGAAATTATTAAAATTATTGGAATAGGATCAAAACCTAGTGAGTGGTTTTTATATACTCCACTTTTAAAAAGAATTATTGAAAACGCTATTATCGATAGTAAAGAAAACAATAATGGAGAAGTAACAATTGATCATTTATTTTCTAGTCTTTTAGAAGAAGGTGAAGGTGTAGCCATTAGAATTATGTTAGGAATGAATATCGATATTGATGAATTATATGGCGAATTTACTTATCCGATTGCGAAAAATGGTCGTAAAAAATCGAAAAAACTTTTATTAGAAGAAATGGGAGTTGATTTAACTAAAAAAGCTTTAGAAGAAGGCGTTGATCCTGTTGTTGGTCGTGATAAAGAAATAAAAAGAATTTTAGAAATTTTATCAAGAAGAACGAAAAACAATCCTTTACTAATCGGTGAGGCTGGAGTAGGTAAAACAGCTATCGTAGAAGAATTAGCTAGAATGATTGCTTTTGGTGAAGTTCCATTAAGTTTGAAAAACAAAAGAATTATTAGTTTAGACATGGCAACAACAGTAGCTGGAACTAAATATCGAGGTGAATTTGAAGATAGAATGCGTCGGATTTTAAAAGAAATTGAGGAAAACGATGATATAATTTTATTTATCGATGAAATTCATACTTTAGTAGGAGCTGGAGGAGCTGAAGGTGCAATTGACGCTTCTAATATTTTTAAACCCGCTTTAGCGCGTAATAAATTAAGATGTATTGGAGCTACTACTATAAACGAATATAAACAATATATTGAAGAAGATGGAGCTCTAGAACGTCGTTTTCAAAAAGTTATGATTGAAGTTCCTGATCAAAAAACTATTAAACAAATTTTAATTAAAATGCGTGATATTTATTCACAATATCATTTAGTTAAAATATCTGACGAAATTTTAGACTTAATTATAGAACTATCTAATAAATACGTCTATGATCGAAAAGAACCTGATAAGACAATCGATATTATGGATGAAGTATGTTCTAAAGTGAGTTTAAAAGAAAGTAAAGAATTAAAAAAATATAATCAATTAAACAAAGAACTTCAACAAATTATAAAAGAAAAAAATGAAGCTATTTTAAACGGCAAATTCGATCAAGCTTCAAAATATAAAGTTAAAGAAAACACATTAATGAACAAAATCAATAATTTAGAACTAACTCTTTATCGTAAAGATAACGTTAAAGAAGTAACTAAAGAAGATGTAGCCGAAGTTATTCATGTTAAAACGAAAATACCTGTTTATGAGTTATTAAAAGAAAACAGTAAAATTATTAATACAATTACTAAAGATTTAAAAAACAAAATAGTTGGTCAAGATCACGCTATTAATGATGTAATTAATATTGCTAAAAGAATTAAATTAGGTTTTAAAGACGATAATAAGTGTTATAGCATTATGTTTTGTGGACCTAGTGGTGTTGGCAAAACCGAATTAGCTAAAACTTTTGCTACTAATTTAGTTGGTAAAGATAATATTATTAAATTAGATATGAGTGAATATACAGAAAGTCATAGTGTTAGTAAAATAATTGGTGCACCACCAGGATATATAGGTTATAGTGATAATAAAAATATTTTAGAAGAAATTAAAAATAAACCTTATTCAGTATTAATTTTAGATGAAATTGAAAAAGCTAATCCTCAAATTATTAATTTATTTTTACAAATATTAGATGATGGTAAAATTAAAGACGCTAAAGGAAATCAAATTCGTTTTGATAACGTAACAATTATAATGACATCTAATATTGGATTTAATGATATAAATATTGGTTTTAATAAAGAAAATAATGATAAAATTATGACAAAATTAAAAGATAGTTTTTCCATCCCTTTTATTAATCGTATTGATAACGTTGTTATTTTTAACCATTTAAAAGAAGAAGACATTAGATTATTAATTAACAATAAATTAAAAAAACTAAAAGCAAAATATAAAAGAAAAAATATTGAAATTAAAATTAACAATAAAGTTATTAAAGAAATTATAGCTTTAAGTCACTATGAAGAATTTGGAGCTAGAAAATTAGATAAAATAATTAAAGAAAAAATTGAAAATATTGTTATTGAAAATGTAATAAATGATAATAAAAATATTAGTATTAAAGCGATTGATGAAAAAATGATTGTTTAAAAAAATAAAATATGTTATAATTAATATGGTGATAACATGGATAATATCAATACCGTTATTGAAACACTTAATAATAATAAATTTTTAAACAAAAGTGCGAAAGAAGCGATTATGTATATTATTAATGATATGCATAAAAAAGGTTATTTAAATGATTTTAATACTTTAAATAATAAATTAATTAATTTACAAATATATGAAGGTAATTTAAAAAATAATACGATTGAATATCAAAATGGTAAAATAATTATAGATCCTAATCAAGCAAAATATTATGATCATAAATTAGCTTTAACTTCGACTGTTATTGAAATGTTAAGAAAAAATAGTGATAAAAATCAAATAACAGAACCAATTAGTTTAGGATTTAATGAATCATATGCCATTTCATTAGTTGGAATTGAAGGTAAAGCTCGTTATGAAGAAGAACAAGTTATTAGTCGAATGTTAGGTAAGATGATTGGTGTTGATAATTTATTTGATATTTATTTTAATGGCAATATGACTACTGATTTACCTAAAATTTTATTAGAAATGGGCTGTTTAGAAAAAGATGTTAAAGATTTATTACAAATGATTTATGAAAATTATCAAGCAAAGGAAATAAAGTAGGAGGAGTTTATGAAAGAAATAAGTGGTCCTAAATTTAATGAAATTATACAAAAAATATCACAAATGGCAAAACAAATAGGAAAAAGCAAGGAAGTAATAAGCGAAATGATTAATCCTAATAGTTTAGAGAAAAATCGAGAATTGAACGCTTTAGTTTTTAGTTCTAGTGGTTTAGATGTAGTTCCAACAGTACCAATTGAAAATACAAAGACAAAATAGCTTTGTATTTTTTTTGATATTTGAAACATAAACTTCTATAGAAGGTGGTTTTATGATAAACTACAATAAATTATATGAAAATTATATTGATAAACAATTATTAGAATTAGAAAAAAAAGGTTCACAATTTAGTAAACAATGGTTAATTGATATAAAAAAAGAACTTTTAATTAGAAATTTTAACAGTAATTTTAATGATACCTTAGATAATATTGCCTTAGAAATCTGTGACGAAACAATTAATTTTATTAATACAGGAACTATTTCTGGACTTTCTGTAGGTATTTTTTTACCTGAAATTAATTACAAACTTAATTTATATGGTGGTTATCAAGATTATAGTTTTACTAATAAAATATCAGAAACAACAACATTTGATATTGCTTCAATTACTAAACTATTTACTTTGTTATTAACTTTTAAATTAGAAGAATTAGGTTTATTAGATTTAAATAAAAAAGTTAGTAAAATCAATCCTGAATACAAGTTAGAAGATTTTACTTTTAATGATTTGATTAAAATGTTAGGACTTATACAAACACCAACAAGAATTGATACATGTGATAATATTAAAGCTAATCAAATTTTAAAAAAAATAAAAATTACTGATCATAATAAAAAACAAAATACTTATACTGATATGGGTTTAATTATTTTAAGTAAAACAATCGAAAAAATAATTAATAAACATTTTTATAAACCAATTACTTTTGATCAAATTATGGAAAGATACTTATTAAAACCATTAGGGTTAAATAACACAACTTTTTATCCATTAACTAATGTAGCAGGTAATGGAAGAAAAGACACTTTACCACATGACGCTAAAGCTAGAATTTTAGGGCCAATTGGTTCAGCTGGTTTATTTAGTACTAGTAACGATTTATCAAATCTTTTTTACAAATTATACCATTCAAATTATTTAAATAATAACCATTTAGAAAAACTATTCAAAAAAACAATAAAACATAACTCATTAGGATATGCTGGAATTAATTTAAAACATAAACAGGGTATAAGTAAATCATTTGCTCCTAAAGAATACTCAAAACAAGTTTATGCTCATCAAGGTTGGACTGGAAGTGTTATTATAAATGATCCGTTAAATCAAATACATAATAACTTTTTAATTAGTTCCATAAAAGAAGGTGAAAAAAACAAACCAACTTTATTTATGCGTTACTACAACGAATATCAAATGAATATAGTTAAAAAAACTTTAGAATTGTTGATTATAAAAAAAATGTATAATTATTATGCTGGTTTTGATAATAAAATAGATAAAGTAATTCATTTGGATTGAAATAAAAACAAATGTTTGCTATAATTAAAATGGTGACTAAAATGAAAATAGATAAAATAACAAAACAAAAAAACGGTAAATATAAAATAATCTTTAATAATAAAGAACAACTAATTACTTATGATGAAGTTATTTTAAAAAATAATTTATTACAAAATAAAGAATTAGATTACGAAAAAATTCATCAAATTAGTTTAGATAACGAATATTACAATATTTATAATAAAGTTTTAAAATATATTTCAATTAAAATGCGTAGTTTAAAAGAAATTAATGAATATTTAAAAAAATTTAATATTGATGATGAAGAGAAGTTAAAAATAATAAGTAAATTAAAAGAAATAGGATTAATTAATGATAAAGTGTTTGTTAAATCTTTTATTAATGATCGGTTTAATTTATCTAATGATGGACCTTTATTAATTAAAAAAGAATTATTAAAACATGATATTGATAGTAATATAATTGATGAGTTTTTAAAAGAAATTAAAGAAGAGGATATAAATAACAAACTAGATCGATTAATCAATAAAAAGATTAAAAGCAATCATAAATATTCTAATTATTTACTAAAACAAAAAATAACTAAAGATTTATCTAATTTAGGTTTTGATTATAATACAGTTTTAAATAGAGTAGATTTTTGTTTAATTAATGATAATGATATTTTACTTCATGAATTTAATAAATTATATAAAAAATATAGTTCTAAATTAAATTCTCCTAAACTAGAACTTAAAGTTAGACAATCATTATATCAAAAAGGTTTTAAAATTGAACAAATAAATAAATTATTAGATGAAAAAAATGTTCAGTAGAACATTTTTTAATATTATTTATTGTGTAGAAGTAGTATCAGTAGATTCATCAATTTCGATTAATTTTTTATAACCTTTTTCAAGATAAGAATCATTAATTTCTAAATTATAGTTTTCTCTAATTTCAGCCCAAGCTGTTGTTTGAATATTAGCATCTTCGCTTTTTTTCTCTTCAACAATGCCATCGATAACAGTATCTTTTACATCTTCTAATTCTGGTTTTTCTTTTTGACTAACTTTTAAAATGATATGATATCCATATTCACTTTTAACAGGTGATTTAGTATATTCACCGTCTTCTAATTCAACTGAAGCATTCCAAAATTCTGATACAACATCTTCTTTAGTAAAGTTAGAAAATAATCCTCCTTCACTAGCAGTTCCTTCATCGTCAGAATATTCTTTAGCTAATTCTTCAAAATCTTCACCATCATTTAATTTTTCGATTAGTTCTTTAGCTTCATTTAAAGCTTCTTCTTCAGCATCGGCTATTTCTTCATCAGACATTTCATCATCAGTTTCTGGCTTAATTAAAATATGTCTAGCTGTTATTTCACCAGTAATATTCTCATCGTAATATTTTTCGATTTCATCATCTTTAATATTTTCAGCTATGTAATTATCGACAACTTGTGTTTTTTTCTCATCTAAAATTAAATCTTCTAATAAAGCATCTTCATCTTCATATCCTGCTTGTGCTAAAACGTCTTTAAAATCCATATTATATTGTTCATATTGTGCTTTAACTTGTTCTAATTTAGCTTCAGCAGTTTCGGTAATTTCATCAGTGGTTTCTACTTCTTTATTAGCGATATATTCATCGATCATATCGGTTAAAACACTCGCACCACCTTTAGTTTTTAATTCTTCATATAAATCATTCGCACTTATTTGATAATCATCGATTGAAGCTGCTACTTCTTCACCATTTTTTAATTGTGGAACTTTACCACAACCAAAAGCTGATAAAACACTTATACTTATTAATACACATAATACTTTTCTTTTCATATATTCTCCTTTCAGTATCTAAACTATATCATATCAAAAAAAGCAAAAAAAAACAATAATTTAGTTATAAGTATTCACATATATTCAAAATTCCCATAAAATAATGTGAAAAGACAAAAAAGGAGGAATGATTTTATGTGTAATACAGGTGTATCTGGAGCTGCAATTGTTTTAGTATTATTTATTCTTTTAATAATCATACTTGGGGCTTATATTTAAGTCTAGATTAGAATAGGAGGTGCTGTAATGTCTTGCGGAAAACACTGTGATAAACAATGTGATAATACAGTTGTTGAACCAAGAAATAATAGTTGCAACTATTTAATAATTGTTGTTTTATATATCCTACTAGCGATTATTCTAGGTTCATTAATAATATATTAATTTTTAAAAGAGGGTTAGCCTCTTTTTTTTTAATAAATTTATTAGTTTAAACCATAATAATAACGGTGATATAATGTATTATTTAAATTGTTTTTTTGTCTATTCGATTATTGGGCATATTATTGAGAGTTTTGTATATGATATTTATGGTGGAGAAAGTGGAATTTTTTATGGTTTTTGGACACCAATTTATGGAATAGGTTGTGTTATTATTATTGCTGTTTATAATTTGTTTTTTAAAGATATAAAAATGAACAAATACTTAAAAGCTTTACTTATCTTTCTTATAAATGCTTTTCTTTTAACTATAATGGAATATATAGGCGGTATTTTAATTGAAAAGATATTTGATATAACTTTTTGGAGTTATAAAGATTTAAAGTTTAATATTGGTAAATATATTTCTTTAGAAATGGCTTTAGTTTGGGGATTAGCTTCTTTATTGTTAATTTATTTAATAAAACCTTTGTTTGATAAATTTATTAATAAAATTCCAACTTTTTTTACAATTGGATTAGTTATTTTATTTAGTATTGATGTAATAGTAACTTTAGTTAGTAAAATATAAAACACTTAAAGAGTGTTTTTTTAATGAAATAATTGTAAATTATGGTATAATAAATTGAGAAATTAAAAGGATGTGGTATTTTGAGTAAGAAAATTGAAATTGAACAAAAATACTATTGTACTAATCATGATGAGTTATTTTCTTTAATTAAAAAAAATGGTTTTAATAAAAAAAGTGAATGCTATGAATGTGATGAATATTTCAAGTAGTAATTGTATAACTTTCGAAGATTCGGAAAGAGGTATATCTGCTTCTAATAAGGCTAATATAAAAACTATTCAAATTAATGATTTTATTAAGGATAAGTCTTCTAATGTTGAAGTAAGCGAAAAATTAAGTAGAATATTATTATTGATAATAAATCATACTTTGAGGTAATTTATAAAAATATGACAAAAAGGTTAAATATAAAGTTTTAAATATTAAATTACGGGGGCTATTATGAGTAAAGAAGAAAAACAAAAAAATGAATTAAAAAGAATAAAAAGATTATATGGCGAAAAAATGGAACATTTTTGTAGAAATAATTTTTCTACAATTTTAGAAGAAGAAGGGAAATTATTAGAATTATTAACTACTAATTTTAATGAATCAAAGTTTT
>CALVXC010000014.1 GCA_944368805.1 uncultured Bacilli bacterium
TATAAGCAATGTTAGTTTTAGGAATGTGAATAATATTGCCTTTAATAATTTTAGATTTGATATTGAGAAATTTAAGTGTGTTTTTGATTCGTTTTTCTAACTCATCATCAATATCTAATTTTTCCTTTATTATCTGCATAACTAATCAACTCCTTTCGAGCAATATAAAAAGGTTAACCGAAATTAACCTTTCAAATATTTTAAGTCGATTAGTTCGACTAATTTCCCTATGGTGCCGTCTATAAGAATCGAACTTATCATTGAGCCTTACCATGGCTCCGTTATACCACTTAACTAAGACGGCACTAACAAGATAAGTTTAACATAATTAGTTGTACTTGTAAATATTTTTACGTTTAATTTTTACAATCTTTACATTTTATCTTATTTCCGTTATTTTAAATACTTCTTACTAATATGTAAAGCTCTCATTGAATTTAAAATAGCTATAACTGAAACTCCAACATCAGCAAAAACAGCTTCCATCATATTAACAATACCTAATGACCCCAATAATAAGAAAAGTATCTTTATTCCGATCGCAAAATAAATATTTTGTTTAACGATTTTAATAGTATTTTTAGAAATAGATATAGCTGTATTTAATTTCAATAAGTTATCATCCATTATTACAACATCAGCAGCTTCAATAGCAGCATCCGATCCTAAAGCACCCATGGCAATTCCAACATCACAACGAGTTAATACTGGAGCATCATTAATTCCATCACCAATAAACGCTAAATTACCTTCATGTTTTTCTTTTAAAAACGATTCAACTAAATTAACTTTATCGATTGGTAATAAATGCGCATAAAACTTATCTATAGCTAAATATTTAGCTACTTTACTAGCCACTTTTTCATTATCTCCAGTTAACATTATTATTTTTTTAATATGATTTTCTTGTTTTAATTTTTCTAAAGCTAATTTAGCTTCTTTTTTTATAGTATCAGCAATTAAAATATAACCCATATATTCATTATCAATTGCAACGTATATAACTGTTTCATTCAAATCTTCTTTAGGAACAGTAATATTAAATTTTTTCATTAATTTTTCATTACCAACATAAACATGACGATTATCAACAATTGCGTCAATTCCTTTACCAGCTATTTCATTAACATCATTTACTCTTTTTTGATCAATATTATGCTTATAAGCTGCTTTAATAGAATCAGCAATTGGATGAGTTGAATAACTTTCAGCTAAGGCAGCTATTTTTAATAATTCATTTTCTTTTAATTTAACAGATTTAACCTTGGCTACTTCAAAATTTCCTTTAGTTAAAGTTCCTGTTTTATCAAAAATAACAGTTTTTATTTTCGCTAAAGCTTCTAAATGATTACTACCCTTAATTAAAATGCCGTTTCTAGAAGCACCACCAATTCCTCCAAAAAAACCTAAAGGAACAGAAATTACTAAAGCACATGGACAGGAAATAACTAAAAACGTTAAAGCTCTTTTTAAACATTCGGTAAATGTTAAATCAGGAATTAATAATGGTGGTAAAAACGCTAAACATATAGCTAAAATAACAACTATCGGTGTATAATAACGAGCAAAATTGGTAATAAATTTTTCTGTTTTAGCTTTTTTATTACTAGCATTTTCTACTAAATCTAAAATTTTAGCAACAGTTGAATTATCATAATCTTTAGTAACTTTAATTGTTAATAATCCATTTTTATTAATACAGCCACTTAAAACCTCATCACCCTTAACTACTTTTTTAAAAATAGACTCACCAGTTAAAGCCGAAGAATCAATTAAACCACTACCCTTTTTAATAATTCCATCTAATGGTATTTTTTCACCGGCTTTAACAACGATTAAATCACCGATTTTTATTTCTTTAGGATCAACTTTTTTTAATTTACCAGCTATTTCTTTATTGGCGTAATCTGGTCTAATATCCATTAAACTAGCTATCGATTTTCTCGATTTACCAACAGCGTATGATTGAAATAATTCCCCTATTTGATATAATAACATAACTAAAACAGCTTCCATATATTGATTAATTATTAAAGCACCAATTGTCGCTAGAGACATTAAAAAATTTTCATCAAAAAATCGGCGTTTAAAAAGATTTTTAATAGCATCTATAACAACTGTTAAACCTACTAATAAATAAGAAATAATATATATTAGTAATTTACAAACATCTGGTAATGGTAATAAAGTATTTATTATTAATAAAACTATTACTAATATAATTCTAAATACCATAATCATGTTATACCTTCTTTCTATATTTGAATGATTATTCAAGTATCTATTATATTATATTTGAATAGTTGTTCAAATGTCAATGATTTTAATAAAATAATTTGACTTTTTTTAAAATGTTCAATTATAATATAACTAAGAGGTGCTTATTATGAACGAAAACAATCAAATTCCACACAATCAAAAACTAGTCAAAGAAATAAAAGCAAAAATGGTTAACTATAATACTATTACTGATTTATCAGATTTTTTTAAAATTGTTGGAGATAGTACTAGATTACAAATTTTAATAGCTTTAGAATATGGCGAGTTATGTGTTAGTGATCTATCTTATTTAACAAATATGACAATTTCTGCTATATCACACCAGTTAAAATCTTTAAGAAATGCTAAATTAGTTAAAATAAGAAAAGATGGTAAAATTGTATATTATTCTTTAGATGACGATCATATTAATAAATTATTAACGGTTTCATTAGAACATATTACTGAAAAAAAATAATTATAAAATAAGAAGTATTTTAAAATTTAATAAGTTATTAGAAAATACATTTATTTAGATTTTTATCATAGTAAAAATAGTTTTTTAATTAGTTATTAAATATCATAAAGTTAACTAGTTATAGTTAAATCATTTATGGTATTTTTTTTGTTTAAACAAATATAATTATATAAACAAGATGAGGTGATAGATATGAATTTTAAGAAAAACATCGATAATCTTTTAAGTAAATATTCTTTACGTAATAGTCGAGTGTTTTTAATAGATAATATTGAAACAGTAGTAGCGCAGAATTTAAAAACTAAATTATTTAAAATATTAGAAAGTGATGATGATTGTTTACTTTTACAAGCTATTGCTATCATTCCTACAGTCCCACTTAAAACAATTAATCCCAGTGCGAACGATTTTCTTGAATATTTTTTAAATGGTGAAGCTACATTATATAAAACTAATACAACTCTTAAGTTAGATGCAAATTGTATCTGTTCAATTCAACCATTTAAAGCTACCATTAACCCAATCGTACAAACACCAATCGTTTTAAGCTATCAAGCAACAACCTCTTGTAATGCATCTAATAACACTAATGACCCTTCAAACGTTGTTTCTAACACTTTTCAAATACTAGTATATAATCCTAATAATGTACCTTTAACATATAGTTTGATTGAACCAATAACAACTCCTGGAGTTTCTTGTAATTTAGAAATAAATAGTTTAACTGGTGTAGTAACGATAGATGAATGTGGAATTTGTAGTGGTACTTATACATTTAACGTTCTTGTTTCTGGTCCTAATGGTCCAATTCAAACAACAACTAATCAGCTAATTGTTGATAATATTTATATTACTGGTTTTACATTAAATAAAAATAATGTAACTGTTGATAGCGATGTTTTCCCTAATGGTGTTTTTCATTTCGATGCATTTGATTTAAGTAATAATATTCAAAATCCTTCATATACTTTAGATATTCCTTTAAATGATGCTTTAGGATTTTATAATTTAAGTTTAAACAGTATTAATTCATCAAATCCTAATTTTACTATCAATAGTGCTTCTATAGATACTAGTGTTCAACCTAATGTTTTAAGAGTGAATTTTAGTTTGTTAGGTAGATCAGGTGAAAGTAGATTTAATTTCGTCGTTGAAAATTCAGTTGGTCTTACTAGCTCGCTTTCTTTTAATGTTTCCGTTTCTAACACATATCCATAAAAAAAATTATTAAAATTTTATATAAATAATTTAACTTTATTAATTTATTTACATTAATTTTAATAATTGTTTATCTAAATAAAACCTTAAAATCATTTAAAATTATAATTGATTTTAAGGTTTTATTTGATTTTGTAAATACCAATTTACTGTTTTTTCTAACCCTAAACTAATATTAGTTGTTGGTCTATAATCTAATTCTTTTTTTGCTTTACTAATATCAGCTTTAGAATGTCTAATATCTCCTTTTCTAAAAGGTCCATATATTGGTTTTAATTCTTTTTTTAATAAAGCTCTAATGTTATAGTATAAATCATTTAAAGTTGTTTGGTCACCATAAGCTATATTATATATTTTACCATTACATTTAGAACTAGCTAAACAGGCATTTATATTAGCTTTTACAACATCACTAACATAAGTAAAATCTCTAGAACTTTCACCATCACCATTTATAGTAACTTGTTCATTGTTAATCAGTTTATTTATAAATGAAGGTATGACAGCTGAATATATTGATTTTTCATTTTGTTTAGGACCATATACATTAAAATAGCGCAAGCCAATAGTAGGTAATTTATATATTTCATAAAACATCGAAGCATACATTTCATCTACTTTTTTAGTTAAAGCATAAGGTGATAAAAGTTGTCCTTCATTACCTTCTATTTTGGGTAAAGTTTCTGTGTCACCGTAAACTGACGAAGAAGATGCATAAACTACTTTTTTTACCTTTTTATTTTGGGCAGCGTACATTATATTTAAAGTACCATTTATATTAATATCATTATATAAAATTGGTTCTTCTAATGATCTTGATACTGAGCCAATAGCTGCTTGATGAAGAAGATAATCGATATTTTCACATGCTTTAAGACATACATCTAAATTACGAATATCACCTTTTATAAATTTAAAATTAGGATTATCCATAAAAGGTTTTATATTTTCTATTTTACCAGTTGAAAGATTATCTAATACTGTAACTCGATAATTATTTTTTAACAGTTCTTCTACTAAATTTGATCCTATAAAACCAGCTCCACCAGTAACTAAAAAATGTGTATGTTTTAAAAATTTTTTCATAATTTTATAACCTTCTTTTTATTATTTTGATAAACGTTTTTCAAATCAAAAATCAGCTTACTATTATCTAAAATATATTTATAGTTTAAATTACTATGATCAACACAAATTACAACTAAATCATATTGTTTTATTTTATTTATAGCTACTGATTTATATTGTTTTTTATTAAAGGTAAATGAATCTATATATGGATCATAATAATCAACTTGAGCTTTTTTTTCTTGTAAAATTTTGAAAAGTTCTAAAGAAGGACTTTCCCGTAAATCATCAACATCTTTTTTATATGACATTCCAATTAGTAAAATTTTTAAATTGTTTAACTTATGATTTTTAGTTATGTTTTTTATACGATTAACAATATAATTAGGCATATTTAAAACAATTTTATTAGATATATCAATTAATTTGGTTTTATATTTGTGTTTTTTCATTTCATGACTTAAATATATTGGATCAATTGGAATACAGTGTCCACCTACACCTGGTCCTGGATAAAAAGCTTGAAAGCCATACGGTTTAGTTTTAGCAGCATCGATTACTTCCCAAATATCTATTTTTAATTTGTTACAAATTTCACTCATTTCAAAAATTAAAGCAATGTTAATTAATCGATAAGTGTTTTCTAAAATCTTAGCCATTTCGGCTGTCTTAGTATTAGTTACTTTTATAACATCACTATCGATAATACTCTGATAAAAATAAGCTGTCACTTGAGTACTTTCCTTATCAATTCCCCCTACTATTTTAGGCGTATTATTCACATTATAATACTTATTAGAAGGATCAATTCGCTCTGGTGAAAAAGAAAGAAAAAAATCATCTAAAGCATTTAATCCACTTTTTTCGATTATTTTTTTTAATAATTTTTCAGTTGTTCCTGGATAAGTGGTACTTTCAAAAATTATAACATGATTTTTTTTAATGTTTTGACTAACAATTTCAGCAGCTTGTTTCAAATAAGTTAAATCAGGTTTTCTTTTTTTATTTAAAGGTGTTGGTACACAGACAACGATTATATTCGTTTGTTTTAATTCATTACTATCATTAATAGGAATAAATAGTTTATTTTGAAGCGCTGTTTTTAAATCACTAGTTTTTATATCGTTTATATAATTTTCGCTATTTAATAATTTATTTATCTTATGCTTGTCTATATCATATCCAATAACTTTGAACCCTTTATTAGCTAAAGTAATCGCTAATGGTAGACCAACATATCCTAAACCAATTACTCCTACAACACACTCTTTTTGCTTTATCATTTCCATTATTGATTTAGTTTTTTTCATGTTTGTTTAACATCCCCTCTATACTTTATTCTTTTTAAACATAAATTAATTTTTAGTTATAATTATTATCTTCAAACAATTGATCAATTAAATCTTCAACTTGATTACCTAATTTTTTAACATCAAATCTTTGACGAGCTATAAAACAATTATGTTTTAGATAATCATATAATTTTTGATTATTTAAAAATAAATCAATCTTATTAGCTAAAACTTCTGGATCTCTTGGAATAATACAACCACATTCTTTTGTTTTCAAAATCTCTTGTGCTCCACCAACATCAGTTGAAATAAAAGGAATTCCTAAAACACAAGCTTCAGAGATAGCTAGACAAAAACCTTCTGAATCGGAAGATAGGCAAAAAATTTTAGCTTTTTTTTCAAGTGGAAATGGATTAGGATAAAAACCTACTAATTTTACATATTGTTCTAAATTATTTTTTTTGATATATTCATTTAATTCTGTTTCTAATAAACCTTCACCGATAATAATTAATTCGGTATCATCTCTTTTAGTAATTAAATTTTTCATAGCGTCAATTAGTAATTTATGATTTTTAACTTCACGTAGTCTTCCAACACTAACGATGCAATTTTCTTTACTAGGTAAATAACTCTCTATTGTTTCATTTGATAGTTTAATTATATGATCTACATCAACAGAGTTATATATTTTTACAAGTTTATCTTTATGTCTTGAAAATAGTTGTTCTAAAGAATTATAAACCGAATCAGAAACAGCTACGATACGATTATAATGATCAAATATTTTATCTTGTTGTTTGTATTTATCTTTAACATTTTCTCTATCTAATGGATCAATTATTTTATTATAATTTAAATTTTCAATTGATCCTCTTATCCAAACTATTCTTTTTTTGGCTTTAATAAATGCACCTAATAACGAAGTTGAACCACGATTACAAGCAATAACGCAATCATAATCTTTTTTAATTATGTTAGTAATCATTTCGGGATGACGTATATATTTATTGAAAATGCTTTTCTGATAATGATTTTGCTTATAATTAATAATTGATTCTAAAAAATTAATTTCTTTAGAAACTTTAATTTTTTTATCACCGTGATTAAATTCTAAAACATCAACATCATATTTATTTAAATTTATGTTATTTAATATATTAATAGTACTTTGAGCTTCACCACCACCTAAAGTTAATGACCAAGTAACAAATAATAATGACTTTTTACTCATGTAACAACCTTAAATTAAAATCATCAATTATTCTTTGCTTAGTTAACTCGTCATCGATAATTTCTTTACGAAATGATGAGTTAAATTTAGTAACAGTGTTTTGTCCATGAACAATAACTACAAAATTATCACCATCAATTATTTCATGTTTTAATTTAATTACTGATGAATGTCCATGAATATCATATCTAAATCCACTAGCAAATTTTTTAGTATCATATATCAATGTGTAAAAAGGTGGCGAAGTATAAAACCAATGTGCTAAAGCGTTATTGGAAGTGTCATATATGTAACCTTTCTGGGCAATTAAAGCTTCAGTTTCTTTTTTGGGATGAAATTTCATCAATTTTTCGATAAATTCTTTTTGATACATATCATCAGAATCGATTCTTACAAAGTATAGTTTTTGATAATAAGGAATAATTTTATTTATTTCAACATAATAATGATCGGTAAAAATTATATTTGAAGGAAGTGGTGGATATTTAGCTAATTCTTTTAAAATTATATCTTTAGCTTTTTCATCATAGTTAATGAAATAATAAAAATGTTGATTAGTTTGGTTTTTAAAACTTTGAGTTGTATATGTCATAAAAACTTTCATTCTATGTACAACCCATTGATATGCTTCTTTTTCATCTTCAAATTTATTAGCTTTTATTTTAGACCAAATAATAATAACTTTATCTTTATTTAAATATTTATCATAATAATTACTATGTTTTTCCATCCATAATTTCATGTTTTCAATCATTTTGTAGTAATCATTAAAATGATATTCAAAATCATTTCTTTTAGTTATTAAACTTTTATCAACTTTTCTTTGATTATCTTCTTTTATAATTATGTCTTTTTTAAATATTTCTTTAAAAAGATTTAGAAGATTATATTTGGAAATTTTCTCTTTTGGTGATAAATTATATATACCAACTATGTTTTGTTCTATCATTTTATCGATGATATGCGCTAATTCTAAAGTTGTAACACCCGACCAATATTCTTGGTTGTATCCTAATATTTCTTCAGATTGTCGCATAAACCAATCAAATAAACCTTTACCATATTTTAATTCTGGCCCGATAATAGAAGTTCTAATTGTTAAATCTTTATCATTATCAATTTCACCTAAAGATTTACTTATTCCATAAGTATCAGTTGCATCTTTATTGTCATATTCACTATACGGTCCATTTGATCCTTTAAAAACACAATTAGTACTTAAATGGATTATTTTAGTATTGGTATCTTGATAGTATGTTTCTAATGATTTAGGTAAGATAGTATTTATCATTTTCGTATAAACAATATCTTTATCGCTTTTGTCATTTAAAATACCAATACAGTTTATTATTATATCAGGCCTAATCGAATCTAAAGTTTTAAAAAATGCGACTTGATCAATCACATCTAACACAATACTTTTATCGTTTAATTTTTTCTGATGACAAATATTATAAACGTCATATTTGTTTAAAGATTCTAAAAATAAAGTAATCATATGTCCAGCCATACCATTACTTCCAAGCACTACAATTTTTTTCATTTTTACCTCCCGTCTATAAAATTAGCCTGTTTTAGACGTTGCTTTATTTGTTTTATAGATAACAGATCTGTAGAAGAATTATAACTATTAAATGTAACTTTTTTTAAATTAGCGTATTTAGGTTTTAATTTATCATACATCATTGGTGTAATAATCAAATAATAATCATCATCCAATTGATATGTATTTCTTGCTTCATTAACTGAAACTAATTCTTCATTTATTTTCTCACCTAATCTAATTTTGGAATAATTGACAACGGTTTTTTCATTACCATAATATTTAATTAGTATTTGGGCTAAATCATTGATTTTCATCGAGGTCATTTTCATTATTAATATTTCACCACCATAGCTAAATTGTGATGCTTTAATTAATAATTTAATAGCTTCATCTAAAGTGATAAAAAATCTTGTCATATTTATGTCGGTTATCGTTATTAAGTTATTTTTCTTTATTTGGTTTATAAATAAAGGAATCACACTACCATTAGAGCCAATTACATTCCCTGCTCGTACGCATATAAATTTAGTTTGACTTTTTTTATTATTAGCTTCAATAATTAATTTTTCACCAATAGCTTTAGTTAGACCATATAAATTATTAGGACTAACCGCTTTATCACTTGAAACATTAATTACCTTTTTTACTTTGTTGGTAATTGCTGCTTTAATAACATTAACTGTTCCTATAATATTAGTTAATATTGCTTCATATGGTTGTTCCTCACAAATAGGTACATGTTTTAAGGCTGCTAAATGGAAAATATAATCAACTTCTTTACTTGCTTCAATCAACCGTTCAACATTACGTACATCACCAATTATAAATGTTAAGCGTTCATCATTAAATTTTTCCTTCATTGTCACATGCGATAATTCATTACGAGAATATATTATTATTTCTTTTACATTTGTTTTTAATAAATATGTAGTTAAACATTGGCCCCAACTTCCTGTACCACCAGTGATAAAAATTTTAGCATTATCAAACATTTATTTCCTCCGTTTAATTTGGTTTTAGCATAAATTAAGATGAATATCAGTTAAGCATTGAATTCCACATATACAATTTAAGTTAACAGCCACAAAGTTATTAGTTGCTTGAATTGATATTGCTGGATTATATATATTATCAAATATTGGATCTATTAAAGGGTCAGATGATACTAATTGTAAACAACGTAATTGTGCACAACATTTATCTACTTTTTCAACTCTAAAAACTTCAGTATTTAAAAGTTCTAAACCGTTTTGAAAAAACGCTTTAAAGCGACCATTACAACACAATAAGGTAAATGGTCTGGTATTACATATATTTTCTGGAACATTTCCTAAAAATAGACGATCACACGTATCTAATGTTTTTTTGTTTTCTACTTCTTTTTGTAATTTATCAATTTTCTTTAATATTTGGCATACACATCCTTTATTGTCATTATTATTCTCCATATATTATCACCTCTAATATAAATTATGTGTGATTCGTTAATTATTGTATTATATAAACCTATCTTGAATATATTTAACAAAATTACGCAAAAATAGAAACAAAGTTTTACAATTATAATATATTTATTTTTTAAAAAAATAGAACAACTATTAATAAATATTTATCTATATAATTATAAAAAAAATTTAAACATTGTTAGTTTAAACTTTTTATAACATAATGGCGTCCCCGAAAGGATTCGAACCTTCGACACCGGCCTTAGGAGGGCCGTGCTCTATCCAGCTGAGCTACGAGGACATAAATATATTATAACAAAAAAAGCTATTCAAAGATAGCTTTATTTGATAAAATTAAATAATACTAATAGACCAAAGTTAGCTGCATAACTAAAACGATAACCTAATTTCATTGAAAATTCAGATGAACCAACTGTCTTATCGACCATGTTAACTAACCAACTTTCTTTATAACGTGGCACCTTTAAATTAACTGGAAACATATGACTTCTAATGATATCAGCTTCTAAATTACTAACTTCAAATATTTCTTTTGATTTTTTTAAAGCTTTTTTAGGATGAACAAAAGTTGATACAATTCTATCTTTAGTTGTTCTTTCTTCATCACTTAAGAAAAAATCGTGTAATAATCCTCCCCTAGCTACTTCAACATAATTTAAATTATGCTTTTTAGCTATTTTATAAGCTCTATAAGAAACCTTAAGAGAATGTTCATAACGGCTAATTCCATGATGTTCTATATCTTTAATTTTATTAAATTCTTCATTATCTAAAATATCTTTTACAATTTCTATATATTCTCGATCTTTAAAAATGTCGTTCATTACCCTTTTCACCTCAAACATAATACATTATATCACATTTTAAGGAAAATTATAATTATTTTCGCATAATTAGCAAATTTTTTTATTCAGTTATTAATAATTCTTGGTTAATCGGCTGAATTTGAATATATGTATTACCATCATTAACCTCGATTTCTTCACCATCTAAATAGGTATAAACCGTTTGACTTTCACGGGTTTGCTTAGACCATTTAATTGGCACAGCGTAACCGTCAGTTACATAATAACCGTCTCCTGTACCTAAATTGTCAATATCTTGTCTACCACTACTATCCATACTATAATTATCTACTTTTAAAATGATTATATTTTTAACTGTATATTGATTACCAGTAATTTTATCTGTATGTGGAATACCGTTCATAATTCTATTATAAACCTTGTTTTCTATATCATAAGTATAACTAGTGTTATGATAATAAGAATAATCGATACTTATATTATTAGCTATTAAAGCTCCTTCTTTGGATTCTAAACTTATCTCATCAACGTTATAATTTAAAAGTAATTCTTGATCAGTTTCCGTATCATAACCAGCTCCCTCGCTAGCTTCTTCTAAACTTTCAATATTAGTAAAAGCATTATGTGGCGCATATAAAGTATTGTCACGCCAGAAAGCATCACTATATATGCCATTTAAGTTATTAATACCATACGTACTAATATCACTTTGAGCTTGGGGACTCCAACCATAATGAGCATAAATGGCATCGTTTTCCATCGCATAGTCTAAAAAATAATGACGCGAACTACGAACAGGTCCAATCAACTCTGTATCTTGATCTTTAAAAATAGCCATAATTCGGGTTAATCCGCCTTCAACAATAATCTCATAAGAAATATAAGCATCTTGTAATCCAGCATGTGGCCAAGCATCATCATGATTATCAATCATAACAGCTATAGGTCTAGTTTTAGAATTAGGGTCAACGATTTTAAGTTTCTTTTCAACAACTTTATCTTTAACTTTTCCAACTACGTTTTGACCTTTGAAAAAATAAAAATAAGCAAAAATACCACCGGCAATTAATAATAAAACCAAAAATATAATTAAAATTTTCTTTTTCTTTCTTCCTTTTCTTTTCCTTGCCATAAAATCAACTCCTAATTTAATTATATCACTTATGTTTTTAAAATTTCTTTTTATCTAAAATATTAATGTCTAATTATGTAAAATATTTTCACTTTAATTTACAATTAAATTCTAAGTCTTTCTTTACATTAGATGTGTTTTAATATAAAATATTATTATATAAGGAGGATAATTATGAATAATAAAGTAGTTATAATTGGTTGTGGGAATGTTGGAATGAGTTATGCTTATGCTTTACTAAATCAAAGAACTCATGTTAATGAATTAGTTTTAATTGATTTAGATTATGAAAGAACCGTTGGTGAGGCCATGGATTTAAATCATTGTTTAGCCTTTGCTCCTAGTAAAATAAATATTCATGCCGGTGATTATAGTGATTGTAAGGATGCTAAAATAGTTTGTATTGCTGCTGGCGCTAATCAAGAAAAGCATGAATCACGAATGGATTTAATTTATAAAAATGCCAAAATATTTAAAAGTATTATCAATAAAGTTATGGAAAACGGTTTTAATGGTATCTTTTTAGTAGCAACTAATCCTTTAGATGTAATGACTTATATTACATGGAAATATTCTAATCTACCATCTAATCAAGTAATTGGTAGTGGTACTAGTTTAGATAGTGCGAGATTAAAATATTTAATCGGTGATAAATTAAAGATTAATCCTAAAAATGTTCATGCTTATGTTATTGGTGAACATGGTGATAGTGAATTTGTTCCTTGGAGTAACGCTAATATTGGCTTACAAAATATTAATGATTATCTAACTAAAGAAGAAATGGTTAAGATTGCTGATGATGTTAAAAATGCTGCTTATGAAATTATTAAACGTAAAGGAGCTACTTATTATGGAATAGGTATTTGTTTAGTTAGAATAACGAATGCTATTTTAGCTGATGAAAATGCTATTATATCAGTTTCTTGTTATGATGAAAATAATGATGTTTATATTGGTTGTCCAGCAATAATTGGAAGTCATGGTGTTAAACAAAAAGTTTATTTAAAACTTAATGATGAAGAAACTAAAAAATTAGAAAATTCAATTATGGTTATTAAAAAAGCTATTCAAAGTTTAGAATAGCTTTTTATAATTTAAGTAAATTATTTAAAAAATGTTTACTTTTTAAATACAAACCGGTATAACGATCATAATATTCATCTAGAAATTGATTTATTTCTTTTTTAGCTTGATTTCCAATATTTAAAGTTGATATTTTAGATATATCAACATAATAAAACATTCTTATTAATTTAATAGCTTTTAAGCTAACAATGCGCTCATTTTGCCTACAATTTTTGCACAAATAACCACCACGATGAGCTGAGATAGTTATAATATTACTAGTATTACCACAATAAGAGCATTTATCAATAATTGGCATCACACCTAAATAATCTAAATATTTAAGTTCTAAAATATTGGTAATAACTAAAGGGTCAAAACCTTCGTTAATTTTTAAAAGGGAATTAACTAATAAAGTATATATGTCACAGTGATTATTTTGTTTAATAACTTGACTAGCTAAATCTAATAAAAAAGAAGCATAACTTATTTTAGTAATATCTTTTTTGATATTTTTTAAATTATCGATAACATCAACACTTGATAGTAAAGATAACTTATTTTCTTTATAGTAAATATTAAAATAACCATAAGTCATTTTACTAGTTACTGTACGTAAATCACTTTTGATACTTTTAGCTCCTTTAGCTAACAGACCAATTATCCCATATTCTTTAGTTATAACATTGATTATTTTACTAGTTTCATTATAATCACGTTCACTAAAAACAATTCCTTCAACTTTTGTAATCATAAATCGCACCTTAATTTACTTGTTCAAAACGATACTTTTGGTCGGCATTGGGATATTTTTCTTTATCCACTAATGAAGTAAACAAACTATAAGGTCTCGCCCATATAATATGATCACCATATAAAGCTTCATAAACAACAACGTCTTCTAAAGTTTCACTATCTCTTGCAATTAATAATACTTTATATTCTTTTCCTTTAAAATGTTTATAAGTTTTTCCGATTGTTACTACCATTTTTATCATACTCCTTATACTTTAAATAATATTCGATTTTTCCAGTATTTCTAAATAAATCCCATAATAAATTTTTCATTTTCATCACCTATTATCATAATGGGAACTTTAAATCTATTTTATACACAATTATTCAAATTCGTCAAATCCAAATTCTGACAAATATTTATCTTTATCACGCCATTTTTTTATAGTTTTGACAAACAAATCTAAATAAACTTTTGAACCTAATAACTGTTCAATATCTTTCCTAGCTAACGATCCTATTTGTTTTATTTTACTACCTTTAGAACCTAAAATAATTTTTTTAAGTGAATCGCGATCAACAATAATAGTTGCATTAATAACATAACTATTTTTATTTTTTTCGATATGTTCAACTAGACAAGTTACAGAATGTGGCACTTCTTCTTCAGTCAAATTAAAGACTTTTTCACGAATAATTTCAGCAATTAAAAATTTTGTTGATTTATTCGTTATTTGATCATCATCATAATATTTAATTTCATCTTTTAAGTATTTTTTTATTACTTTAATAAGTTCCTTAGTATTATCTTTTTTTAAAGCTGAAATTGGTACAATATCAGCAAAATCATATAAATCTTTATATTCTAATATTTTATTCATTAAATCTTCTTTATTTATTTTATCAATTTTATTAATAACTAAAATAACTGGTTTTTTAATCTCTTTAATTTTATCTAAAACAAATTGATCACCTTTACCCAAACTCATACTAGCATCTATTAAAAACAAAATAACATCACTATCTGATAAGCTATAATAAGCTTGTTTGTTTAAATATTGACCTAATTTATGGTTTGGCTTATGAATTCCTGGTGTATCAATGAAAACTATTTCGGTATCTTGTTCATGATAAATTCCTTGGATATTATTTCTAGTTGTTTGTGGTTTATTGGAAATAATAGCAACTTTTGAACCAACTAAATTATTTATTAAAGTCGACTTACCAACATTAGGTCGTCCAACAATACTTACAAATCCTGATTTCATATCTATCTCCTATTCTAAAATAAAGCTATAATTTTAGGTACAAAAATAACAACACCAATAAAACAAGCTATTAAAGCAAATACAAAAACGGCTGCACTGGCAGTATCTTTAGCAATTTTAGCTAAAGCTTTCTTCTCTTCGGTAACTAAATCAACTACTGCTTCAATTGAAGTATTAATCAATTCTGTTGCGATTACTAAACCAATAACAATAAAACAAAATAACCATTCTAAAGTACTTATATCTAATCTAATTCCGGCAACGATTACTAAAATAGTAATCAAAATATGAACGACCATATTTTGTTCATACGTAAAAGCATATTTTAATCCTTGAAAAGCAAATTTAAAACTTTTTAAAAAACGTTTAAAACTACGCTCTTTTTTATTTGTATATTCCATAACTACTTAAAATCCTTTCTTGTTTTTCAAACATAATTTTTTCATCTTCTTTGTTCATATGGTCATAACCTAATAAATGTAATAATCCATGAACGGCTAAAAATGATAATTCTCTTAATAAACTGTGGTTATATTCTTTTGCTTGTTCTTTGGCTTTATCTAAAGATATATATATATCTCCTAACAAACGAATAGGACTATAATTAATATCATCATTATCTTCTAAAGCAAAGGAAATAACATCAGTTGGCGAATCGATTTTCCGATATTCACGATTTAATTTTTGAATGTAATTATTATCAACAATAATAATATTAAAAATAACGTTGTTGATTTTTTCGGTTTTTAAAGCATAATCGATTACTTTTTTTACTTCAACTAATTCTTCAATATTAGATAATTTATTTATTATTTCAAATTTATTCAAATTATACACCTACTTTAATTACATTAAATAAATATAAGATAAAGAGAACTAATAAAGCGATGATTATTATATTATAAATAATAGGATTTTTCAAGAATTTAGGTAGCTTTTCTTTAATGCTATCTAAAAAGCGAAATAAGTAAAAACCAATTATTACTCCTACAATATTTAAAATAATATCATCGATATCAAAAACACGACCAATTTGTAATTGGGTTGTTTCAATTGTAATTGAAGCAATTAATCCTAAAATTAAAACTGTTAACATTTTTTTTGTTTTTAATATATAACTGATAAAAAAGCCATAAGGAATAAACATTAACATATTTCCAATAACGTTTAAAAAGAATAAACGTGATCCAAATTCGTAGCGTGTTATTTCTTTAAAAGGAATAAAATTAGAAGTTGACCAAGAAACATCTTGAAAAGTTACAACATAAAAAAGGCACATAACATAAATAATAAATAACAACATCATTAATTCACGATATAAAACTAAGTCTTTATGATTTTTTAGTAAATAAGCAATTCGCATAGAAATTACAATGGTAGTACAGATTAAAATCATAGGCCATGATTGACCAAAAATATCTAAAATGGTTTGTCTAAACATACTATTCACCAACTTCTTTTTTTTCTACTTCTTCTGTTTCAATTTTTCCATAATCCGTAATATCTTCGTAAACAGTAAAAAAAGTCTTCACTATTATTTTACTATCTTTGAGAGTTATTTTCAAATTTTTTTCGCTGATTATGTATTCTTTGTCATTTAGTTTACTTTCTATTTTTTCTCTAGCTTTATCATTAGCTAATTTTAAAGCTTCTTTTTGAGTATAAACTGTATCAATTTTTTCTATTTCTTGTTGATATTGTTTAACTAGCTTAATTGGTAATAACGGATGGGAGATAATTTCTTTTTCGGTAGCTTGTTTTTGTTTATATTTATTAAAAGTTAATTCAATTTCTTTATTTAAAAATTTAATAACATATGTATTTTTCGTATTGTTTAATTTTTTTACTTCCTGATAATGTAAGGGATATTCGGTTGTAGTTGTATACCAAACTTCACCATATATTTTACCATCAGCTCTTACGGTATCTTTTGTTTCTTCATTTAATTTAATTTCACCACTAATAACAACGTCCCCTTTATTAACGTAATCGTTTGTATTTCTTATAATTTCTCCGCTTTTAGCTTCAACATTCCTAATAATGGCATCTTTTTTTGCTATTATATTACGTTCTGTAGTATTTTCTTTTTGACTATTAATTTCCCTTATTTCTAATCTAACTTGATATTTAGTGCCAATTTCTTCTATTTCTAACCATTCGATTTTATCTTTATAATCATCTAATATTTGTTTTTTTATTTCTTGTAATTGATTATAATTTTTTTTAAAATGGTATTTTTTAATACCGTGATTGCTTAATTCGTTTAAAACAATATTTCTAATATCTTTATTAGTATGTACCACTTCAACACTAAAAATAATATTACTTAAAAAAATTAGTAATACTATTCCTAAAGTTAAAGACATAATTAAAATTTGATTCATTTTTAATACTTTTCGTATTTTTATCAAACCATAACTATCTAATATATTAGTTTCGTAAATAGTTTTTATTTCCAAAACTTTTTCATAATCTTTTTTATAAATTTTAATATTAGCTTCTTTATAATTTATATATTCTATTTCTAATAATTCGATTTTTAAAGTAATTAATTTTCTAATAAAACGATCGATATTTTTACCTTTAATATTTATTTTAATCGCGCTTCTAAATAAGTTAAGAAATTGATTTTTCATATTTTATTTAAGTTCTATATTATTAATTTTTCCAACAACTAAAACTTCATCGGTTACTAATTTAGAAACGACTAGTTTTTCACCATGAATAATTATTTTACCTTTATCATGATTGATAATGACTTTATTATTATCAAAATGACCAATACTACTATAATTAACAACATTTACTTTGTTATGATAAATATTAATAGTTAATTCTTCTTCCATAATAAAGTCCCGAACTTTTTTTAGCATATCGATCTCACCTATATTAATAATATTTAAAAAAAATAAATATTATAACTCGATAACATTTATTTTAAGATCTTTTTGGCAAATAATTCGATATATAAAATTAATAGACAAAGTCCAAAGCTAAAGCCTCCAATAACATCACTTGGGTAGTGAACTCCTAAATAAATACGACTATAACCAATAGTTATAATTAATAAAATCATAAAAATACTTAAAAAATATTTTAAAAATTTATTAGATATTTTAGTTAAACATAGATAAATAAGAAAACCATAAAAGGCTATACTAACTATTGAATGTCCACTAGGAAAACTAAAGCCATCAATTTCAATTAAAACATTTTCACTTGGTCGTGGTCTTACAAAAATATATTTAGTTATTTGTCCAATTATGAAAACAACAATTAAGTTAATTGAAACTAAAAAGCCAATTTTTCTTTCTTTAAAAACTAGTAAAATAAATAGAGTCAAAATGATTAAAATAATCGCATCACCAAATTCAGTTATTCCTTTTAAGATATGGGTTAAATTATTATTATGACTGATAATCATTTGATAAATAGTTGTATCAAAAGAACTGATATGGTCAGTTATAATTAAAATCCCCATCAATAAAAAGATTAGAAAGAAAATAATAGCTAGAATATAAGGTAAAACTTTTTTAGACATAACTTACTCCTTTAGTCTTTTTTTGTGTAAACGATCATGGCTGAGAAACAAAATATTTGTTCTTCTGAAAAAACGGAAACAGCAACTTCGTATTTAATATCAATAACGTCGATATTGTTTTCTGTTAAAAATTTATTAACAGCTTGTTCTAAATCTTTTTCATGGTTTTCATCAAATATTTTAACTTTCATTTTATCACCATGATCATTATAAAATAATTATATTATAAAAAATGTCTATTTATGAAAAAAGGGTTTAACCCTTTTTAATATTGTGTATAACGGTCTGACCATGAATATGATGGAAAGTTAATCATATATCTTGGGTTCATACTATAGGATACTAAAGTTGACCAAGAAGTATAATCAATACCATATAATCCTGAAGAAATACTTAGGTGTAAATGGTCACCTGTTGTACAACCATCATACCACATAGTATCACTACCACCACCCATTAATCCTACTTGGGTGTCTCTTGTTAAAACTTGGCCAGGTGAAACACTAATAGAATAAAGGTGAGCATAAACAACAGTATAAGTAGCTCCATTAACGGTATAATGAGCTATTACCATATTTCCTCCACATGAACTTTGGGAAATGGTTGAAGCAACTACACCTGTTCCAATTGAATAAACAGGAATATGGCGTACAGAGTTCGATAAGTCAATTCCTTCATGGAAACTACCCCATCTTGAACCCCATTCACTTGTTACAACACCACTAATTAAAGGTCGATAAAAAGCAGTGTTAGCTGGTAAAATAGAAGTTCCACAACTAGATAGGTCTTGATTTTCACTACATCCTTTATCTTCATACATTTGAATAATTTCTTTTTGAGCATCTATTTCTTCTTGAATAGAAATACTAGTATCAGAAATTTTGTCTAATTCTTCGCCTAATTTATCTAATTCAACATTTAATTCTTCTTGTTTTTCTTGTAATTGTTTTTCATTATTAGCTAACTGTTCTTTTTTATTGTTATTATCGACAATCATTTGATTATAATCATCAATTAATTGTTCATTATAATTAGTCATTTGTTCAGAGACAACTAATCGATAAATAAAATCAGTAAAGTCTTTCGCGCCAAATAAATATTCTAAATAAGCTGATTCGCCATTAGATACTTGAACAAAGTTAATAACTTCTTTAATTTCTTTATCACGTGATTCGATATCTTTATTTAATTGTTCAATTTCATTATTTAAAGTATCAATGTCACTATATATTTGTTCAATATTGGCTTTAATTTCAACAACTTTGTTTTCTGTTTCTTCAATTTGTTCCTCAGTTAATTCCTTTTTTTGTTCATTTTCATTTAGGTTTTTTTCCATATCATTTAATTCTGATTTTAAATCACCTAAAGTTTGAGCTTGAACAGTATTCATTATAAATAAACTAGTAACAGTAATTAAAATTAATACTATTTTTTTCAAAAACATCACCAATCCTTTAATTCTTTTCTTATTTGTTTATATTCTTTACAATACTTACTAACTAAATTCCAAAAATCTTTAGAATGATCAAAATGAACAAAATGCGCTAATTCGTGAATAATCACATAATCTAGTTTATCAATTGTTTCTTTAATTAAATTAGTGTTTAAAGTAACGGAATTATCTCTTTTGTTACAAACACCCCACCTTGTTTTCATTGTTCTTATTTTTAAAATAGGATAAGGTATTTTTTCTTCAAATAAGTGGTAGTTATAATCTAGTCGTTCTTTAAATAATATTTTGATTTGTTTTTTATACCACCTATTTAATTGATCATTACTTTTCGTAAGAATGCTATTACCTTCAATCGTTATTTTATCGATAGTAGGTACTACAATTATATCATATTCTTTACCTAAATAATAGAACCTTTCTTGTTTTTCCTTTTTTTTCCTTTGAATACTTAACATTCGCTTGATACTTTCTAGATTATCATCTAATAATTTTTTAATATATTTTTTGGTTGTAAAGTAATTAGTTGTTACGTAAATATTTAAATCTTCTTTAACGCGAATATAAGTATTTTTATTATTCTTTTTAACAATAATAACTTGATATTTTTTACCATCTATAATATATTCCATGATAGTATTATACCACGAATTAAGTTCGAAGTAAAAAACTACTTAAAGTAGTTCTTTATTAATATACTCAATATCATCTTTAGTAATTGGTTTTATTAAGACATTTTTAAAACCTAAATCTAAATATTCTCTAATTAAGTTTTTATTTTTTTCTTCGATTAATAGAATAACTGGTATTTTAAAATTATCAATTTCTTTTAATTTTTGGAAAGTTTTAATCCCGTTTAGTTTAGGCATTTCTTCGGTTAGAATAATTAATTCATATTTTTCGTTATTTCTTATTTTTTCTAAAACGTGTTGATTTATATCAACTGTATCAACATCTACATTATACTTTTTAAATAATCTAACCATTTTGTCCTGATCTAGTTTATTGTTATTAGCGAATAAAATCTTGGGGTTATTTTTTTTAACTTCAAGACTATTTATTATTTTGTCTTGTTCAGTTTCAACTAGTTTTTGATTAATAATAATTGTTACTTTTGTTCCCTTATTAAAATCACTATCAACTGTTATAGTCCCACCATTTAAATCAATTATTTTTTTAGCAGTTATTAAATTCTTCTTCCCTTCATCGAATTTTTTAGCATCATCAAATAAATGATATAATTTATCACGTTTAATACCACATCCTGAATCTTCTATAGTAATCATTAAACTACATATTTCGTGTTTGATAATTGGTGACACACTAAATTCAATAAAACCTTTATCGGTATATTTAATAGCATTTTCAATAACAGTACTAATTACTTGTTTTACTCTTATAGAATCGCCCATTAAACGTTCTGGAATACTCTCATCAATATTGGTTATCAGTTTAATATCTTTAGTTTTTATTCCATCTTTTATTTTTTCGATTAGTTGTTTTAATAAATCATGAGGGTTATACTGTTTATTAGTTATTTTTATATCTTTAGTTTCAACATCCGAAATATTTAAAATGTTATTAACTAGTTCGTTCATTTTTTTAGCGTTTAAATTTATATCATCAATTTCTTCTTTAATAGGTTCATTAATTTTCCCTTCGTGTAATATTCTATCACAACTATTTAAAATTAAGGCTATTGGTCGTTTTAAACTTTGTGAAATTCTATATAAAAACATTGCTTTTTCATTATTTACTTTATCAGTGTGTTCTTTATTTTTGATAAATTCGTTTAACATTTTAACATCAGGATTTTCAATAGTAAAATACATAACCATGGTAATAAAAGTTTCCATTGAAGTAAATAATAATAAACCAGGGTTATTATGTTGAATAATGATAGTTAAAGAACCAATAGCAATAAAAAGAAATAGTGGTAAATATTTTTTATTTCTTATATTTTTTAAATTTAATAACATACAACTAATACAAATTAAAATACAAAAAGCTGATATAAGATATACAAAATTCGCACTCATACCATAAGAATATATTGAACCGTTTTCGTTTGTATATTCTAATGGTAAGTAAAGAACAATTATGGCAAAGATGATATATAAAATTAGCCAAATATTAAAAACTTTTTTTAAAAATGTTCTTTTTTTTGTTTCGTCTTTTTTACTAGAAATAGTAAATATATAAAAAGTAAATACCATTATCCAAGTTAATAAATATAATAAGTAAAATTTAGAAATTATTTGGTTAAATCTAGGTAGAAATTCCATATTTAAGACGGAAAAATAGTTAGTCATTTCTAAAATAAGACCAATAAAATTAGTGATAACTAAAACAGAAAAAATCTTATTTTCAATGCTGTCAATATGTTTTTTCGAAAAAAACAGTATAAGTAGAGCCATGCTATAAAACAAACTAGCAATAATAAGTAATGCTCCGGCATTAATCATCATATTCATAACCTCGTTTCTATTTTAAATTAATTATATCACGTATACATAAAAAAAGACAGTTAAATTTGTCTTTTCTTTGTTAAAGTTTTAGCATCATCTTTTATCATACAGTCAATTTGTTCTAATACATTATTGTTTATTTTTACGCATTTTTCAAAACCTTCTTCTTTAAGTTTTAATTTGTTTCGTTTTCCACAGCCTGTTAAAGGAAAAGATTCTTCATTACTCCTAATACGATAAAAAATATTATCAGTTATTTCTTTAGGAAAATCTTTTTCAAGACGTGATTGAATTGATTTTAAAACTTGGGTTTCATTAATAGGTGTATGCGGTTGCATTTCTACATGAACAATTAATTTATCAACACCATATTCATCTTTAACAACTACTACTTCGGAAGTTAGAATTTTTTTAGTATCTTTTAATACTGTTTCTTGTATTAAGAATAATGCAATTTTTTCCCCACTTTTTAAAGTTATTTCATCCCCTATTCTTCCTTTCATAAAAGGAATATTATATTCATCCTTATATGCATAAACCGAACAATCTCCATAAACTTTTCCTGTTTTATCTTTTACAAAAAATTCTTTTGTAGCTTTTTCATTGTTATTATATTCTTTCATAGTAGCCATTGAATTAGCTACTAATCTTCCCATTTGATATGGCCTACATTCATTACCTTTTTCATCTAATATTTTATAATCAACTAATTTAAATGGTACTAAACCTAATGGTTTTTTCTTTAAAAGGTAATTAAGCTTCTTTTCTCTAGCTGATTTATATAAGGTAAAAAAGATACCACCATGTTCACAATCACCACCACCCATAGAAAGGCAGACAATTAAATCACTTAGAAACGATAATCTATTTTTACCCATTTTGGCTTTTCTTATAGCTTTGTTTATATATTTTTCTTCATTTGGATAACATGGTTCTCCTATTATAGTTGGTATTAAAACATATGGTAATTTTATGTTTTGATAATTAGGATCATAATCTATTTTTTTAGCCAACTCTAAACCAAAACATTTAGTCATTGGTAAAAAATTAGGTTTATTTATAATAACACTATTTATCAAAAAATCTTTATGATAAATTGGTTCTAAACAAACTGTTCCACTTTGCGATAAAACATCAGATATACACACACATAGATTAGTGTTTGAATGAGTTGGTATGTTTGCTATACCACGCATTCCTTTGGTTTTTGGTAAACCAGATAAATCTTCATCATGAAATCTTGCCATTGATATATAACTTCTAACGCAATGATTAATTCCCTTAGGTCTACCATTATTAGTTGACCCACTGCTATAAGTTGTTGTAAAATCATCTTCTAAATTAATTTCTTCTTCTAGTTCTCCGTTATAATCAATACCTTTATTTATAAATTGTTTAATATTCATAATTTTATTGTTTTGTTGTTGATATTTTGAAACTTTATTTTCAAATTTGTAAAATGGATTATCGATTTCATTATAATAATCATAGTTATTAGGTAATGAATCAGTTAATGATGATAAAATTATATTTTCAATTTGAGTTTTGTTTATTATTTGTGAAAGTTTGTCATATTTATCATCAGTTGCAAATAAAATTTTACTATTTGTTTGGTTAATTATTTCTAAAATATAGTCTTCATCAAAATCATTACCAAAAATGTTAGCTCTAGCTCCTATTAAGCTAATAGCTCCAAAGAGATATAAAAATTCAGGACAATTGGCCATACATATAGGGATTATATCTCCTTTTTTTATGTTCATTTGTTTTAATGCTTTAGCATAACTTTCGACGTTTTGAAAAAATTCATTATAAGTAATATTTTTACCACGATAAAATAAAGCAATCTTATCTAACCCATTTTTATTTCTTTCATAAATATCTCTTATCCAAGACCAATTATGATTTTCTAATATATCATTAATTCCTTCTTGAGCTGTTTTAGATTTCACTTTATAATCACCTCTATTTACTCATATTTTAACTTATTTAATTATTAAAGTCAATTTTGTAAATAAAAAAGATAGTGTTTCCAAAGTGGGGAGATTTATAAAACCACACCTTTTATACAAAGGAATATGGTTAAAACCTAAAAAAT
>CALVXC010000015.1 GCA_944368805.1 uncultured Bacilli bacterium
AACTAAATTTTCATCTAATATATGGCAAGTTCACCCTTTTAGAGAAGGTAATACTAGAACTACAGCTTTATTTATAGAAAAGTATTTAATTAGTCTAGGATATAATGTTGATAATACTTTATTTAAAGATAAATCAGTTTATTTTAGAAATGCATTAGTAAGAAGCAATTATTATAATAACTATTTAAAAATTAAAGAAGATAGTAGTTATTTAGTTAAATTTTATGAAAATCTATTATTAGGCAAGAATAATAATCTACATTCAAAAGATTTAATTGTTGAAGAGTTGTTTGACAAGAAAACTTAAACAAGATATGTAAAGTATAATGTAAAATTGTTTTTTATTCCAATTAATGTGATATAATAAAAAAGGTGATAAAATGAAAATATTAGTAATTGGTCATGCTGCATATGATATAACAACTCCTGTAGAAAGTTATCCAATTGAAAATACCAAAAATCGGGTTCACAGTCGAATTGAATGTGGAGGAGGACCAGCTAGTAATGCTGCTTATTTATTAGGAAAATGGGGACTAGATGTAACTTTTGCTGGAGTAGTTGGTAACGATTTATATGGTAAGAGAATAAAAAAAGAATTTGATGATATTAATGTTGATACGAGGTATTTAGAGTTAAGTGATAGTGGTCAAACATCCCAAGCTTATATTATTGCTAATAGAGAAAATGGTAGTCGAACTATTTTAACGTATCGACCTGATGATATGAAATTAAAAAATTTAGATATTGATTTTAAACCAGATATTATTTTGATTGACGGTCAAGAATTTGAAATGTCTAAAAAAATGTTAGAAAAATATCCTGATGCAATTAGTATTATTGATGCTAGTCGTGATCGTAAAGAAATAGTTGAATTAAGTAAAATGGTTAATTATTTAGTATGTTCAAAAGGTTTTGCTGAACAAATAGCTGAATATAAAATTGACTATAACGATTTTAATACATTAGTTACTTTGTTTGATAAATTAGAACAAGTTTTTGATAATACAATTGTTGTTACTTTAGAAGATAAAGGGTGTTTATATAAAAATAATGGTGAAGTAAAAATAATGCCATCAATTAAAGTTAAAGCAGTTGATACAACCGCTGCTGGTGATATTTTCCATGGTGCTTTTACTTATGGAATGGCTAAAGGTTTTGATTTTGAAAAAACTTTAAAAATAGCTAATATGGCTGGGGCAATTTCAGTAACGAGAATTGGAGGTCGCAATTCAATTCCAACGGAAGACGAAATGCGCGAAGTTTATAATGAATTTAAGTAATATTGTTTTTACAGATAATTTACCTAAATTAGATCTTCATGGTGTTACTAAAGATATAGCTAGAGTTATGGTAAATGATTTTATCAATGATAATTTTAAACAAAAAAACGAGTTTTTTCTTATTGTTCATGGAATTGGTAGTGGGATTTTAAAAAATGAAGTTTTAACAACTTTAAAAAACAATAAAAAAGTCATTGATTATAAAATACTTTATAATAATATTGGTTGTACTATTGTTCAAATTAACATTGAAAAGGTCTAAAAAATTGACAAAAACCTTAATTTATGATAAGCTTAATTAGCTTACTACTATTATGTTAGGGGGAATTATATGAAAGGATATGTTTTTGATTACGTTAATGAAAACGAATTTAAAAAGCTAGAACGAGCTTTAAAAAAATACAACATGTTAGCTTATAAAAAATTGTTTTTTGAATATTATCCTAAATTAAAAGATGGTGAATTTTTAGGACAAATAGTATCTGTTAATCAAAATAACAATACTAAAAACTACGAGTTAAAATTACCTACTGATACAATGTTTTCTAAAGTACATGGTGATGTAGTTTTACATTATACGGTTTACCAAAATGAAGGTGTAGTTATGTTAAATACTATTTCACCAGAAGAAATTTTAAGTGAAGGTCATCAAACAGAATTAGAAACATATAAAGGGGTAATGGTATCTAAGACCCATGCTGAAAAAGATATATTTAAAATTAATTTACTTAATATGTTAGGAAAATAAAAATAGATTTAACTGTTAAAAATCTATTTTTTTAAATTATAATTTTTTAATATTAGGTTCTTCTTCATATTTAATTTTATTAATCATTTTATTAGCGTTTAATGACTTTTTTGTTGAACTAACTTTAATAAATTTATTAATATAAACAAGGGTTAAAATATCAACTTCTTTTATTAAGCCATTATTTGCAAAATTAAAAGTTACATCAAGAATGCTAGGTAATTCATAACCATTGTTATGAAATACATCACTACAAGTAGGAACATATATGTATATATTATTTCTATTAGAATCAAATATTTGTCTTGATAAGTGAGAGTGGCCTCTAAATATTATTTTATCATTGAATCTTTGCTTATAATTGTCATTTGGATGGAGTAAAACGATATTATCGTTTTTGATATTTATATTTGCTTTTTTATAAGCAATTGGTACAATATCATGTCTTAAATTAGGAATAGAAAACAATAAATTAAGGTTTTCTTTCTCAATAAAACTACTATCATGATTACCTAGTACTAGAAGATTAATTATATTTTTATCATATGGAAAGTCATTTAAAGCAGTTAAAAGTTGTTCTTGATAATCTTTAGTAAGTACTTTACCTACAGAAGTTTTATCAATTCCTTCTAAAAAATCACCACAATTCAAAATAATATGAATATTGTTATTTATACAGTAATCATATAAATCATTTAAAATATCTATTCTTTGTAAACTGTTACCTAAATGAAGATCAGAAAGGACAATTGTTCTAAGGCTATCGGTATTAGGTAGTGTATATAGTATTTTAGTATCACTCTCACTAACCAAATCTGTTGCAAGTTTAAATTGTGTTATTCCGTTATTAGCAAAATCTTGACGTATGATATTATATCCTTTATTTTTAAGATTTATTATTCTTTTATATGTTTGTTTAGTTGGCAATTTTGATTCTGTTAAAGTTACACCATCTTTTAATAATTGTAATAGTTCTTCTTGTTTTTTTGTTAATATTAGTTTACTCAAACTAATCACTTCTTTCTAATTAATGATATATATATTAACAAAAAAATAAAATATTTACAAGTATATAAAAAGTTTTATTTTGATAAATTTAAAACCATTTTTCTTTGAATAAACTTTTCAAAACCCTCTTTTAATGTTTTATCAAAATTGTTATTCATAGAAATTTTAGTTTTCATTTTGTCCACACTCCTTAAAAAATAATATGAAATAGAGGACAAAATATACTCCACTAGATTAGTTAAAAAACGCCAAATAATCTAGTGCACTGACAAGCTGTTTGATAAAATGGACAAACAGTTTTTAATAAAAAATGAAAGTGGACAAACTGTTTAAACTTGACTGTTTGTCCACTCTTATTATAAAAAAAATTGGTGCGGATGAAGGGACTTGAACCCCCATGGAATAATCCGCTAGATCCTAAGTCTAGTGCGTCTACCAATTTCGCCACATCCGCGTGGTGGACCCTATAGGACTCGAACCTATGACCGCCCGGTTATGAGCCGGATGCTCTAACCAACTGAGCTAAGGGTCCAAATGCATCACTTGCTTTTATATAATATCATATTAATAAATAATATGCAATAATTTTTAAAAAACTTATTTTTTTTATGTTTTTTTATTAGTAAAATTGTGTCAATTAATTAAAAATAACTTTTAAAAAACATATAAAATTGTCGAAAAACGTCACTTCTATGTTATAATTATATTATAAGGTAGAGGAGGGGTAATTTTGAATAAATATTTTATTTATAAAATATTATTTATGGCATTACTATTATTTTTTATCCCTTTTGGTTATTCAGAAGTGAAAGCTATTGATTATAGTAATATAAGTTATGGAATAGTTAATTTTAAAACCAAATCATGTGGCACTAATACTTCATACACAGAATTTGCCACTGGACGTATTGGTTATACTAATGGATGTTATGGAGCCGATGGGGCCTTTTTAGGAATGTATAATGGTAAAGTAAAATTTATGTTATCTGGTGTTATTGGATTAGTTGATGCCAGTGAAGTTACAGTTATCGATATTCCTAAATATGATGCTACTACATATATTTCTTCATATCGTGTTTTAGATGGTAATTTACAGCATTGTGTTTCACTAGATACATCGTATTCATCTTTCAGTTGTTATTCGTTAGGAAAAAATACGATTGGTTTAAAAACTGGTGTTTATTATTTGAGTTATGATGGACACTATTTTTACGAATACACCGTAGCTAACTTTAAAAAGATGATTGACGATTATAAAAAAGGAGTAAGAACTAATGCTATTAACAAAACACCATATTACAATTATTATCAATTTGTAACACATAGAACAAAAACTAATCAAACAGCTGCTGATTTTAATACCCATATTAAAACTATGACAACTGATTCTAGTAGTAAAATGTACAATTTAGGTTCTGCCTTTATAACAAGTCAAAATAAATATGGTTCTAACGGATCTTTAATGTATAGTGTAGCAGGTAATGAAAGTGATTGGGGAACTAGTGGATATGCACTAAACCGTAATAATTTATTTGGCCACAGTGCATATGATAGCAATCCCGATGAAGCAGATTATTATTCTTCACCATCAGAAAGTGTAGCTATTCATGCTGAAAAATTTATTTCAGAAGGTTATATGGATCCATGTGATTGGTCCGATACTTTAGGAGCCGGTTTTAACAGTAGTATTTGCTTACAAGGAAGATACAATGGCGGAAATTTAGGAAATAAAGCAAGTGGTATTAACGTTCGTTATGCTTCCGATCCATATTGGGGTGAAAAAGCAGCCAGCAACTATTATAATTTAGAATCAAAAACTGGAGCTAGTGATTATGGATATTATACATTAGGTATCAAAACAAGTTATACTAGTTATAACGTTAGAAAAGAACCTAGTACAAGTTCAACTATTTTATATAAAACAACCCCAACTACTGATTATCCATTTATAATCTTAGGTAAAGTAACAGGTAGTGATGGCAATTTATGGTATAAAATTCAAACCGATCCAACTTTAGATTCAACTAGATCTAAATTAATTCAAGATCAAGGTGAATATAATTATAATAATAATTATGGTTATGTTCGTTATGATGCTGTTGATATATATATTGCCGGAACTAAAGCGATTGAAGATACAACTAATATAACTTACAATATAACATTTAATGCGAATGGTGGTAAATTTAATGATAATACGACTACTAAAGTAGTTAATACAAAAAAAGGAGAAAAACCATCTATAACTTCACCAACTAAAGAAGGATATACTTTTGCTGGCTGGAGTCCAACTGTTGTTGCTGCAAGCAAAGCAACTACTTATACAGCAACTTGGACGGCTAATGAGTATAATATAACATTTAACGCTAATGGTGGTAAATTCAGCGATAATACAACATCAAAAATAATAAAAGTTAAATATAATGAATTACCTACAGTTGAAGAACCAACTAAAGACGGATATGTTTTCAATGGTTGGAGTCCAACAGTTACTAATGTAAGTAAAGCAACCATTTATACAGCAACATGGATAATTGAAGAAAAACCCGATGAAACTGGATTGATTTTACGTGAAGGATTATTTAATTTACACAAATTAGATGAAGAAAATGGTCAATTAGTATTAACTGGTTATAATACAATCAAAGGAATTGATAATACATTAGCCACTAACATTGAATATAAAATTATTTTCGAAAATGTTGATACTAATGAAACTATTGAGCAAGAAGCAACACGATTAACAGCCAATATTCCATATGATGTATATAGTGTCGATGGTAAAAATTATAAATATTCTTGGTTTACGATTAACCTTGATATAGATAAATTAACTAATGGCACTTATCAAATTTATATAATTTCTTCTAGTGATAAGTATTATTCTAAAAATGTTATTAACAATAAATCATATAGTACACAAATAACTGGTTATAACAGTTCAAATGGTAATAATGTTATTATAAAAAATAATTATAATGATAAAAATGCGCCAATTGAATTAACAATAAGAGATGAAGTTTTAGCTAATAAAACAGCTACTAGTAAATATAATCAATTTGATACATATGCTAAATTTGAATTTGTTGATGAATTATTATATTTACGTGGTTTAAGTTATTCATACGGAATGGATCTTTCTAAAAATGCTTCAGTAACCCGAAAGATTATATTTGAAAATATGGAAACATTTGAAACATATAGATATGATTTAGGAAGTATAACAACTGGTGAATATGAAGCTATATTACCAGTTGATGATAAACTAGATAAAACAAAAGCATGGTATGATAAGAAAATAGATATTTCCAATATTCCTAAAGGTAAATATGTAATATATATCACAACGTCTTCTAACGTAACCGATATTAGTGAATTTACTGAAAAATTAGGACGTCAATTAGATGATGTTAAAGCGACTATCAATAATAAAAATTACTCTTTTAGTATTAATTCTAAAAAGGGTAATCGTATTGAACTTGAAGTATCATAAAAAGAAGGTTTAGTTAAATACTTCTAAGAGTATTGAAAAAAATCAATACTCTTTTTTATAATTTCTAAGCAAGATAAATATAATATATAAAATTGTGAGTATATTTAAAAAATAATCGATGATAAATCTATCTTTAATGAATAGATACTTAACTGTAATTATAAAGAAAGAAAAACATTTGGAATATTATGAAGAATTAGGCAAAGTAGGTAATTATATTAACTTTGTTAAGTTGATTACTAAATTAGAAATAGAAATGTTAAAATACTTAGATTTCTTATAGGTTGATAAAAAAATGCAATTAATAACTTACAACCAATCAAAATTTATAGATTATAATAAAAAAATTTAATAAAAGAATTATTTGATAAAGAAGAACAAATAATTCTTTTTTATATATCAAATCAAAATTTATGCATAAAAAAACGTTCTAAATATAGAAACGTTTTTTAATAATTTACAATAATAACATTATATGTTTTACATGTACTAGCACTCATACCATAATATATTGAACTTTCTGGACAAATAGATCCATTAGCACTATCACCGTTAGAACATGATGTAACAAATTGATAAGAAAAACTTAAACCATTTTGACTAGCTACACTTTCTAACATTTGTTTTGTTTGCGTACCAGTTGACCCAGCTCCATAATATAATGTTTTATTATAACAAGTAGGAGTAGAGGGTTTATTTCCTCCAGAGCTTCCAGAAGAACCACTAGAATTACTAGAACTATTTGATCCACTTGATGTAGTAGGTGGAACATAATTACTTTGACCACTCGGTGCAGGACCATTACTTATTGTCAAAGTTATACCAGAGCCTTCAATAACTTCTAGACCACTAGTTTTATTTTGATAGATTACTGTTCCCTTAGTTTGAGTAGAATATGCATATTCGAAATAACAACTTAAATTAGAATTATTACATGTATTTTTAGCTTCACTAGTTGTTAGTCCAACAAAATTAGGAATTTTAGTAGCTTTTCCTTTAGAAACAACTACTTTAATGGTGTCAGAATTTTTAATAACTTGACCACTTTTATGAGAAACACTAATAATTTGACCTTTAGCTATTTTTTCGTTATATTCTTCAACTATTTCGATTGGAACATTATTATCAGAAGCAAATTTTTTAATTTTGTCTAAATCATTTTTATCATAATCAATCATTTTTAGTTTACCTTTAGATAAAATAATGTGAATTGTTTTACTTTGATCTAAAATATCGCCTTCTTTAACACTAGTTCTTTTTACATTACCAGCTTTTATCGTATCATCATATTCACTATCATAAGTTATCGTTAAGTGGTTTTCGTTAGCCCATTTAATGATTTCTTCTAAAGACATTTTCGTTAAATCAGGAGCAATTACTTTTTTTCCTTTCGAAATCGTTAATTCAACTTTATCTTTAGATTGATCAATAGTAGTACCTTTTTCAGGATCAGTTTTGATTACTTTTCCATATTCAACAGTATCACTATATTCATATTTAATCTCATATTTTATTCCATTACGTTTTAACCATAAAGTTGCATAAAACTCTTTCATATCTTTCAAATCGATTAATTCAACCGGTTTTAAATCTTCTTCATTTCCCAAAGAAAATTTCATTTCAATTTCTGTTTTTCTAACCATTTCGCCATCTTTACTTTGTTCATAAGCAATATCACGTTCGATTGTATCAGAAAACTCATATTCGATATTAACGTTATTTAATTTTAATTCTTCGATTTTTTCGACTACATCATCAATATGCCAACCAACCATATTAGGAACTTCAACTTTTAAATCATAATTAGGTCCGTCAGATACAACAATACCTAAACCATCAACTTCACTAGCTAAAGTATTTGGTTCAACATCTTGACTAATAATTAGATTTTTTTCAATAGCGTCACTGTAATCATACGATATATCTAAGTCAATATCATTATCATCAGCCCATTTTAAGGCTTCTGTTACATTTTTATTAGCAAAATTTTCAATTGTAACTTTGCTAGGAAATTTTAATATATCAAAACTTATTAAAATAGTTCCAGCAATATATATTAAAAATAATATTGATGCAAAAATTTGAACAATAGTTTTTAATGGTTTCTTACTAATTTTTAAAGCCAAACCAAACAACAAAGAAAGTAGAGCAATTGAACCACTATTAACTATTAAATACAATTGATTAGGATCGCTTTTATTAAATAATAAATTATAAACTAAATAACCAGCACTACATAAAAAGATAATTAATAAAATAAAACCTAGAAAAGGACCATTTTTGTTATTAGCTATATTTTGTTCTTTTAATTCTTTGTTTTTCTTTTTTTCGAGTTCGTTATTTTTTTTATCTTTTTCTAAAATTGTTTCATTATCTTTTTTTAAGTTACTGTTAACTTCATTTGACATCCTAGAATTTTTTTTGCGTTCTTTTTTATTTATAATATCGTTAAAAGTATTAGTGAGTTCAAGTTTTTCATCCTCAGTATTGTTAAAAATATCTTGACTAGATTTAGTATTTTCAAGTTCTTTTTCCTTTTTTCGCCTTTTTATATCACTACGTGACATAATATCTTTAAACGAACTAGTCATTTCTAAATCATCATTATTTAACGATTCAATAAATTCTTTTTTTTCTTTATTCATTAAGCTCACTACCTTTCATATTAGCTACTATCCACTTATATTATTATACAATATTTATAAATAAAAAGAAATAGAAATAATCACCATTTGACATAATGATGACAATTATTTGAAATTTATTGTAGTTATATAACATCCCAATATATTAAATTATTGAAATTATTATATGAGATAAGATTTTAGACAGTGATATGTATTAAAATTTAATTTTTTTTTGTAATAAAATCTTTTTAGGTTGCCGACAAAGTCTTTAACGTGATATAATGATAATATATTTATGTAAAAGGAGGTATGAATAATGCAAGCGTTAATATTAGCGGCTGGGGTTGGAAAAAGATTGATGCCTTTAACAGAAAATCAACCAAAATGTATGGTTGAAGTAAATGGTATTTCATTGATTGAAAACACTTTAAATCATTTGGCTAATCGAAACATTGATGAAGTTGTTATAGTAGTGGGGTATTTAAAAAATAAAATTATTGAAAAATTTGGTTCAAATTACAAAAACATGAAAATTACTTATGTTGAAAATGAAATTTACGATACTACAAATAATGTCTATTCTTTTTATTTAGCTAAAGATTATATTCATGATGATGTTATTATGTTAGAAAGTGATTTATTTTATAATCGCAATCTTATTGATACAATGTTTTTACGAAAAGATGATTGTGATATTTTAGTTTCACCTTTTAATAAAGAAACGATGGATGGAAGTGTTATTGTAGTTGATAAAGAAAACGTTGCTAAAAAATTAGTTATTAAACGGGATCAAGATGAAAATTTTGATTATACCGATGCTTTTAAAACCGTTAATATATATAGTTTTAAAAAAGAATTTATAATTAATAAACTCTTTCCAGCCATTGAAACATATGTTAAAACGCAATCGTTGAATAGTTATTATGAATTAGTCATTGGTTCGTTAATTTATTTTGGTAACGATAATATTAAAGTAATAAAAACCGATGATAAAAATTGGTGTGAAATTGATGATATAGATGATTTAAAAAGGGCAGAAAGGACGTTTAAAATTGGAAAAAATCGAAATAATTGAGAAACCAGATAATATCACTTGGGAAGAGGTAACTAATGTAATTCATGATGGATATACAAAAAGATTAAAAGAAAATTTATTTTATGCAGCTGTAAATCAAACTAAAGAAACTACAGAACAAAGAGCATTAAATGGGAAATGCTGGTTAGCTCTTAAAAATAATGAAATAGTTGGAACAATAACATGTAATTTTTATACACAACCAATTTATTTAACTTCTAAAGGTAAGAAAAAATGGTATATAGATGATTATTATGCTCATATTCAACAATTTGCTGTAAAAGAAAAATATCAAGGATTAGGAATTGGTAAAAAATTACGAAAAACTGTTGAAGATTATTGTAAACAAAAAGGAATTGATTCAATTATTGATGATACTTCTGTTGAAGCTAAAGATTTGTGGAAATGGTATACAAAATTAAAACATGAAAAAGTTGATTATATTTCATGGAATAATACTAATTACTATACAGTTGTTAGAAGGCAAAAAATCAATGGGAAAAATATAAACAAATTATATCGTTTGACACGTTATTATATATCAAAAATTAGTTGTATAATTCTTTATAAAAAAACAGGTGGTAAACGTTTTAATGGCAAAAAAGCATAACGCTATATATAATAAAAAAAGTATGAAGAAAGACAAATTACTTAAAAATATTTTACTTATATTTATCATGCTTCAACCAATTTTTGATCTTTCATTTTTTTACGGACAAGTAGCTACTTTAATTAGATTGTTAATTATTTTAGCAATGTTTATTATCGTAATTTTAATGGATAAAAGTAAATTAAAAAAATACTTGTTTATTTATTTGATAACGGTAATTATTTATTTTATTTTTCATCATCTTAATGCTTTAAATTTCACATCATTAGTACCAGGTAATTTTAATTATAGTGTTATTGATGAAATATTATATATTATAAAAATGTTAATGAGTGTTTTAATTATTTATTTAGTTTATACTTTAGAAATTGGTATAAATAATTTAAGCAAACCGATAAATATAGCAGTATTATTAATAAGTGGGAGTATTGTTCTTCTTAATTTTTTAACTTTATCTTATAGTTCATATAGTTTTGATACAATAAGTGGAAACTTTTTTACTTGGTTTACTAATCATAACTACTTATTTGATGATTTATCATCTAAAGGATATTTTGAATTTGCTAATCAAATTGTTGCTATATTAATTCTTTATTTACCAATAATTATCTATTTTTATTTTAAAAATTTTAAACCATTAAATATTATTACATTATTTATAATGTTATTATCATTATTAATGTTAGGAACTAGAATTTCTATTTATGGTGGATTGTTAGTTTTAATTTTTTGTATATTACTTTATTTATTACTTGTTTTATTAAAAAAAGAAAAATTTAATTTAAAAATATTTAGTTTAATAATTATTTTTATAATTTTATTTGTTTTTCTAATTAATTATAGTCCAGTTAAACTTAAACAAAATTATTATGAAGATATTTATGAAACTGATAATCAAAGTCAAATAAAAACTGTAGAAACAAAAGAAACTCCCAAAGAAGAAATTAATAAGTTAGATTATATTTTAAACAATTATGAAGATAAATTAATTTTTGAAGAATTTATTTTATATTCTTATCCTTATCAATATGATCCAGATTTTTGGATAAATATTATGAATGAAGATGTTACTAAAAGAGTTGACACAAGATATTTAGAAATCGAAATGGTTAAAAGAGTAGTATCAATTAATAATAATAAATTAGATAACTTTTTAGGAATAACTTACAGTCGGGTTATGAATATTTTTAATATTGAAAGAGATTATATTATGCAATATTATTCTCTAGGAATAATTGGTACAATATTACTAATTGGACCTTATTTTGCAATTGTAATTATCTGTTTAATCAAAGTTTTAAAAGATTATCAAACGAAGTTTAATTTTAAAAATCTTCTTTTATTAAGTAGTGTTAGTATTTTATTGTTTTCTGCTTATTTTAGTGGCAACATTTTAAATGGACCTGGTTGTATTATTCCTCTTTCGTTTATCTGTGGGGTATTGCTAAAAGAAGTGTGGTATGATAAAATAAGGTAAGTAAAAAAAGCAATTGAGGTGAGTTATGAACGAAAAAATTAATAAAATAATTTCTGTTTATAAAAGAGATGGTTTTAAAGTAACAGCCCAAAAAATTTTTAGACATTTAAATTATGTTATTTTGTTTAAACATAATCCTAGATACTTTTTTGATTTTAAAATGAATTATCAAAAATATAATCAACAATTAGATGAAATTTTGAATTCTGATTACGATCATTTAGTAGTATGGCGTGGTTCATTTGGTTGGAAAGTTCCACTTTTTCAAAGACCACAACATATTGCTAGAGAGTTAAGTAATAATAAATGTTTAGTTTTATATGCAACATATAAAGATGATAAAACTTTAACAATCGAAAAGGTTAAAGATAATTTATATTTGATTAACTTTCAAAATCAAAGATTTGCTGATTTTTTAGAAAAGAAAATTCAAAAATTAAACAAACCAAAATATATTCAACTTTATTCTACTGATTGGTTTAAAACAACTAATGATTTACAAAATTTTATTAATCAAGGTTATAAAATTTTATATGAATACGTTGATGAATTAGCGCCTGAATTAACCGGTACTAAAGAATTATCTAAAAATATTACTTCTAAGTACAATTTTTGTGTTAAAAATCCTAAAGATGCTTTAATTGTTGTAACTGCTGATAAATTATATGATGATGTTAGAAAGGTTCGTAAAGATAACATTGTTTTTTCATCCAATGGCGTTGAATACGAACATTTTGCTGATGTAGATAAAACAAAAGTACCGGAAAAATTACAAAAAATTTTAAATTTAAATAAGCCTATAATTGGTTATTATGGTGCTTTAGCTAAATGGGTTGATTATGATTTGATAAAATATATTAGTAAAAATAGACCTGATTATCAAATAGTTTTAATCGGTTTAAAATATGATAATGCTTATGATTTAAGTAAAATTGATGAACTTGAAAATGTTCATAATTTAGGAGTTGTTGATTATAAAGATTTACCTATATATGCGAGTAAGTTTGATGTTGCTACAATACCGTTTTTAATTAACGATATAACTAAATCAACTTCACCTTGTAAATTGTTTGAATATATGTCAGCATCCATTCCAATTGTGACGACTGATTTATATGAATGTCGTAAGTATAAGTCAGTAATGATTGGTAAAAATAAAAAAGAATTTATTGAATTATTAGATAAAGCTATTAAAATGAAAAAAAGTAAAGATAAAAAATATTTTGCTTTATTAAAAAAAGAAGCTTTGGAAAACACTTGGGAAGCTAAAGCTAAATTAATAATTGATGGTATGAATAAAATGGAAAAAAATAATTAGTTATAAATCTATAACGATAGGGTGATAAATATGAGAAGTTTAAAATCAGCAGCAGTTGTTCTTCAGAACTATATTCAATATGAATCTTTTGTTAATGCCATTGATATTATGATAGAAAACAATATTGAAACAACAATTTTAGTACCAATCGAAAAAAACGATTTAGGTTTTCAAAATATGTTCGACACTATATATAATTATTTGAAAGATAATACAAATTATAATATAAAAAGAACGTGTGAAGAAGATGAATATTATGATATGTTATTTATGCCATATCCAATTGAACAATTTTTAAATATTCGTCGCACTTATACCATTAAGTACATGTATAGTTTAGTTACTAAGCCATGGCACTCGCTATCACCTAATTCAAATAATATTTTTGATGTAATTTTAACTTATGGTATGACTGAAACTCCATTAAAAACTTATGCTAATGTTTTTCCAATAGGAAATATCAAATATTTGAAATTTGAAAAAGATAACAAAAAAAATGATAAAATTAATTTATTGTATTTACCAACCTATGGTGAAGATAGTGATATGGAAACGATTATACCAAGAATAGCTAAGTTAAAAAATCGTTATCATTTAGCTATTAAAGCCCACCATGGAACTAATTATTTAACTAATAATGAAGAAACTAATAGACGTCAATTAATAGAAAATAATTTTGATACTATTTATTCATCAGAGGATAGCTTGTTAAAATTATTAGCTGATACCGATATTGTAATTGCTGATAATGAAAGTGGAGCTATATGGGATGCGATTTGTACTAAAGTTCCAGTTATTATATGTGATTACAATTTAGTTGAAAAAGATTATAATGGTTATGTTGCAGAACATTATAAAGCAATAAAAAACCAAGAAATTTTAGTAATTGATAAGGACAATGATATAGAAAAAATAATAGAAAAAACATTAACCAAAGGACAAAAAAATAAACAAGAACAATTATTTAAAAGAATATTTTATTGTGAAAACAAGGAAACTAATCAACGTTTTTTAAAATTTTTATCTGATTTAGATAATAAAAAAATTATTACAGATGATGAACTTTTTATTCATCAAACAAATAAAGAATACATTGAAAATTTGAAAAATGAAATTAAATATTATATTGAAATAGTAAATAAAAAAGAATTGGAAAAAGAACAATTAATAGCGGAATTTAATGAATTTAAAAACAGTGTTTATAATTCAAATTCATGGAAAATTACTAAACCGTTACGTAGTATAAAACAATTGATAAATGGAAAGAAGTGAAAAAATGTTTTTTAAAAATATAATTGCCAATTTTAAAAAATACAAATTTTTATTAAAACAGCTAGTTAGTCGTGATTTTAAAGTTAAATATAAAAGAAGTGTTTTAGGTGTAGCTTGGAGTTTGTTAAATCCTCTTTTAACTATGGCTGTTTTAGCTATCGTTTTTTCACAAATGTTTAAATTTTCTGTTCCTGGTGTTAATTATTTAGTTTATTTATTAACTGGTTTAGTTTTCTTTAACTATTTTAGTGAAGCAACAAATTTAGCTATGGGATCAGTTACTAGTAACGCAACATTAATTAGTAAAGTATATATTCCAAAATATATTTTTCCTTTATCAAAAACATTATTTGTTGGTATTAACTTTTTACTTACTTTAATCCCTTTATATATTATTATTCTAGTTACGGGAGATCCTGCTGAAGGTACTAGATGTACGATTACTTGGTTACATTTATTACTTCCATTCGCTTTTTTATGTTTGTTTTTATTTACAACTGGTTTAGGAATGTTATTATCAACAATAGCTGTTTTCTTTAGAGATATTTTTTATATTTTTGGTATTTTAATTTCTTTATGGATGTATTTAACACCAATAATGTATGATTTATCAATCATTCCTGAAAGTTTACATGTTATTTTTAAATTAAATCCTTTATATTGGTTTATTGATTTTGCTAGACAAATTATCTTATATAATCAATTTCCAACTGGAAACTGTTGGTTATGGTGTGCTTTAAGTGCCGTTGTAGTATTTATAATAGGTTTAGTTGTCTTCAAAAAGAAACAAGATAAATTTATTTACTATGTGTAGGAGTGATTAGATGATTAAATTAGAAAATGTTGGAATAAAATTTAATTTAGGAATTGAAAGAAATTATTCATTTAAACAACTTTTTGTTGATTTGTTAAAAGGAAAAAGAAAGAAAAAACAACCAGAGTTTTGGGCTTTAAAAAATATTGATTTAGACATTAAAAAAGGTGAAGTTGTTGGTTTAATAGGTACTAATGGAGCTGGTAAATCAACTTTGCTTAAAGTTGTTGCTGGGGTAATGAAACCAACCGAAGGTAAAGTTAGTGTTAGCGGGGGGATTAGTCCAATGATAGAACTAGGAGCAGGTTTTGATATGGATTTAACTGCTAGGGAAAATATATTTTTAAATGCTTCTGTTTTAGGTTATTCCGAAGATTTTGTTAAATCAAAATTTAATGAAATTGTTGAATTTTCTGAATTACATGATTTTATTGATGTACCAGTTCGTAATTTCTCATCAGGTATGGTTGCTAGATTAGCTTTTTCAATTGCTACAATTGTTGAACCAGAAATTTTAATTGTTGATGAAATTTTAGGAGTAGGTGATGTGGCATTTCAAGCTAAATCAGAAGCTAAAATGATGGATATGATTAAAGGTGGGACAACGGTATTATATGTTTCTCATAATATTGAATCAATAAAGAAAATATGTGATAGGGTTGTGTGGCTTGACCATGGTAAAATAATTAAAATAGGAGACCCAGTTACTATTTGTGATGAATATAGAAATAAAATTATGAAATGAGGTAATTAGTATGAAAGTTTTAACAATTTTAGTTCCAGTTTATAATACTGAAAAATATATTTCTAGGTGTTTAGATTCAATTTTGCTTAAAGAAATTTTGGATGATATTGAAATTATAACTGTAAGTGACGGTAGTAAAGATAATTCTGCTGAAATAATAAAGAAATATCAGAAAAAATATCCCGATACTGTTATTTTAATTGAAAAAGAAAATGGTGGCCATGGATCTACTATTAATGTTGGAATAAAAAAAGCTACTGGAAAATATTTTAGAGTGTTAGATAGTGATGATTGGGTAAATAGTATTGATTTCATTAAATTTGTTAAACGTTTAAAAAAAGAAAATGCTGATCTTGTTGTTGATGATTACCAACAAGAACTGATTTATGAAAGTAGAAGCGAAGAAATATTTCAAAATAATTTAAAAGATAATAAACTATATCATTTTGATGAATTTGATATAACAAAAATAGAAAAAGATTATTTTGCAATGGCTAACTCTACATATAAAACTTCTATTTTACGAAAAAGTGGTTTGAAACTATTCGAAAAGACGTTTTATGTAGATATGCAATATAATATAATACCTATGATTGAAATCGATACATTTAGATATTACAAATTAAATATATATAGGTATTTTATTGGAAGAAAAGATCAAAGTATGAATTTGCAAAACTTTGTTAGAAATAGAGACGATCATGAAAGAGTTATGAAATTTTTAATTGAAACATGTGTTGAAAATCGTAATAAGATTTCAAACAATAAATATAAATATATTGAAAAAATAACTTTTAATATGTTATATACACACTATGCTATTTATTGCATATATTTTACTGATAAAAATCAAGCTAGCAAAGAAATTAAAAAATTCGATAAATATTTATATGATAAAGATAAAGTTATATATAATTTAACAAATGATATTAATTTTGTTAGAATAAATAGAAAAACTAATTTTAAATTTTTAAAAATTAAAAATAAGTTTATTTTAAAGTTATTAAATATAATAAAAAAAATTTTTTAAAAAGGAGATAATTAATGAAAAAGATTTTAGTTTTTAGTTGGTTTTTTCCTCCTATAAATTCTTCAGAGGGATTAGTTACCTTTAAGTTATTAAAAAACTCTAAACATAAATTTGATGTTTTTACACAAAAAAATAATAATTTATGGTCATATAATAGTGAAGAACATTCATTGACTTCTGAAAATGTGAACAGGATTTTTGCAAAAAGTGATAATTTAAAATCTTGGGAAAAAGAAGGATTAGAATATTATGTTGATAATTCTGATAAATATGATGTAATTATGACACGTTCTATGCCTCCAGAATCACATATTATAGGATTAAAAATAAAAAAATATAATGATAAAATAAAATGGATTGCATCATTTGGAGATCCAATAGCAAATAATCCATATGTCATGATGACAACATCACAAAATTCACCATATTCATGTAAAAATAGATACAAAAATGGGATGGGAATAAGATGGATTGTTTCACCCAAAAGAATTTTAAAAAACATAATCTGGCATTTGGATTATGGAAGAAAACAAAAAAAAGAATTAAAAAAAGAACAAATTCTTCAAAAGGAAATTATAGAAAATGCTGACATGCTTATTTTTAATAGTACTTATCAAAAAAATTATATGTTAAAAGGATATAGTGACGACATTAAATCAAAAGCAATTATTTTAAATCATAGTTATGATAAAAGTTTATATCCAGCAGTATCTAAAAAAGAAAGTAAAAAATTAAAATTTACATATATTGGACATTTGGATGATATTAGAACTCCAATAAATTTATTTAAAGCAATTAATAAATTATATAAAAACGATTATAAACTGTCTTCGAAAGTAGAATTTAATTTTTATGGGAATATGTCAAATAATGATAAACTATATTTGTTAGATAATGATTTGTTGGATATAATAAAAATTAAAAAGCCTGTAGATTATATTACAAGTTTAAAAATTATGAAAGAAAGCGATTATCTTTTACACATAGATGCAAATTTAAGTTCCGTTTTAGGCGAAAATATCTTTTTTGCTGCTAAATTAGCTGATTACATAGGATCAGGAAGTAAAATAATAGGTATTACTATGTTAGAAGGGATTAGTGCCAATATATTGAGAAATTTAAATGCGTTAGTTCTTTCTCATAGTGAAGAAGAAATATATAATTATTTATATTTAATAATAAATGAAAATTACAATATAAATATGAATAAAAACAATTTAGATTTTGATGCAAAAGAAGTAGCTAAGATATTTGATAAGGAAATTAGTAAATATGTTAAATAATTTAAAAGAAATAGGTAGTACAAAAATTGGGAAACAATTTCTAAAATTTATTTTTGTAGGTATATTAGCGTTTGTTTGCGAATATATATCATTTTTAACTATTATAAACATATTTGATAATGTTTACGCCATAAATAATATAGCACATACAATAAGTATGTTTATAGGAACAATAGTAAGCTTTTGCATAAATAAATTTTGGGCATTTAATGTTAGAAAAAACACATTAAAGCAATCTATAAAATATTTTATTGTTTTCCTCTTTAATTTATTAATTACTAATATATTAATGTCATTAATTACTACAACATTTAATTTAAATCCTGCTATAGTAAAATTATTATTAGTTAGTTTAATTACATGTTGGAATTTCTTTATTTATAAATTCTTTGTATATAGATAGTGGTGATTAGAAATGGGTTTTTATTTAGGAACATTAGTATTTTTATTAGTTGTTTTTGGATATATTCAATTTTTTTGCAATAAGTTTAATTGGGAATTTGGTAAATCTTTATTTTTATCAATTTCATTTATTACATTTTTAATGTCAATCTTTAGTATGATTGATATCATGTTATTTGGATATTATTTTATATCGGTTTTAGGCTTTGTGTTTTTTGTATTCTTTTTTATAAAAAATATTATAAGAAAAAGAATAAATTTCAAAAATATTTTTACACCTTCTAGTTTAATATTTCTATTACTATTAATATATTTCTTTTTTGCTGCAAAGAAGATTAATATACTAATGGGTTGGGATGAAGCATCGTATTGGGCGACAACAGTTAAAAGACTATTTTATTTTAATTCATATGTGGACTTTAACCATTTTATACCAATGTATTACCCTCCAGTTTTAACTTCCTTTAATTATTTTGTTGTTAAATTTATTGGAATGCAAGATTCAGCAATATATTTTGCTCAATATTTTTACTTGCTTTCCGGAATTGTATTTTTGATTAGAAATATGAAATGGAAAAATATTATAGTTTGTTTATTTGGTTTATTAAGTATATTTTTATTTTTAATATTATTATTTAGGCCATTTATCTTAACATTATATTCCGAATTACCATTAATAATTACTTTAGGAATATCGATAGTTTTGTTTGTTACTGCAAAAAACAAAACAGATTATTTGTTTGCCACAATGCTACTTTGGAATGTAACACTTATAAAATCTAATGGACTTGCTGCATGTGTTTTAACAATGATTATAGGAACATGTTTTCTATTTTCTAAAATTTTTGCCAAGTTGAAAAAAGATAATATTAAAATAAGATTTTCTGTTGATTTTTTTAAAACCTGTGGTAAAACAATTCTTAATGATTGGCCAATTTTATTGTTTATATTTATACCAATTATAGCGCAAATTATTTTTAATATGTTTTTAAGTATTCATAACATTTCAAATTTTCAATCTCCTAATAGTGGTATATTAAGTTTCTTAAAAGCACTATTTGCAGATGATTTGTATAGCAATAATATAGTAATTAATTATTTTAATGCATTAAGTTCTAATTATGCTAATTATACTGAATTAAACATATCATCAGTATTTATTGTAGTAGCTTTAACTTTATGTTTCGTAATATTGTTAAAAATTTATTTTAAAAAAGATAATAATCTTAATAATAATAGATTTTTACCTTTTGCAGCAATATTAGGATTTGTTCTTTATGCACTTATTTTATTATATTCTTATTGTTTTATGTTTTCAAAATTTGAAGCAAGTGTATTAGCGTCTTTTGACAGATACATAAATACATATATCGGTGCTTTAGGTATTGGAATTATTGGAATATTGATTTATTATTCAAAAAATAATGATAATAATATTTCAAAAAAAATGAAAACATATATACTTATATTATTTATATCTTTGTTGTCTATAGTCAATATTTCTGAAATATACATTTTTGTAAAGACTTCTTTACCATTTACAGAACAAAAAACTGAACCTCAATTAATTGAAGCACAACAAATTGCAAATAAATATAAAAATACGTTTGATGAAAATGATAAAATACATATTATTGTTCAAGGAGATTATGGGTTAACTGTCTGGGGATTAATTTATTATTTAACTCCAAATAGACTTTATGATCCAAGGTTTGAAAAAAATACATGGAGTATTAGACCGTATGAAGAACCTAGTATAGAAAACACACAAGTAATGTCTCCAGAAAAATACATTAAATATTTAAAAAAATATAAATTTACACATGTATTAATTGCAAAAATTGACGATAATTTTAAAGAGAACTATAAAGATTGTTTTTATAATATGAATGTTGATGATATAAAAGAAGGAATATATAGATTTGATGATCAATTACAGAAATTAGTTCTAATTAAATAACAAAGAAAAGTTATACACGAAAGATAATCCAAAGATCTTAATTATTTTTCCAGGATACAATGAATCTGAAAATATTAAAAAATGTAAAACACATAAATTAAATGATATTTTTGTTATAAAAATAATATTTTGTATTTAGTAAGTTTAAAAGTTATGAAAGAGGATAGTAGTTAATTCATATTGATGTTAATATATATGTTGTTAAAAAAATATATTACTTGTAGCTAAATTAATTGATTATATCGCTTCAAAATCTTCGGTTTTTTGTGGAATATTAAAATCAAGGATGATTAAAGAAGAAAATTGATATTCAAAAAAGTGAAAAATATAACGCTATAAATGTTGCTAAATTCTTTGATCAAAAGATTGAAAAAAACTATTAAAAAATAATTTATATATATTTTATTTAGAAAGGAAATTTAATATGAAAGAAGTTAAATATTTAATTATTGGTGGAGGAATTTCTGGGCTTACCTTTGCTAATTATATTGATGATAGTTATTTAATCGTTGAAAAAGAGAAAGAAGTTGGGGGTTATTGTCGTACGATAAAAAAAGGTGATTTTATTTGGGATTATGCCGGACATTTTTTCCATTTTAAAACGGAAGAGTTTAAAAATCTATTTCAAAAAAGTATTAACAAAGACGAAATTGTTTATCAAGATAAATGTACTAAAATAATGTATAAAGATAAACTAATTGATTATCCTTTTCAAACTAATATTCACCAATTAGATAAAGAAGAATTTATAGAGTGTTTATATGACTTGTTTAACAAAAATGAAAAAGAAGAATATGATGATTTTTTAGATATGTTATATGGTAAATTTGGAAAATCAATTGTTGAAAAATTCTTAAAACCTTATAACGAAAAATTATATGCGTGTAATTTACATAATTTAGATAAAGATGCAATGGGAAGATTTTTTCCATATGCTGATTTAAAAGCAATTATTAACAATATGAAGAATAATAATGATACTTCTTATAATAATTCATTTTTATATCCTAAAAATGGAGCAGGTTCATTTATTAATGTTTTATATAGAAAACTTGATAAAAATAAAATATTATTAAATACAGAAATAACTCAAATAAATATTAAAAATAAAACAGTTATTTTAAAAAACGGTAATATTATAAAATATAAATATTTAATTAATACATCACCTTTCAATAAATTTTTGACCTTAACCGATAATAAAGAATATCATAATTTATCTAATGAACTATCTTATAATAAAGTTTTAGTGTTTAATTTAGGTTTTAATAAAAAATCAAAATATGTTAATGAGCACTGGATGTATATTCCAGACAAGAATATTAATTTTTATCGTATCGGTTTTTATGATAATATATTAAATGGAAGTAAATTAAGTATGTATATTGAAATCGGTTATGATAAGAATGCTAAAATTGATATTGAAAAACAACTAGAAGAAACATTGAAAAATTTATTAAAATTAGGTATTATTGATGAAAGTATGAAACTTGAAGAGTATTCAACTATTATTATGAATCCTGCTTATGTTCATATAAATAATAAAAATGATATTGATGTAAAAAAATGTATGAAAGAACTTAATAATCATGATATTTATAGTATTGGAAGATACGGCGGTTGGACTTATTGTTCTATGGAAGATTGTATGATTGAAGCTAAAAATTTAGCTAAAAAAATTAAATAGAGGTGAAATATGAAAGTATTAGTTACAGGTGGGACCGGTTATATTGGTAGTCATACGACAGTCGAACTTTTGAATAATGGTGATTCAGTAGTTATGATTGATAATTTTTCTAATTCAAAACCAGAAGTTTTAAAGAAGATAAAACAAATAACTAATAAAGATTTCAAATTTTATGAAGGTGATGTTGCCGATGAAAAATTAATGAACCAAATATTTAAAGAGAATAAGATTGATGTCGTTATACATTTTGCAGGATTTAAAGCAGTTGGTGAATCAATTGAAAAACCTCTTATGTATTATCGAAATAATTTAAATTGTACTTTAGTTTTATGTGAAGTTATGAAAAAATATAATTGTAAAAAAATTGTTTTTTCTTCGAGTGCTACTGTATATGGTATTCCTAAAGAACTACCTATCAAAGAGGATGCACCTTTATCAACGACTAATCCTTATGGTAGAACTAAGTTAATGATTGAAAACATTTTAAACGATTTATATATTTCTGATAACGAATGGTCAATTGCTATTTTAAGATATTTTAATCCTGTTGGAGCTCATGAAAGTGGTTTGATTGGCGAAGATCCTAATGAAATACCAAACAATTTGATGCCTTATATAGTAAAAGTAGCTAATAAAGAATTAGATCATTTAAATGTGTTTGGGGATGATTATGATACACATGATGGAACAGGTGTTAGAGATTACATTCATGTAGTTGATCTTGCAAAAGGTCATATATGTGCATGTGATGAAATTTGTAAAAACAGCGGAATAGATTTTTATAATTTAGGTACAGGAAAAGGATATAGTGTGTTAGATATTGTTAAAGCTTTTGAAAAAACTAACAATGTAAAAATAAAATATAGGATACAAAATCGACGTCCTGGAGATGTTGCTATATGTTATGCTGATCCAACATATTCGTATGAAAAGTTACATTGGAAAGCTGAAAAGAATATTGATGACATGTGCAAAGACGCTTATAATTTTGTGTTAAAAAAAGACTTTTAATAAATAATCGAGTAGAGAAAATTAAAATAGATTTTCTCTATTTTAATTGGTCCCTCTCACACCACCGTACGTACCGTTCGGT
>CALVXC010000016.1 GCA_944368805.1 uncultured Bacilli bacterium
CTTTTTTATGGAAAAAGGAGTTGATGAAATATGAAAAAGAACGCAGCAATCTATTGTCGTGTAAGTACGGAAGATCAAGCCCGTGAAGGTTATTCTTTAGGAGAACAATTAGAAAAGTTAAAAGATTTATGCAAGTTTCGTGATTATAATGTTTATGGAGTTTATGAAGATGCTGGAATTAGTGCTAAAGATATGGAACATAGACCTCAATTTCAAAAAATGCTAGAAGAAGTTAAGAATCGTAATGTTAATGTCATAGTTGCTTATAAACTAGATAGATTAACTAGAAGTGTTAGAGATTTAGAAGTATTAATTACTGAACTTGAAAAATACGAATGTAGTTTAGAATGTGCGATGGATGATATAAATACTTCTACTGCTAATGGGAGATTTTTTGTAAGAATGCTAACAGTCTTATCACAACTAGAAATTGAAAGAGTTTCTGAAAGAACTAAATTTGGAATGGTTGGAGCAATAAAAGATGGACACATTCCAGTAAGAAAAACACTAGGTTTTATGAGAGATAATAAAAAACTAATCATTAATCCAGCAGAATCAAAAATTGTTGAGAGAATATTTGATTTATATTTAAAAGGAAATAGTTATCAAAAGATTGCTAATATTTTCAATGAAGAAAAAGTATTAAATAAAAAATGGTATGATACAACTATACAAAAGATACTCGCTAATCCACTTTATAAAGGAGATTTTATAAGTGGTGGTAGAACTGGCACACCTGTACTTTATGAGAATGTAGTTGAACCTATAATAAGCAAAAAATTATGGGAAGATTGCCAAGAACAATCAAGAAAAAATACTCGTAATTATACTAGAAGAAATGATTATATTTTCTTTCAAAAGATTATATGCCCACATTGTCATAGAATAATGGCTTGTAAAGCACCAGGTGGAAAGAAAAAGAAATATATCTATTATCAATGTAACGAATGTAAAACTTATATTAGAGAAGATAAACTAATAGAACTTTTAATAGAACAAATTACTACTATTATTGAATATGACATAACAGTTAGACAGTTCTTTGCTCCACTCCTTAAACACAAAGTAGAAAATACGAATGAATTATTATCTAAAGAAATTAACTCACTTAAAGATAAAATAACTAGATTAAAAGATGCATACTTAAATAAAATAATTGATATGGAAGAATATAAACAAGATAAAGAATATTTAGAAACTAGAATTAAAGATATTGAATTAAAACAAAAAGAAGAACTAGAACTAGATCAATATAATTTTACTTTTGAAGATATTATGCTAAAAAGGGATTTAGAAAGTATTAAATGTTTAATTAATCCTCTTTATCAAAGTAGTTTTGAGATTAAATGGAATGAATTATCTATAAGCGAAAAACAAGATTTAATTATGAGTTATATTGAGTCTATTGAAGTTGTTAAGAAAGATAATAACGAGTTAGAAATTAAGCAAATTAATTTTAGAAAAACATTTATTGAAGAATATGCTAATTTATTTAATAAAGGAGCAATTAATCGCTTTCAAGATATAAGTGTGAATGGTGAGGTTATGCAAGTTGAAGTTTGTGTTCCAATGACTAGAAAAGAAGTAGAAAATCATATTAAAAGACTTCAAGTTAATTATCCAATTGATTATCAAGAAATTAAGAAAGAAAAATATAATGACCATCAATTTTGTTTGAAATATATACGAGAAAATCCATTTAATGAGCTATTAAAATTAATACCTTTAATCAATAAAAAAGGAATTAACAAAGTAGATAGTTTTGGTGTAATAGAAGTTCCAGTACCACCTATAACTTATATTTATGCAGATAAGATTGAGGTGCAAGAATGAGTTATGCAATATTTAGAGTACAACCTATTAATAAATTAAAAGACCTGGGACAAATTGGTGCTCATAATACTAGAACAAAAGAAGCATATAAATCTAATCCAGATATTGATAAAAGTAAATCTCATAATAATATAAATTTAGTTTCTATTACTCATAAAGACTATTATACTTCCTATATGAATTTAGTAAAAGACTATAAAAATCAACATGATGAAAAACAAAAGACCGAGCGAGAAAATAGAAAGAAAAGTTTTCAACAAATGTTAGATGATTCTAATAGTGTTGTTGCTGATGAATTACTATTTACGAGTGATAAAGATTTTTTTAAAGATATGACAAAAGATGAAATAGTTAAATGGGCAAATTGCTGTATGGAGTTTGTTTATGAAGATATTGGTTATGAAAGTTGGCAAGTATTAAATGCTACAATTCACTTGGATGAAAAAACACCACATCTACATTGTGTAGTAGTTCCTTTGATTAAGAAGTTTGATAAAAGAAGCAAAAAAGATAAATGGACTATTTCTAAAAAGTATTATATGAAAGATAAAAATTATTTATCTACTTTACAAGATAAATACCATGAACGAATGATAAATAATGGTTATGATTTAGATCGCGGCATTAAGAACTCTGATAATGAACATATAGATATTAAACAATACAAAAAGATAACTAGAAAATTAAATATAGAACTTACTTCAAAAAATGAAAAGTTAAATAAATCTATGGAAGAATTGGAAACTAAAATGAGTTCTAACAAGGAAACTATTTTTGATAAGGAATATGTAAAAATAAAAAAAGATACTTTTAACTCTATGAATAAGGTTATTGAGCAAACTAAAAAAGTTATGGAAATACAACCTAAAATACAAAAGGTTTATAATGAAGTTGATGAATATGCTAAATCATATAAATATCTTGAGAAAGAAAATGAGAACATCCAAAAGGAAGTCAAATACTTAAGAATTAAAAATCAGAAGTTAGAGCAAGAAAACAATAATCTTATTTCTTACATAAGAGCCATTTTAAAGACAATAAAACACTTTTTCAGAGAGTTACTACAAATTGGTAATGAGAAAGTGAAAGTAGCCACAACAATCGAAATAAAGGACTATTATGACAATAAAGATTTCGATAAAGATGATGTTTACGATATAGCAATAGATACTGATAAAGAAGATGAATTGTTTGATTATGCAGATATAGATAATTATTACTCAAAAGAAGATGATTTTGATTTAGAAATTTAAAAAGTGTGATAAAATTAAAGAAAGTGGTGATAGAATGATAGATAAAATAAAAGATTTTCTTATGACAGAAAATGGGATAGAAGTATTAAAATTAGTTGTTACTGTTGGTATTGCATATATAACGGCAAAGATAACAGCGAAGAATACAAGAAAGAATTTAACGACTCAATATTTTAAGGAAAAGGGAACAGAGATTCAAGAGAAAGTATTAAGATTCTGGTGTGGACTATTTATGAACAATTTCAAAATTGTAGATTCATATAGAGAAGCATTTAAAGATAAAAAAATCAATAATGATACTGATATTTTAATTAATATTCAAAAAGAAAGTTATGTTTACTGTTCTTCTAAAACTATTAAAGCTATAAGAGAATACCAACAATATTTATATAAATCAAAAGATATTAATAATGAAGAAGTTGGAAACTCAAAAGACTCTCAAAATGAAACGTCTGAAAAAAAGAAAGCAGGATATATTAAGAAAAAAATAAAATTTGCAAATCAATTTATTTTAATTACAAGAATTATAAGTAGAATGAAATATGATTTTACTGGTGAAAAAGTTGATGAACTTGATTTAATAAAAATTAAAATAACAGATTTAAATTTACTTACGAAATTCTTATGTAGAATTATATTGTGGTATTATAATATAAAAGAATTATTTGTAAAAATATTATTAACACTTATCATATTATTTATTATTCTTGTGATATACAGTAAATATTTTTAATAGTATTTTTAAAATCCAAAAGAGTAACATTATGTTGAGTAAATATTATGTTTAGTAAGTAGAAAGAGTCCTTATTTTATTTGGACTCTTTTAAAATTTACTCCACATAATTTTTTAACCAGTTCAATAAGTTTTGCTTAGTATCATTACTATATTTATCTTCAACATGAATAAATTGACTATTGTCTTCAATTGCTTTTCTCTTAATTTCAGGATTAGTTTTAGCATATATCTCAGTTGTAGTAATTGATTTATGCCCTAAAATATCTCTAATATAAATTAGATTAACTCCTGCTTCTAATAAATGCATTGCTTTACTATGTCTAAAAGAATGTGGAGTTATTTTTTGATTATAGTAATTAGGATATATATCTTTAGCTTTCTTAATATAATTATCTATGATATATTGAACACCAAATCTTGATATTTTATCACTGTATTTGCTGCCTAAAAGGTAACTATTCTTATCGATTATATTAAATCTTTTAATATAATTGTCTAATATACTTAAAACATCTTTTGAAATTGGAACTGTTCTGGTTTTATTTCCTTTACCATAAAGAATAATATATTTATTAACAAAATTTATATCTTCTAGTTTAATATTAATTAATTCACTAACTCTAGCACCTGTTTCATATAATAAGGTTAATATTATTAAATGTTTAAACTCATTATTATTTTTAATATTAGGGATTGATAATAAAATTTTTATTTCATCCATACTCATATATGATACAATAGTAACTGGAGTTTTCTTATATTCTATGGATAAAATTTGCGAACATTTATCAAAATAAGATAACTCTCTTTTTTGTATGTATTTAAATAATGAATGAATAGCGGATAATCTTTGATTTCTACTTGAAATCGAAAGATTATTTTCATTTTCTAAATACAATAAAAAATTATTTATGGCATCATAGTTGATATTATCAATCTTTGAATAATCAATTTTATTATTTTCAAAATAGTTTATTAATTGAATTATAGTTTCTTTATAAGATTTTATAGTATTACTAGAATAGCTTTTAACTTTTGGAAGATATTCTTTAAAATAATTAGTTACATAATATGAAAAAGTATTATTCATATTCTACCTCTAAATTTGGATAAATATTACCATAATAATTATTAACTGAATTGGTAACCTCATCATAGTATTTTTCTATAAATCTTAAATAGTATTCTGTGGATTCAATTCTTTTATGTCCCATATATTGCGAAAGTAATGGTAGCGAAGTATAAACATCATAACCTTTTTCAACCATTTGATTTAAAGCATTTACAGCAAAAGTATGTCTTAAATCATGTATTCTAGCATTAATATTTAAATCACTTAAAATCTTTTTATAATTATATTTGAATTTATTATAGTCATACTTATTGCCTTTTGAAGAGAATAAATATTTAGTATCAAAATAGGTTTTAGAATTAATATATTCTTTTAGCTTATCACTCATTGAATCACTCATAACAATAATTCTACTTACATTGTTTTTACCATTAATTATATAAATCTGATTATTCTTTAAATTTACATTATCTAGTTCTATATCTAATGCTTCGGATATTCTTAAACCTGTACTATATAATAGCTTAATTATAACTTCAAAAGTTAAATCTACATTAGTAGATAATTTAAATATTTCTCTTATTTCATCTTCTGTATAAATATGAGGAATAAATTCTTTCTTATATTTAATATTGTACTCATCTGAATAATAGATATTTTCATATTTATTATTAATTAAATAAATACAAAATTGTCTTATAGCTGTATATCTTAAAGCATAAGTATTACTAGATTCTTTTTCTCTTTTTATTAACCATTTATCATATATTTCTTTGTTTATTTCTTTTCTAGTTAAATTGTTTTCACAGAAATATTTATCAAGTTTATCGTACCAATAAATTGTTTCTTTTCGATAAAAATAACCTAGACTTTTTTTGTATTTAATAAATTCATCAAATTCATCCTTAAATATACTTATAAACATTATAAAGTCACCTCCAAAGATAATTCTTTTAAATTATTAACATCAATAGTTAAATATTGTCTAGTAGTTTTAATGGTAGAATGACCTAATACTGATGATATAGTAGTTATTGGTGTGTTTTCTTTTAGTAAGTTACTAGCAAGACTATGTCTTAATGAATGTGTCCCATGATGTTTATTAGTATAATCAATATTTGCCTTATCCATATATTTAGTTATCATAGTTTGAAAACTCTTTGAATTATATTTGCCTATTGGAGCATAATTAGTTATAAAAATATAATCGTTATTAACATTTTTTCTAACATTTTTAAGATAGTCTAATAATGGATATTTAACTTCATCTATCAAAGGTAAAATTAATGTGTTTTGTGTTTTTTGTTGAACTATATTAATTGTGTTTAAATTCCAATTTATATCACTTAATTTTAAATCTATAACATCACTGATTCTTAATCCGAGATAAACTAATAAAGATAATATTAAATAATCTCTTTTGCCAATAGATGTATTTATATTAACACAATTTAATAACTTTTCTATTTCATCATTATCATAATAAGAAATTAAATTACTTCTTGATTGGTTAATTATTCTAGGGAATAAACTATTACCATCAAAATTGATTTTTTTATTCTCATAAAGCCAATTTATAATTCTTCTCACTTCAAAAGTTATTTCTTCTTTATACCTTAATGAATAATTTAAACCATTAATAAAATTATAACAATGACACTTTTTTAGTTCTGAAATGGCATTAATTTCAGTTAATGAATTAAAGAATAATTTTGTTTTAATTAATTTACACTTCTTAGTAATAGGTTTAATATCTGTTGTATTCAAGTATTCTTCATATTCATTATAAATATCATTAAATTTATCATTTGAAATAAATATTTTTGAATGTCTTTTTAAATAATTACCTGTATCCTTAAATTCTAGTAAATTTTTAAGATATTTAATCTTATCTAATTGATTATGATTAATTGGATTATAATAATCAAAATTATAAATATCCTTAACAAAAGAAACAATAATTTTTTCATTAATATCACTATCGGCAATATAGTTTAATAATTTATTCATCTGACTTTTAACTCTTGAAATTCTCGATTCACTATAACCATCATTCACCATCCTTTCTATAAAATTTAAAATAATAGTATTGTTTGTATTCACTTTGATCATCTCCTTTTTTGAATACCACAATACTATATCAAAAAATTGTGTGGAGTAAATTTTAAAAGAGTCCAAATAAAATAAGGACTCTTTCTACTTACTAAACATAATATTTACTCAACATAATGTTACTTATCTGTACATCCAGATAAGTAACACACTACGCTATTGGCGGAGCCAATAACGAGCTGTGCCAAAGGAGAACCTTTGGGAACCCAGATTTAGTATTAATATTTTGACAAAGAATAACAAATATGATATTATACAATTACTTTGAAAGGGAGAGATTATTATGCTTATACGATTAGTAAAATTTAATCATCACCATAATAGTCTGCACTTGTTAATACGACATTAAAATTGTTGTAGGTACAAGTGCTATTTGTAGTGCTTGTATCTAGCTTACACATAATACCTTTAAAGCTATGCAAGTACTATATTTGTATAGCTTTTAATTTACAAAAAAATAAGGAAAGAAGGATTATTATGAAGATTATGAATGTTAAGGGCGGGTATGATTTTTTACCTAAAGAACAAAAAATCAGAAATTATATAAATGATATTTTAAGAAAAATATTTGAAGAATATGGATATAATTCAATTGAAACGCCAATTTTATGTTATTTTGATATTTTAAGTGATAAATATGATAAAGAAAATGATATTTTAAAAGAAATATATAAATTATCTGATCAAGGGGAACGCGAACTAGGATTAAGATATGATTTAACAGTTCCGTTTGCTAAGTTTATTGCATTAAATAAAAATAAAATACAAATGCCATTTAAGAGATATGAGATAGATAAAGTATTTAGAGACGGTCCAGTCAAAATAGGTCGAGATAGAGAATTTACTCAATGTGATGTTGATGTTGTTGGATTACCAGGGCAACTTATTGAAGCTGAATTAATAACAATATTTAAACGAGCATTTGATGAATTAAATATAGATATTTATATTGAGTATAATAGTAGAAATTTAATGAATGGTTTAATATTGGAAAGTAATGTTGAGGAAAAATTATTATCAGAAGTTACAACTATAATTGATAAAAAGAAAAAAATTACAGAAGATGAATTTAAAAGATATTTAAAACAATTAGGGTTAATAGACGAACAAATAAATCAATTAAATAATAATTTGGATTTAGGTTTGGAAGAACTTAATAAAAAATTTAATAATACATCAAATGAATATATTAAAATGGGATTAATTGAATTAAATAATCTATCTAATTATATAAATAAATTAGGTTTATCTGATATATGTATTTTTACACCATCTTTAGCAAGAGGTCAAAATTACTATACTGGTAATGTGTTTGAAGTTTTTGATAAAAAACAGAGAATAACTGGTAGCATAGGAGCTGGTGGAAGATATGATAAAATGATTACTAATTTTATTGATGACGGCGAAGAATATCCGACAGTCGGAATAAGCTTTGGATTATCATCAATATATGAAATATTAAAAGATAGTAATTTATTTGATAATAAATCTAATATAGATATTTATATAATTCCAATGAATACAAATGTTGAATGTTTAAAATTAGCCAACAATTTAAGAATTTTTGGTTACAATGTTGAAATTGAGATGCAAGATAAAAAATTAAAGAAAAGTCTTAACTATGCTAATAAAGAAAAGATTCCTTTTGTTATAGTATTAGGAGAAAATGAATTAAAAGATAATAAATTTTATTTGAAAGATATGTTTAACAATAAAGAAATAGCTATTAATTTAGATAATTTATCAAAAATAAAGGAAATTATTAGATAATTATGATATACTTGTTTTAGAAATTAACCTTAACAAAATTTCCAAACGTGTACCACTATGGCACCAGATTGAAAATAATCGTTGGAAATCAACGGTTTTATTATATCAAAAAATATTTAGGTACAAATTAGGTACAAATTTTGTCAATTAAATTGGGAATTTTGTTAAGTTTATCTTTATAAAATGGGTATAAGTATCTAAAGTAAAGGAAATGCTGGCATGACCTAGATATTTCGATACTGTTATTATGTCAGCTCCGTTATTTAATAAGAAACTTGCACAACTGTGTCTAAAATCATGTATTCTTATTCTTTTGATACCGGCTAAATCACAATATTTATTTTTATGGTTTTGAATATTGTTTTCTTTTATAGGTTCAAAATTTCCCATTGCAAACCAGTTATCATTGAATTCTACCATCATTTTTTGTTTTTCTTTTAATGCTTTTAATTTATTTGAAATGTTTTGATTAATGGGCAATTCTCTAATACTGTTTTTTGTCTTAGGAGCTGAAATTGTCCATTTTTTACCTTTTATTTTGGTTGTTAAGGTTTTAGTTATAGAAATAGTTGATTTTTCAAAGTTAATATCATTCCATGTTATGGCTTGTAGTTCTTCTTGTCTTAAACCACAATAAAATAGTATTTCAAAAAATAGTTTCCATTTTTCATCGTCTATAACGGATAAAAAAACTTTAAATTCATCTAAAGTGAAAAACTTCATTTCTTTTTTTATTTCGTTGGGATTATAAAATTTATCACAAATTTGTGGTACTTGATTATTTATTCCGTAAATTTTATTGGCGTACTTAATTAAACTAATAACTTGATTGTGTATTTTATTTTTGTAAACTGTAGATAAATTTTTATTATCTAATTCATTTTTAAATTGCTTATAAGTTGAAACATTTAAATCGTTTATAGCTATTTTACCTAAATAATTTAGTATATATTTGTTTAAATTAATATCTTTTATTAAAGATTGTATTTTTACTTTCTTTTTTTTTCCATAAACTCAATAGATATATCTTCAAACGTTATTTTTGACTTATTTTCTAACCCAACATTGTTTATCAAAAATTCACGTTCTGCTTTTTGGACTTCGCTTTTTGTAAGAAATTTTTTAGATTTCTTTGTTTTATTTTCTCCAAAGATGTCTTTGTATTGGCACTTAAAGAACCATTGACGACCATCTTTTGTTTTGTCAGTTGTTTTGTATACTGGTATAAAAAACCGTGAATTTTCAAACCAAATTCAGTTTTAAGAAAAAACATTTAATTTACAAGACTTATTTCAGTTTTTTATTATAAAACGGAATTTCAAATGAAAATCTATGTTATGATTAGAAATTTATTCAAAAGTATTGCATTTTATCAATAAATAGTGTATATTATTTATCGAGATGTGCCTAGGAAACTTTTGAAGCCCTAGGTCTTTTTCATTTTATAGGAGGTAAAAATGGTTAAAAAATTTAAATCAACAAATGAATTAATAGAAATATTAACTTCAAAAGGTGTATCAATAAAAGAAGAAAATAATGTTAGATATTTAATTGAAAAATATTCTTATTATTCAATAGTAAACTCCTATAAATGGATATTTAAAATAGGAGAAAACTATAAAGATAATGCTTCATTTGAAGAAATATTTGCAATGTATAAATTTGATAAGAATTTAAAAATAATAATGCTTAAATATATTCTTGAAATAGAGGCTGTAATAAAAACTAAGATTGCTAATCTATTTGCTGAAAAATATGGATTAGAAGATTATTTAAATACTAATAACTTTGATTTAAAAGATGATAATTCTAACTTAGAACACATTGAAAAACTAATTGAAGAAATTAAAAATGAAATTGATAAAGGGAATGGTAAACATGATGCAATAACTCATTATATGAGTAAATATGGATTTGTTCCAACTTGGGTTGTTACTAAGATATTATCGCTTGGAACTATTAGTAAGTTTTATGGTTTAATGAAACAACAAGATAGACAAGAAATTAGTAAACAATTTCATATAAATGATAGAATATTAAAGAACATACTTGGTAATTTAACTTCAGTTCGTAATATAGCAGCTCATGATGATAGATTATATACTTATAGAAGTACATTCTATATCAGATTAGATAAAACTAAAAAATCTCCTGATAAAGCATTGCATACAAATATGTATATTATAATTAAATCTTTAGAATTATTATTAGAAAATGATCAAGCAATAAAAATGAAAAGTTTAATTATAAAAGAATTAGATATCTTAAAAGATAGTTTAACTTCAATTACTATTGATGAAGTTTTAAAAGTAATGGGATTTGATAAGGACTATTACATTGCATAAATATTGATTTATAGCATATAATAATATTGAAAAGTGCCTAGGAAACTTTAGAAGCCTTAGGTCTTTTTCATTTTTATAAAATTAGTTAAAGTCATGGTATAATGGTTATAGAATTAAATTGTTTATTTATTTGTTGTGATGGTTTCGGACTATCTTAACTATCGCACCATTGGGAAATTAGTCGAATTAATCGACTTTGAATAAATGAAAGGTTAATTTTGATTAATCTTTTTATATGCTTAAAAAAAGTTTAATAAATATAATAGATAATAAAGTGAAAAATAGAAATGTTAAATAAAAAAATTCTAATGTTTCTAAATACTAAAGAAAAAGTATTCTTTTCTATGTTAGAAGTTTATTAACTAAACTATAAAAGATTTCTATACATAGTTATATTAGATATTGAAACAAGTTTTTCCAAAATAATTAACTAGAAGTTCGCTTTTGAACCCATTTGTACTATGTGAAATTACATTTATTAATTCAAATTAGGAAAACTTTAATATAAAATTATCAAAAGTCGTTAAAACTAATGATGTTATATTACAAAACAAAATTGATTATGATATAATATTTAAAATATAACAATTAAAGGAGAAGTTATGAATAAGAAATTAGTATTTGAAAAACATAATAATTTTAACACCATTGTTATTAATTTTTATTTTCCCTTTACTTTAAAAGATAAAGATATTGCTTCATTAGCTATTTTACCTTCATTATTAGTTAAAACAAATAAAAACTATCCTAATGAAAACTTATTTAGACGAAAATTAATTGATAGCTTAATTATCGATATGTACTGTCTTTTTAAAAGAATAGGTAAAGAAAGATTTTTGGTATTTAGTTTAACTATTCCCGATCAAAAAACAATCAAAGAAGATATTTTAAAAGAAAGCTTAAAGTTTTTCATCAATACAATTTATGAACCAAATATTAAAAATAATCAATTTGATTCTAAATATTTTGAAATCAAAAAAAGTGATTTAGAATTACGAATTAAAAATAATTTAGCTAATGTTGATTTTTATAACGATTATCGTTTACTTCAAATTGTCGACCCTAACGGTGAATCTACACGAATTATTGAAAATCACCAAGAACAATTAAAAGATTTAAATCCAACTACAACTTATGAATTTTATAAGAAAATCGTTTTAGAAAAACTACCATTTATATTTGTTGTTGGTGACGTGGAAAAAACTAAATTAGAATCATTATTTGATGAATTATTATTTAAAAATAAGCCACATAACAAAATAGAAAAAATTAATTATAATTTTACTGATTACTTAACTAAAATCAAAACTAACATAATCAAAGAAAAAGGCCCGTATAATCAATCTTGTTTAAGCTATGTATATAAAGTTAAAGACATGCATTTTAACGATACACCATATTTAAAAATAGTTAACTTGTTATTATCATCAACCTCTTCTAATTTATTAATGGATAGTTTAAGAACTGAAGGGAAACTAGTTTATTATGCAGGTAGTTATATTTATACACATAATGGCTTATTAATTATTGAAGCTAGAATTGGATCAAAATCTTATAAAGAAGCCAAAAAGAGAATTGAAGAAACTTTTGATAAACTAAAAGATCAACAAATAATTAAACCATTACTTACTAATGTAAAAAAACAACTATATTTAGATTTAATTAGAGCTCAAGATAATAAGTACTATTTTTTAAATCAATTAATTAATTGTCAAACATTTAAATGTAGTATGAATTTAAATGAAGAATATGAAATAATTAAAAACATGACAACTAAAGACATTGCTAATTTTATAAAACGTTTAGAATTAGATACGATTTATTATTTAGAAGGTGAAAAAGATGCAGCCTAAACTTACCAAACACGTTTTAGAAAACGGTTTACAAATATTTTTTTATAAAGATAAAAATAAACACACAGCCAATTTTCATTTAGTAGTTAAATTTGGTGGAATTAATGGTGATTTTATTTTAGATAATCAAAAATATCATATAGCTAATGGCATGGCACATTTATTAGAACATTTACTTTTAGAACATAGTCAATATGGTAATCTAACACATAAATTAAGGAAAATGAATATGTCAAGTAACGGTGTAACCAATATTTATAAGACGGAATTTTATTTTAGTACGGTTGAAAATTTAGAACAAGGAATTGAAGTTATGATTAAAGGAATTAACGAACCTTGTTTTACTAGCCAAGATTTAGACGAAACTAAACCAGCCATTTATGAAGAAATAAGAATAGGCAATGATAGTAAATTTAAGCAACTGTTCAATATGCGTAATAAGCAGCTTTTTAAAAAAATACCTTATATTGATACTGCCGGTGAAGTTAAAGAAGTTGCTAGTTTTGACTATGATTTAGTTACTAAAACCTATCAAGCATTTTATAGACCAAATAATCAAATCATTTTGGTAGCTGGTAATTTTGATGAAACTAAAATATTAAATCAAATTAAAAAATTATATAACCAATTACCACAAAATAACCATCAGGTAACAATTGTTAATTATGACGAGCCAGATGAAATTAATCAAAAATATTTAAAGAAAAAATTTAATACCGGTCAAGATATTGTAACGATAAGCTATAAAATCAATATTAAAAACTTAACTCCCGAACAAAAATTAGAATTAGATTTTTATTTAATTTATTTTGGACAAATGAATTTTAGTGAAACTTCTAGTTTATATAATGATTTAATTACTAGAAGAATTGTTAACGGCTTAAATTGTTATCATACATTTTTTAATGATACACTTGTTTTTAGTATTGAAGCTTTTGTTAAAGATGAAAAACAATTTACTGATAAAATTATTAAAGCAATTAAAACCCCAATTTTAGATGAAGAATTATTTAACCTTTATCAAAAAGAAAGTAAAGTTGGGATTGCAACCCGTTTTGAAAATTTAAATAAAATTATAAAACCATTAATTATTAACATTACATCTTTTAATTATTATAAAGCTGACAGTATTGAACAAATAAATAGTTATAATTTTAAACGTTTTAAACAAATGATTAATTCTTTAAATTTTGATAATTATATAATTTCTAAAATTGAAAAATAAGATCTAATTTCATATTAGATTTTTTTTATTGTTTTAAAATCTAAAATGTGTTAGGATAGTATATAATTATTAGCTTACGGTATAATAACAAAAGATGTAGGGCGTGAAAAATATGAAAAAACGAAAATTAAATGAAATAACTAAATTAGGAATTATACTATTTTTAGAACTAATTATTTTAATATTAGTACATTTTAAACCTAGTATTGATATCGTTAGTGTTTTAAAAATACCAATGAGTAAAGAATATCACGAACCTCAAATAAAAGCTCATTTTTTAAATAAAGATTTGACTAACAAAATAAGAAAACAAGGGGAAGTGAATCCTAAAAAAGCAGGAGTTTATAAGCTGGAATATAGTGTTAAATATTTGGGAATAAAAAGTAAAAAGAAAGTAACAGTTATTATTGAAGATGATATTAAACCTAAATTAACTCTAATAGGTAATAGTGTTATATATTTACAAAATGGTGATGAATATGAAGAATTAGGTTATCAGGCTATCGATAATAATGATGGTGATATAACTAAAAAAGTTAATGTTAAAGCTAAAGTTAATACAAATAAAAATGGTAATTATGATATAACTTATCAAGTAACGGATAGAGCAGGTAATCAAGCAGAAACAAAAAGAACGATCGTTGTTGTATCTGCATCTGATCCTAATTTAAAAACAATTTATTTAACATTCGATGATGGACCATCGCAAGTAACTTCTAGGATTTTAGATATTTTAAAACAAGAAAAAATTAAAGCAACTTTTTTCATTGTTAAAAAAGGTTTTGAATATAATGATACTATAAAACGAATTTATAACGAAGGTCATTCTTTAGCCCTACACTCTAGTACGCATAATTATAAATATATTTATAAATCATTAGATAATTACTTTAGTGATTTAAATGATTTACAAAATTATATTAAATCAATTACTGGTACTAAAACCAATATTATTAGATTTCCCGGTGGAAGTTCTAATACCGTAAGTTCTTTTAATCCTAAAATTATGACTAAATTAACCCAAGAAGTAGTAAAGAAAGGTTATATTTATTTTGATTGGAATATTGATTCTGGTGATACTGGACGTATTGGCAAAGATGCCATTATAAAAAACGTTACTAATAATTTAGGTAATTATCATACTTATGTTGTTTTAATGCATGATTATAGTTTAAACGATCAAACAGCTGATGCTTTAAAAGAAATTATTAAGTATGGCAAAAATAATGGTTATCGCTTCGATAAAATAACTAAAGATACACCCATCGTTCATCATAATATTAACAATTAAAAATTACTTACCTAAAATTAAAAAAAATGTTATAATAAAATTACAACGAGTAGCTATTATTGGCGTAAGTCCAGTTGATAGCTATTTTTTTATTTAGAAAAGGAGATGACTTATGTTTCAAGTAGGTAATTATGTTGTATATAAACGTGACGTTTGTAAAATTGAAGCTATTAAAGAAAACTATATAAATAATGCCGATTATTATGTTTTAAAGCCAGTAACTGATGCTAGTTTAACTATTGATGTACCCACTGATAACCAATTTGGTTATTTAAGAAAACCAATTGGTAAAGATGAGTTAAATGATATTGTTAATAAAATACCTAATGTTGAAATTATCGAAAGTCCTAATAAGCTTATTGAACACGAGTATAAACGTTTATTAAATTCAGAAGATCATTTAGACTTAATCAAAATCATTAAAACAACTTACAAACGTAACAAAGAAAGGCTTGATAATGATAAAAAAATTGGTGAATGTGATGATTATTATTTTAAAAAGGCTGAACAATATTTATATAATGAATTTGCTATTGTTTTAAATAAAAGTTTATCTGATACTAGAAAATATATTATCGATAAAGTTTCTAAGTTAGAAAACTGACCTCTAAATGGTCTTTTTTAATTACTTATTAAATAAAATAATTATGAAATGAGTGATAAAATGAGAAAAATTTTATATTTATTAGGAACTTTATTTTTTTTCTTTTTTAACCTAATTAATATTAAAGCCTCAACTTATATTGACCCAGTTGATTTTGAAATTGAAGATGAATTTTATTTAAAAGTTCAAAAACAAATTCAGAATCGCACTACTTATTTTACTGTTGAAAATAGTTTAGGGGCGATTGAATTAACCGAAGAACAGTTAAGAACAATTTTATCTAGAACGACTTTAGAAAATCAATCATATTTAACAATTTATTCTTCTTTAAATATTAAAGTTACGCCCTTAGAAGATACTGTATTTGAAAGCTTATTAAATAAAGATAAGTATTATTTAGGTTTATCTAATGAAATTTGGATGTATGATGAAGTAGATACCGATATTGATCCATCTAGTGAAGCTGTAGTAAAAAATTTAGATGATGATGTTGATATATATAGTGGTGGAATTATTTACCGTAGTCCTCTTGATGATAATTGGACGACTGAAATTCCTAATGATGTTAATTTAGAAGGGATGACTTTAGAAGAACAATTAGCTACTTTATTAGAAATTGATTTAAGTGTTGATGAAGATGCTGTTATTGATGCTTATCAAGATTTATATAGCATTTATGGTATTTCTAGTGGTACTAATAGTGTTATCCGTTTTGATTTTTATGATGTATCAACATCAACTAGTTCAAATTATTCTTATAAAACAGATAATCTGAAATATTTAGACAATCGTTTTACAGTTATTAATTATCAAGCTCCAGTAGGAACAACTTTTTCTGAAGCAGATATTTCCAAACAAGAAAATGAAATAAAACCTAGTTCAATCATCGGTTTTATAATGATTGGTAGTGTTTTATTAACATCAGCTATCGGGACTGTTATTTATTTGAAAAAGAATTATTAAAAGGATTAATCGTAATATTTTTTGACAAATATAACTATTCATGCTAAAATGTTTGTGGTACAAATTTAAAAGGGGATGAACTTATGCGAAAAACAACGATTGTTAAAGACTTTAAAGAAATAGTTAATCATCCACTCTTTGAAGAGTGGTTCAATATAACTAAACCAATATTAGCTAGCCGCGAATTTCAAAAACGAAAATTAATTAAACATCATGACGATAGTGTTTTTAATCACTGTGTTGAAGTATCATTTGAAGCTTTTAAAATGGCTAAAAAAAGTAAAGAACTTGATTTTTATGTCTGTGCGATAGCTGGATTATTACATGATTTTTATCCTGAAGCTTGGCAATATTCAGAATCTTTAGAAAAATTAGATGAAAGTTATCGAATGAGATTTTTACCAAACTATAAAGGTAGTATTGCTAATATACATGGTTTTGTTCATGGTCGTAAAGCTATGGAAAATGCTTTAAAATTTTATCCTGAATTAATGAACGATAAAATTGCAAATAGTATTTCAAGACATATGTTTCCATTAACACCAATACCACCTAAATATAAAGAAGGCTGGATTATTACCTTGGCTGATAAAAAAGTATCGTTTGCCAATATGCCATCTTTTGTTAACTGGCCTAAATATCTTGGCTTAGAATCATTATTAATGACTATAAAAAAGTAAGCAAATTCATTTGAATTTGCTTTTAAAAACCTATTAATAAAAAGATTAAATTATGATATAATTAAATAGAAGGTGATTTAATTGAAAATTTATAACACATTGACTAAAAAAGTTGAACCATTCGTTTCAATAGAACCTAACAAAGTAAAGATGTATACTTGTGGTCCGACTGTTTATAATTATGCTCATATTGGTAATTTAAGAACTTATATATCAGAAGATGTTTTACAAAAAACTTTAGAGTTTATTGGTTACGATGTTGAAAGATGTATGAATATAACTGATGTTGGTCATTTAACTAGTGATGGTGATACTGGTGATGATAAAATGAAACTAGCTAGTGAAAGAGAAAATAAAACAGTTTTAGAAATAGCTGATTATTATACACAAACTTTTTTAAAAGATATTGAAAAATTAAACATTAAAAAACCAGCTATTATTTCTAAAGCAACTGATAATATCGATGAATATATAAAAATAATTACGAAATTATTAGAAAATGATAAAGCTTATTTAGCTGGAGGAAATGTTTATTTTGATACTTCTAAATTAAATGATTATTATGTTTTAACTAATCATAAAACAGATGATTTATTAATTGGGGCAAGAGAAAGTGTTTTAATAGATAATAATAAAAAAAATCAAGCTGATTTTGTTTTATGGTTTACTAAATCTAAATTTACTGATCAAGAACAAAAATGGGAAAGTCCATGGGGATTAGGTTATCCTGGTTGGCATATTGAGTGTTCAGCTATTAGTATGAAATATTTAGGTGAATATTTAGATATTCATTGTGGTGCGGTTGATAATATTTTCCCTCATCATACTAATGAAATAGCCCAATGTGAAGCTTATTTAAATCATAAATGGTGTAACTATTGGGTTCATATGGAATTTTTAAACGACATAACAGGTAAAATGAGTAAATCTAAAGGTGAATTTTTAACTTTAGAAAGTTTAATTTCTAAAGGTTATAATCCTTTAGCTTACCGTTTATTTTGTTTACAATCACATTATCGTAAACAATTAGAATTTAGTTTTGAGGCTTTAGATAATACAGCTAAAGCTTATCAAAAATTGTTAAATAAAATTAAAAGTTTAAAAAAAGAAGAAGAAAATTTAGATCAAAAAATAGTTTCTGATTATATTCAAAAATTTAAAAATGCTTTAGAAGATGATTTAAATACTTCTTACGCTTTAACTGTTTTATATGATTTATTAAAAGAAAATACTAATGATTTTACGAAATTATATTTAATTAAACAATTTGATCAAGTATTATCATTAGACTTATTAAAAGAAAAAAATACTGAAATAAATAGTGAATTAAAAGATTATATTGAACAAAAAATCAAAGAACGTAATATAGCTAAACAAGATAAAAATTATGAATTAGCAGATCAAATCAGAAATGAATTATTAGAAAAAAATATTATTATAAAAGATACTCGTCAAGGAACAATTTATGAAATAAAAGGAGAGTGATAAAATGGATTTAATGTTATTAGGATATGAAACACCGCTTACTATAGGATTATTTGTTTTAGGCTTAATTATAACTATTATGGCTCAAGCTAAAGTGACTGGTTCTTATAAACGTTTAAAAAATGTTAAAACACAAAAAGGAATTACTGGTTTTGAAGTAGCTCGTAAAATTTTAGATAATAATGATTTAAAAAATATTCATATTGTTGAAACAAAAGGGCAATTAACTGATCATTATGATCCATCTCGGAAAGTAATTAGATTATCACATGAAGTTTTTCATGGAACTAGTATTGCTTCAGTATCAGTAGCAGCCCATGAAGTAGGGCACGCTATTCAAGATAAAGATGGTTATACTTTTATGCGTATTCGTTCCTTTTTAGCGCCTATAGTTAGTTTTGTTACTTATGCTGGTTATTTTGTAGCCTTAATTTCTTTATTAGCTGGAATAACAGGTTATATTAAAGTTGGTATTTTACTAATTTTAGTTGCTCTTATTTTTCAATTAATAACTTTACCAGTTGAATTTGATGCTTCTAAAAGAGCTAAAAAACAATTGCAAGAATTAAACTTAACAAGTAGTAGTGAAGATGATAATGTTAAACAAATGTTAAGTGCAGCAGCAATGACATATGTTGCTAGTGTTATCTCATCAATTATTAATTTATTAAGATTAGTGTTGATGTTAAGAGATGAATAAAATAAATTTATCTAAAGAAGGTTATACTGGAAAAATACCTAAAACAGTTATGATTAAAATTAAGAAAATGGTTAAAAAACATCCAATAATTTTAACTTTTTTAGGTAGTTTAACTTTTATGAATGCTCCAATTTTTGATAATCAATCAATAATAGCTGCTAGTGCTAATTATCAAATAGCTAAAGAAAATAAAGAAGCAATTGATAATTATAAACAAATTGTTAATAATACAACTAACTTTATTAATGAATTAGGTATTGATAATTCTGATGATATTTATTCTTTAATAACTTTATTGATTAAAAGTGGCTTTTTTTCTATTGATGGTAGTTTTTATTATGATAATGAATTACCAACATGGGATATAAAAGGTTATGAAGGAATAGATATTTTTAAAGGTTATGGTTGTTGTCGTCATGAAGCTGAAATTTTAAATCGTATTTTAAATAATTGCGGTTATGAAAGTTATACAGTTGTTAATTATTCTTATAATAATACTCAAGATCCAACTTTTTATCAAAAAGGTAATCATGTTGTTGTTTTTACTAAATATCAAGATGGTTTTAAAGTTTATGATCCAACTAATTTTATGATTGGTACTAGTCATGATAAAACGACTATTGATTTTAACAGTCAAATTAAAATTGATGTAAAATTATTAGAATCATATATAACAGGTTATACTGATTTTAAAGGAATTTGGTCATTACTTAAACTTTACCAAGATAATAAAGTTATATTAGGTGATAATAAATTAAGTAATATTGATGAGCACCAATTTGGTTATTTATATGTAAAATATAGAAATTTAAATTTAGAAAATATTAAAAAAATATGTGAAATACAAGGATATGAATATGAATGGAATAGTATTAGTAAATAAGCCTGCTAATTTAACTAGTCGTGATGTAGTTAATTTAGTTAGTAAAAAATTAAATATAAAAAAAATTGGTCATACTGGTACGCTTGATCCTCTAGCGACTGGTGTTTTAGTTCTTACAGTTAATCAAGCTACTAAAATATCAGAACTAATAACTAGTTATGACAAAGAATATATAGCTGAAGTTGTTTTAGGTATTGAAACAGATACTCTAGATATTACTGGTAATATTTTAAAAGAAACTAAAACAAGATTTACTAAAAAAGAAATAGAAAATGTTTTAAATAAAATGATTGGTTTTTATGATCAAGAAGTACCTATTTATTCAGCAGTTAAAATAAATGGTAAGAGGTTATATGAATATGCAAGAAGTAATGAAGAGGTTTTATTACCTAAAAGGTTAGTTAATATTAAAAGTTTAGAATTAGTTTCTGATATTGATTATATTGATAATAAAACTGTTTTTAAAATAAAATGTTTAGTTAGTAAAGGAACTTATATAAGAAGTTTGATTAAAGATTTAGCTAGTAATTTAAATACAATTGGAACAATGAAAAATTTAACTAGAACTAAACAAGGTAATTTTAAAATAGAAGATAGTGTTTTATTAAGTGAAGTAGATAATAGTAAAATTATTCCTTTGAAAGATTGCTTAAATAATTATTTTCAAGTAAGTATAAATGATGATTTATTTAATAAAGTTAAACATGGTCAAATATTGGATAATATTTATAATAAAAAAGAAGTAGTTTTTGTTTATCGAAGTGAAGTTATAGCTATTTATAAAGAATATCAAAGTAATAAATTAAAACCTTGGAAAATGTTTGTGTAAAGGACTTGTTAAAATGATTGTTTTGTGTTATTATTTAAATAGAAAATAATACGTATAGCAAATAAAGTGAGGTGTAAGAATTATGGTAAAGGAAAATAAAAGCATACTAACTAATAGTAAACAAGAGGAGGACGTTGTATTAATTGTGTAAATAAAAGTCATAGCAGATAATAACTGTTATGACTTTTTAGTGTGTGAAAAAAAATAAGGAGTGGAAAGATGAATAGAAATACAAAAACATTAATAATAATAGGATTGTGTGTAGCAATATTAGGTTTAACAGTAGGATATGCAGCTTTAAGTTCTGTATTAAATATAACAGGTACAGCAAAAACAGGAACACTAGCAACAAATTGGAATATAAAATTTAAAAATGCTAGTTGTGAAAAGACAGGATATGCAATAGCAGGAAATATAACAACAGAAGGGACAAGTTTAACTTTAAGTGATAGTGTATTAGTATCTCCAAGTGATGAAGTAATATGTACCTTTGATGTAGTAAATGAAGGAACAATAGATGCTGAAGTAACATCAGTAACAGTACCTAATATAAATAACTTTACATATGTAGGAAGTGGGACTAATAAAGAAAATGATGAAAGTATTGTTCAAAATGGAATAATAAGTGAAATGAAATACAACAATGAAACGAAAGATGAAATACAAATAGGAGACAGTTTAAATGTAGGAGAAAGTAAAAGTGTATATATCAAAATAAGTTATAAAGAAGAGATGATGAGTTTACCAGAAAATGATGTAGAGATAAATGATATATATGCAGAGATAATATATGGACAAAAAGGAAGTAGTAGTGAAGAAGAAGAACCAACACCAACAAGTATATGTACATCAACAAGTGGAACAGTATCATATGCATTAGGTACGTCTTATACATGTAATGTAGGGGATGGGCCAAGAACATTTTATGTATTAGAAGAAAATACAGATACAGTATCATTAATAATGAGTGAAAATTTAGGTTATAATGTTGAATGGGATGAAAGTGGAAATAATGCAGATGGACCAGTAACAGCATTAGCTTATTTAGAAGAACAAACATCAAGTTGGACAGTAGATGTTAGCTTGCCAACAGGACAGCAAATAGCAGATGCAGTAGGGAATACATCATGGACATCAGGAGGAAGTGATATCGATTTATCAAGTGCCCCATGGTTATATGATAATTTAGATGGAGAGACTAGTACAAATTCGTATGGTTATTGGACAAGTACGCCTAATTCCAGCAATTCGTACAGTGCTTGGATCGTCTTCTCTTATGGCTACCTGTACTACGGCGATGTTGATTATACTGACAATGGCGTCCGCCCAGTTATAACAGTCTCAAAATCTCAACTCTCACAATGATAGTTGAACCAAAAAGAAACGGGGTGATAAAAGAAAGGAAAAAATAAAATAAAAGAGAAAAACATGTAAAAAATTGTGA
>CALVXC010000017.1 GCA_944368805.1 uncultured Bacilli bacterium
ATGGGTTTCTTGTTTACATACTTCTTCTGCTTTTACTTCTCCTACACTTGTTATACCTACTACTAATAATAATGTTAGAATTATTGAATACATTTTCTTTTTCATAGTATTCCCCTTTCTTTTGAGGACGTATCTTATCATATTTCTTTATTCTTGTCAATACTTTTTAGCATTTTTTAAGAAAGAGTGCTAAAAATTTTAGCTATTTTTAGTATTTTTATTGTTTCTTCCTTTTTAATTATAAAAACTAGGACGTGTTATCCTAGTTTCTAATTTTAATTAACACTATATTTATAATTAATTTTTTCTTTAAAAAACCATCTAAATAATAGCGAAATTAAAACCATTACAACGAAAAGCAAACCAATATAAATATTAATAACAAATAAAAATACCCCTATACTACAAATTGGTAACAATATAGTTAAAGTTTTATTAAATGCTTTGTTAACTTTAGCTTTATTTAATTTTTTATAATATTTATATTTAGTTTTTTGCTCAAAAATAATCAAATCAACAATTTGGGAAAATAATTTGTCAGCCAAATATTTTAAAATATTCGTAAATAATTGTAAAATTGATACTACAAAAGCATAAAAAACAATCGAAGAATTACTATTAGAATTAATAATTATTTTCGCGCTTATATAAGAAATAATTGACGAAATAATAGAAAATGATATACTTAAAAATACATAAACAAAAAACAATTTTTTATGTTTTTTTAAATAAGACCAAGACTTACTTATAAAATTTCTATTCATAATATTCCCTCCTTAAAAAACTAATCTTACGTAGAAGATTAGCTCAAGAAGAATATTATTATAGTTAAAAGATTCCGTGAACAAAACTTCTACGCAATTGACCAACAATATTATTTTTTCTACCAAATATTGATTTTTTCATTTCATTCACGCTCCTTTCGTCACTAGTAGTATAACAACATGTATCTTTTTTGTCAACTATCAGCAAATATTTTTACAAATTTTTTTTAAAAAAAGTGCATCTAAAAATGCACTATTTACGATTAGCCATTATTGTACCTAAAACTAAAACTACAACCACAACAACGGCCACAATAATGATAATATTCATATTTGATGAACTCGATGATGGTGGTTGAACTACTGCTAAAACGTAATTTAAATTCATCATAATTACGCGCCTATTCCAAGTATCATTATCGTTAGTGGTAATAAATTATACAAGAATTTAATCATCATTACTATAAATATATTATCATTATTTTTAATATAAGCAATCGATGTAATAACGGCAAACATAAAATAACCAAGCATATCCATCCAAATATAACTTTGCGTTAAGTCAGTATAAGCAAAATTCATCATAACATAAATCAAACCAGAAATAATAACAAACAAAATATTGTTTTTAAAAACATCTCTAATTGTTTTTTTAAAAACTAACTCTTCAGCTATAACTGCAAAAATCATCGTTTTAAAAATTGTATAAATTGAAGAAATATCAAATAAACTATATATCGCATTTGCGTTATCATCTCCACCAGCAACTGCATTTGGGAAAAATAATTCTGTTAACATTCCCATAAGCATATTAACAACAAAAATAATAACTGTCCATTTTAAAACAACTGTAATTTTCTTTGATGTTTTATAATTATTTTTAAAATCTAAAAAGCCTTGTTTAATAGAATCTTTATAAACTAAAACAATACCAATTAAAAATAATAAATCAGCAATAAACATTTGCATTATTGAATCAGTTAAACCAATCATATTAAAAAACGCACTTATAAATTTAGTATAAAATAAATATACTATAAAGACAATGATGGTTTTTAATAAAACATTGATGTTATTTTTAGATAACGACATATACAATCCCTACTTTCTAATACAATTATACCACAATTATTAAAATAGGCAATTATTTTAAAAAATATCTATTATTTTTGACAAAAAAGTTGACAAAAAAAGCCCTAGAAAACTAGGACTTATTTATTAACTAATTAAATAACCGTAATTTAGAAAATATATATATAATTTAATCAGTCAATATTAGAAGAATCTTCTTAACCATCTTAACATAATTAATTCCTCCCTTCTTTTTATTCTTTATGCTAAACAAATTATGTGTGAAACTCTAACTACTACCTTTCTACTACATTTAAAGTATAACATTAATTAAGCAAAATTTCAACTATTTATTATTTTTTTCACAATTTTCCATAATTACTTTAAAATAGTAATAATTAACTTTATAATAATTCTATTTAATTATATTAAATTATCTATCTAAATATTTATTCATATTTACCTCCATTCTAATCTCCAGCGCTGATACAAAAATTGTAACGTAAATTCAAAATTAAAGCAAATGATAAAAAAGACTTTTTTGTTTTTATAAAACTAACTAAAAAAACTTTTTATAGGATAAAATAAAAATAATTTGTAAAATAAATTTGACAAAAATAAAAAAAGCTTTAAATTAAGCTTTTTGTTCATAAACACTTACTCTCTTTTTACATTTACCTAAACGTTCAAATTTAACATAACCGTCAACTTTAGCAAATAATGTATCATCAGATCCAATACCAACGTTAATACCAGGATGAATCTTTGTACCTCTTTGACGATAAAGAATTGAACCACCAGATACAAATTCACCATCAGCTGCTTTCGCACCTAATCTTTTAGAAATTGAATCACGACCATTTTTGGTTGAACCTTGACCTTTTTTGTGGGCAAACCTTTGAATTAATAATTCTAACATAGGTAACACCTCCTTATTTTTCAATTTTAATATATTTTTTATAGTTTTTTTCTAATTCTTTTAATAATTCCATCATATTTTCTAATAAAATATCAATGGTTTGATCATGCTTTAAAATAGTTATTTCCAAATTCTTGTTATCGACAAAAGATAAACATTTTTTATCTAAATGTAAAAGTCCATTTACCGTTGTTGTTACAATCGATGAAACAGAAGCACAAACTATATCTTTCCCATATTCATCATAACCAGCATGACCCTTTATTTTAATTTCTTTAATTAAATCATTATCTTTAACAACCTTAACTTTTATCATAATTATCCCTTTATACTTTTAATTTCAACTTTAGTATATGGTTGACGATGACCTTGTTTTTTACGGTATTTTTTCTTAGGGTTGTATTTAAAAACAGTGATTTTTTTATTTTTACCATGTTTTATAACTACCCCTTCAACTTTCGCGTTAGTTAAATAAGGTTTACCGGTAACACCATTTACCATCAATACTTTGTCAAAGATAACTTTTTCATTAGCTTGAACATCTAATTTTTCAACATAAATAATTGATCCTTCTTCAACATAGTATTGTTTTCCACCAGTTTCAATAATCGCTTTCATATCTTAACCTCCTTTTTCATTTTAAGACACGCCATTAAGGTACATACTTGTTTAACAAAACCTTTTTTGAGCGGTAGAGATAAAAGCTCTACACAATATAAAATTTTATCATAATTTCCTTTTAAAGTCAAACCTTTTTTGTAAAATAGACTTCTCAGTATGATATTTATTTTTATCTAAAAACAAATGTTTGTAATCTCTATGCATTTTACTTACATTGCATCCATTAATAATATATGTTTTTTTAAAGTTAAAATTATATAAATACCGTTCCATTAAAAATTTATTAAATATTTCATTATGTAATTTAATTTCATTAATTACTTTTATAAATAATAATAAAAATAAAAAGACAAAAACTAAATTAAGTTGATTAAGAAAAATAAAAACTAGACTAACAAAAAGAACAATCAAAGATAAAATCATCGTTAAAAGATGACTTTTTTTAAATGCAAAACATTTATCAAATAACAAATGAATTAATTTAGAACCATCTAAAGGAAAAATAGGTAATAAATTAAAAATAAGTAAAGCATAATGATATTTAGTAAATAATGTATTATAACCAAATAAAAAAGTAACTAAAAAATAAAATAAAACTTGAAATAAAGGTCCCATAATTAAAATCATAAACTCTTCTTTAATCGGTTTATTTAGATGGTCGTTAAATAAAGTTACTCCTCCAAAAGGAAAAATAATTATTTTATCAATTTTCCATTTATAATATAAAGCTGTTATATAATGACCTAATTCATGAACTATTATTAATAAACTAATAAAAACAAACGGTTTAAAAAAACCCGTAATTATACAAATAAACGCTACTAAATAAAAAAGATAATGAATCTTAAATATATTTTTTATAATCAAGAACTTTACCTTCTTTTTTATAAACTAAATATAAAGTATCACTACTAACTTCACCTAACAATGAACCTTTTTCAACATAATCATATAAAGTTACATTTAAATTATTAACATTTCCATACCAAAGGTCAATTCCATCCATTTGTTGAACAATTACTGTATTTCCATATCCTTCTTTTTCACCGACAAAAACAACCATTCCACTTTCTAAAACAGGTACTAAATAACTATCTGAAACTGTTAGTTTAACCCCTTCTTTATATTTTTCTTCTTTATCATAAGTTAAATTTTCATTAAAAACACTCTCAGTTTTTGATGAAAAAAAATTTTCAAAAGGCAAAGGACTACCGAAATATTTTTGATATAAATTATTAACTTGAGCAAAAGAAAAACTCTCATTATATACTTGACGATAAAAATTATCTTTAAAACCAATATTAGTTTTTAAAGCGATTAATAAAACAATAGTTAAAAAAGCAGTAATTAAAATCTTATTAAAAAAATGATACAAAGAAAAGTTAATGCGACGTTTTTTTAAGTTTTTTTTCATATTCTTCACCAATAAATCATATGAAAAAAAGAAATATAAAATTACTTTTTTATAATTTTTATTTCTTAATTTTTAAAATATTTAAACGATGTAAAGCTCTAGTGGAAGCTACATAATAAAGTTTTTTGTTTTTACTTAAATTTTCATCATAAACGATAACACTATCAAACTCTAAACCCTTAGAACTATATACTGGTAAAATATATAACTTTTTAGTTGTTTTTAAATCTTTTAATAATTCTTTAATAATTAAAGCTTCTTCTTTATTTTCACATAAAACAGCTACTGAATCAAAACCACTTTTAAAACTATCTTCAATTAATTGTTTTAAAATATTAACTACTTTTATTTTATCGGTATTTATTATTTTAACTTCATCACTATGACGATTAATCATATTTACATTATTTAAATTTAAAATACTATTACAAAATTTAGTTATTTCATAACTACTACGATAAGTTGTTTGTAATTTTAAAAGTTTACTTTTACCACCCATTATATCTTTTACTTTTTCCATACTATCATAATTAACCATATTAGTTATAGCTTGATTAGGATCACCTAAAATCGTAAATTTGGCTTGATTGTAATATTCTTTGATTAAATAATATTGCATTAAATTATAATCTTGAGCTTCATCGATAATAACATATTTTTTATGAAATTGACTATTTAATCCTTTTAATTTTGCTTTTAAATAAAGATATATAATTGCATCATAATATTTTAACTGAGAACTATTTATTTCTTTTAAAGAGAAATTTTTAAAATCATTGATATTAATTTTATATTTGTTTTTAACATCATTTAAAAATTCTAAATCATCATACATATTAATCATTAGTTTTAAAATATCGTCATTGTAAGTAAATGTTGATTTAATTTTAGCTTTATATCCTGAAGCCTTTTTTAAATGTGTATTGCGATATTTATTGGAAACATTTTCGATAATTTTTTCTACTCTTCTAAATGGTTTATATTTAAGATAAGTGTTATTAAAATCATTTAAAACTTCTTCTTTACTCATAATTAATTCACCATTAATAACAATATCTTTAAATTTTATTTTCAAAACCTCTCTTTCAATATAACGATCAATTAAGAAAATAAAATCATTATTCATTTTTATTTCTAAAATACGTTTTTCCAACTCATCTTTAGTATTATGATATCTTTCGATTAATAATGAATAATTTTCTACATCTTCATATTCTTTAATTAATATTTCTAAAAATTCACTAAATAATAAACATGGAACATTTTGTTCACCTAAAGAAGGTAAAACATCAGAAATATATTCACTAAAAACTTGATTAGGTGAAAAAATTACTATTTCATTATTTTTTAAAACTTTACGGTAACGATATAATATAAAAGCAATCCGATGAAGGGCAACAGATGTTTTACCTGATCCAGCAGCTCCTTCAACTACTAAATTATCATATTCGGTATTTCTTATAACTTGATTTTGTTCTTTTTGAATCGTCGTTACTATTTGTTTCATTTTTTCTGAAGAATTATGACTTAAAGCTTCTTTTAACATTTCATCTTGAATATTTAAAGAGCTATCAAAAGCGTATTCTAATTTAGAATTACTTATTTTATATTGCCTTTTTAAATCAATAATTCCTTTAATAATTCCTTGTGGTGCATAATAAAAAGCTTTACCAATTTCATAATCATAATAAAGACTAGAAATAGGAGCGCGCCAATCATAAACATAATTGTTATACTCATCATCACTAACCGAAGTTAAACCGATATAAACTTTCGTTTCCCTATCAGGTTCTTTAAAATCAATTCGACCAAAATAAGGACTTTGATATACATGTTCAAATTTAGTTAAGGTTTGATAATACATTTTAGCTTTCATAATGTTTCGTTCAATTTCTAAATTTGCAAATTCAATTTCTGATACATCAACTTCATTAATGTTTTGCCACAATTCTTTTTGTTCTTCAGTTATTGAAGAAGCTAATGCTTGATTATCTTTTTTTAGTTTAGTAATTTTATTATTAACAATTGTTAAAACATTATCTAAATAATCACATTCTTTTTTTAATTCTTTATTTGTTAAACTCATCTTTTACCTCCAAAATATTAGTTAGTAAGCTTTTAGTAAAACTAAAAGCTTACTATGAACCAGTACTAGTATATTTTTTCATTCCCCATTTAAAAGTTTTGAAACTTATAAATAGATATAATAAGACAACTAATGGTGAAAAAATTAATATTTTGTTTTCTAATCTTCCTAAAATAAATAATAAGGGATAATAATTGACAAAAGCATATGGAATGATAAAGGTAAAAATAATCACAAAATATTTGTTAAAAATACCAATAGGATATTGGGCTAAATTTTTTCCACCGTCAGTAAAAACATTTCTAACTTCTAATCCTTGAACAGTTAGAAAACAATATGAAGCCATTAATAAGAATATAGCTAAAAAAATAATAATTGAGCTAATTAACATTAAAATTAAAGTAATTATCTTATATATATTCCAATCGAGATTTAAATTTACAATTGCAATTATTAAAACGATAATTGCTTGTAATAGACGTGATAGTTTTATGTAATTAATTTCTGAACATAAAACTTGTAGTAATATTTTTTGAGGTCTTAATAATAATAAATCAAATGAACCATTAATTATTAACCTATCAAACTTATCAATTCCTCTAGCAAAAACTTCGTTAAAAGCATAACCAAATTGGATAATAGCAAATGTTAATAAAACTTCATACAAAGTAAAACCTTTAACATTATCAAACTTATCAAATAAAGCTATTATAATAAAGTAATAGGTAAAAAACACTAAAAATTGTGATAAAAAACCAATTATAAAAGAACTTTTGTATTCTAATAATGATTTAAAATGCATCTTTAATGATTGTAAATATAAAGTCATTTTAACCACCTTGAATTACAGCTTTTTTTAACATTTTTTTACTTATCATATAACCTAATAAACCAAATAATATAAGCCAAATTAAACCACCTATTAAATTAGGTAAGGCAACTGATAAAGAAATATTACCTGAATAAATTCTAAATGGTAAATCACATATATAGTGAAAGGGTAATAAATAAGCAATAGTTTTTAAAAATTCTGGAAAAAAAGCAATCGGAATTGTTAAACCAGAAAAGATTTCGCCAACTACTCCTAATAAAGTTAATATTCCTCTTTCATCTAGTAAATAAAAGACTAATAAATGATAAATTATCGATAAAGCTGTTGCTAATAAACTAGATAATAATAAGGCTAGTAAAAAAACGATAAATTCTTTAATACCATAAGGTAATGATAAATTATATGGACTTGGTAGTATTAAAGCTAGTAAAATAACTGGTAAAAATCTTAAAGCAACTTTAGCTATTCTAGAGGCATATAAAGTGACAAACCATTTAAAATAAAAGTTCATTGGGCGACATAATTCATAAGCAATATTTCCGTTTCTAATCATTGTTAGTAATTGTTCTTCGGATTGAAAAATAAATACTAAAGTAAAGAATATTTGATTTAACCAAAGATATGTTACTAACTGGCTTAAAGCAATTGGTCCTTGATTATCATTAGATGTATAAAAAGCTATATAAACCATTATGAATACTAACCCGAAAAAAATTTGAGTCAAAATTCCTGCTAAAGCAGCTGATCGATATTGTAAATTATTAATGAATTTTATTTTAAATAAAGATAAATATGAACTCAAATTTCAAATTCTTTATATAATTTTATAATTAAATCATCGATGCTTTCATTATTAATTTCAACATCATCAACTTTAACTTTAGTGGCTAAATATTTTAAAAACTCTGATACAGTTATTTGATTAATATCGATTTTAAATATATAACCATCAGTAATTTTTTCTTTACTTATAATTCCTTTTTTGTTAGTTGTTTTTAAAATATTTTTAGTAGTAACTATAACGTTACAATAATTACCGTATTTTTGTTTTAAATGTTTGATTGTTCCGTCATATAATACTTGTCCTTTACCAATTAAGATAATTCGTTTAGCTAAAGCTTCAATATCATTCATATCGTGCGTTGTTAAAATTATTGTCGTTTTTCTTTCTTTATTAATTCGTTTGATAAAATTCCTAACTATTTGTTTACTAGTGGCATCAAGTCCAATAGTCGGTTCATCTAAAAATAATATGGATGGATTATGAATTAATGAAGCAGCAATTTCACAGCGCATCCTTTGACCTAAACTGAGCTGTCGAACTGGTATTTGTACGATATTATCCAACTCTAAAAGACCTATCAATTCTTGGATTGTTTTTTGATATTGATCATCTTTTAATTTATAGATGTTTTTTAGTAAATCAAAACTATCTAAAGCCGGCAAATCCCACCATAATTGACTCCGTTGTCCAAAAACAACACCAATATTAGCGACATATTTTTGTCTATCTAACGCTGGAATCATATTATTAATTTCGATTTTGCCTTGATCAGGAAGTAAAATACCACTCAACATTTTAATTGTTGTTGACTTTCCTGCTCCGTTAGGTCCAATGTAACCAACAATATCTCCTTTTTCGATTTGAAACGAAATATTTTTAACGGCTTCAATATAAAAATATTTTCGTTTAAAAAAGGACTTTAAAGTTGCTTTTAAACCACTTTTTCTTTGAGCAACTTTAAAAGTTTTACTAATGTTTTCTACATTGATGAATGACATTTATTTTCTCACACTCCTTTCAACGCAAAAAAATTACACAATTTTTTATGTGTAAATAGCAAGTTATTATAAAAGTGTCTTTTCTGCGCAAATGTCTTATCCATCATATAACAATTTTTAAATAAAATCAAGTGTTTTTTATAAAAAAATATATTTCTTTAATTTTATAATAAAATTTTCTAACCGATAACTCAAAACAGAAACATTCCCATATAAAAAAATTACTCTAATTTATAGTAATCTTTTTAAATAATTAAATCTTTAATTTTATTACATCAAAAGTAAAATCTTATCAGCTACTAATAAAATCAATTATTAATTTAAAGAGTTACCAACCTCTTTTCTTAATTTTAAATTTATAATTTAAATAATCTAGTAAAAAATAAACAATTAAACAATAAATAACATTTAAAATTAGCGATGAATAAATACTTTTAAATAAAACATTTATATCAAAAGTTAAATAACCAGATAAAACTAAAATTAAATAAGTTATTAAACGGTAAATGATAATTATTATTATAAGCCAAATAATATTATTTATAATATTATTATTAAAAATAGAATGAAAATATTTTACTAATAAACCTAAAACTAAAAATATAGCTAAATTTAAAATCATTGTATCAGTATAAACAAAATCATATAAAATACCAATAACACCAACTGTTTTTAAATAATCATTACTGTTTTTATTGAAATATGGATAAACAATAGTGATTGCTACTAAGGAAAATAATGGAGCAAAAAAATTGGTATTTAATGAAACAAAATTACTAACAACACCATCTAATAAAAAAGAAATGATCAAAGTAGGAATTGCAAATTTCATTATTTTTCATCCTTCTTTTTTAAAACTGTCACATAATTAATATCATCAAAATTAACTTTAGATTCAACTTCTAAAATTCTAGCTAAATCAAAATTATCTGTTTTAATTTTACTAACAGTTCCAATTAATAATCCACTAGGTGAATTATCACTTAAACCCGTTGTTACAACTTCACTACCTAAAGGAATTTTATCATTACCTGAAACTCCTTCGACAATTAATCTTTTACTATCTTGATCATAACCTTTTAAAATACCAAACACATATTTATCACCAATATTAATTTTTACTGATAAAGAAGTAGAAGTATCATTATTGGTTAGTAATTTAACCGTACTATTAAAATTCGCTACTTTAGTAACCTTACCAATCAAACCATCAGCTACCATTACTACCATATCTTCTTCAACACCACTAGTTTTACCTTTATCAATTGTTAAAGTATTATACCAATAACCAACATTACGATTAATAACAGTTGCATTTAAATATTCATATTCAACTAACGTTTGGTTTAAATTTAATAATTCTTTCATCTCTTTTAATTGACTTTCTAAATCACGTTGTTTCGTTTCTAAATTATCGACATTAGCTAATTTTTCTTGTTGTTCTTGATATTTTTCATATAGATCATCTTTTTCTTTGTTTTCAGCTATTTTTTCTTTAGCGAAATTAATCGGCTTATAAATTATTTTACCAACAAATGAAACACTATCTTTAATTGATTGTTCGATAGGATTTAAATCATGATCACTTTTAATAATTGTGAAAATAAGTGCTAAAAAGAGAGTTACTAAAATCAAAATGATTAAAACGATATATTTTTTTTCTAGCTTTTTACGACGCATTTTAATTCCTCCCTTTTCATATTATAATACATTTTGTTATATATTTCCAACTATAATTGATTATTTTCAAAAAAACTATAGTAATTATTTGAACCAATAATTATATGATCAATAACTCTAATCCCTAGAAGCTTACCTATTTCTATTAGTTTACTAGTTATCGCTATATCATTATCACTTGGTATTACATTACCTGATGGATGATTATGAAGACAAATTATAGCTGAAGCTTCTAATAAATATGCTTCCTTAAAAATTTCTCTAGGATGAACAACACTTTGATTTAAAGTACCAATAAATAGTAATTTTTCCGTAATTATCTTTCTTTTATTATCTAAATAAAGACAATAGAAATGTTCTTGTTTTTTGTTAGCAAGTTTTGTTTTAAAATATTTAAAAACCATTTCACTATTATTAAATTTTAAATTATTAAGAGTGTTTAATTCACTATTAATTCTTTTTCCTAATTCAATGCTAGCTAACAAACTACAAGCTTTAGCTTGCCCTATTCCTTTAATTTTTAAAAGTTGTTTCAAATTGATATTTTGTAAATTTTGAATATTACCAGCTTCTTTTAATAAAATATCAGCTAAAACTTTTGACGAATAACTTTTCGTACCAGATGATAAAACTATTGCTAATAACTCTTCATTTGATAACTTTTCAGCACTACTATTAATTAAACGTTCCCTTGGTCGTTCACTAACTGGAATATCTTTAATTTTAACATTCATTTAACTAACTCCTCATATTTTTGTAATACTTTACTACATATTGTTTTAATTGTCTCTTGATCTTCTGTTTTAGATAACAAATTATCATATTGATCCAATATAGATAAAAATTCTTCATTATCGACTTTAATTTCTTTTATATATATATCATACCCTAAATTTTGATAATAACTTTTAAGTTTATCAAGATTTGAAGAATTTTTAGTCATACCAACATAAACATAATACATATCTTGATCCAAATTATATATATAATAAGCAAAATCTTTAGTATTTTCCTCCATACTTTCTTTAGAAGAATAAACACCAACTTGAATCATACTAACTGTTTCACTTTCGTTAAAAACAGTTTGTAATTCTGATGTCTCATATTGACTAAAAACTAATTTAGCCATAAAAAAACCAATTAATACAGCTAAAATTATAGGGATTAAAAAATTCTTCATATCATCACCAATTATATTATCTAACAACGATAAGGTTTTTTTTGTCATATTTTGTCTAAAATTTTCTTGTTTTTTCACTTATATAATATTAACTAATTAAAAAACTAAAAGCAAATTAGAAATTATTTTTTTCTGCTTTTAGTTATTATAAAATTTTAATTATTTGTTTAATAATTATCCTTTTTTATTTATTAATTTATTTCAAAAATTATTTTTTAAATATTTTTAATATTTTTAATGGTTTTAACAACATCAGTTATTTTAATATTTAAATTTTCATCTTCTAAGCGCATTTTGAATTCAACTAAACCTTCATTGCATTTTTTACCAACAACAATTCTGATTGGTAAACCAATTAAATCCATATCGTTAAATTTTACCCCAGCTCTAAGATCACGATCATCTAATAAAACTTCAATATTATTTGCTTGTAATTCTGTATATAATTTGTTAGCAATTTCAACTTGTTTTTCATCTTTATTATCAATTAAGACAATTCCTACTTTAAAAGGAGCTACATTAATAGGCCATACTATACCTTTATCATCATGGAATTGTTCAACAATAGCAGCCATAATACGACCAGGGCCTATACCATAACACCCCATAACAACGTGTTTCAATTCATTGTTTTGATCTAAATATTTTAAATCTAAACTTTCTGAATATTTAGTTCCTAATTTAAAAATGTTACCAACTTCAATTCCTTTTTTAAAACTTAAAGGATGATGACATTTAAAACAAGGATCATTAGGTAGAGTGTTTTTAATATCACCAATATAATCATATTTAAAATCACTAATATTAACATTAATATAATGATAATCAGTTTTATTAGCACCTACTACAAAATTTTTCATCTTAACTATATCTTCATCGATAATAATAGGAATTTCTAAATTAACTGGTCCTGCAAAACCTACTATAGCTTTAGTAATTCTTTCAACATCTTCAGAATCAGCTAAAGTCATTTCTTTTGCGCCTAACAATTTCTTTACTTTAAATTCGTTTAAATCACGATTTCCTGGTAAAAGACAAGCGTAAAATTTATCATCGATTTTGTAAATTAATGTTTTAACAAATTTTGATTTATCAGTTTTTAAATAATTAGCTAAATCTTCAATTGTTCCTACATTAGGTGTATGAATTAACTCTTTACTTTTTAAAGACTCTTTAATTTCTTTTATTGGTACACAAGGACTAACTTCTAAATTAGAAGCATAACCACAGTTATCACAAATAACTAAAGTATCTTCGCCAATTTCAGTTACTGCTTGGAATTCTTCGGATAAACTTCCTCCCATAGCGCCACTACTAGCTAAAACAATTTTGTAATCTAGATTAAAACGATCAAAAATTCTTTTATATGTGTCTTTCATTATTTGATATGATTTATCACAAGCATCATCATCAACATCAAAACTATAAGCATCTTTCATACAAAATTCTCTAACTCTTATTAAACCATATCGAGGACGAGGTTCATCACGATATTTTAGACCAAATTGATAGATATTAAATGGCATATCTTTATATGATTTTATTTTCATCTTGGCCGCTTCAACAAACAACTCTTCATGAGTTGGACCTAAAACATAATGGCGATCATAACGATCTTTTAAACTAAACATATCTTTTCCAAAATTATCACGACGACCACTACTAATATAAATTTCCTCAGGTAATAAATTAGGCATTAATAATTCTAAAGCTCCCGAGTTATTCATCTCTTCTCTTATAATATTTTCAATATTAGATAAAACTTTTAAACCTAATGGTAAATACATATAAATACCACTACTAGTTTTTTTAATCATTCCACTTCTAACTAATAATTTACCACTAATTGAATCTTCATCTTTAACATCTTCTCTTAAAGTATAAAAGAAACTATTTTTTAATTTCATAGTATCACTCCATTTAATATATTATAACAAATATTATGAAAAATTTATATAAAATTTCCAAAAAAGATAAGAAATAAATCTTATCTTCTTTCAAGTCTTTTAACTTTAACCTTACCTTCGTCTTTAATTTTAGCTGCTTCTTCTACTTCTTCTAATAACGTTTCTTCTTGATTATCTACATAAACCATATCAGAAATACCAACATTTAATTCTTCCATTTTATTTTGAACTTTTGCCATAGGCATAACAAGACAGGTTAAAACATAGTCCTCTTTAGTATTAATTGGTTTTTTAATACCATATAATTTTTCTTTTTTAGCAAATAATTCTTTATTTTTAAAATAATCATCTGGATTTATATCTTTAAATTCATAATATAAATTAACAATATCACTAATTTTATTCAAATCAGTTAAAGAAAGTTCTATTTCATCATATTGTCTTATTAATGCGTTAATAGTTAACATCATATCTAATCTAGTCGTTTTATCTAATAATTCATATTGTTTATTTTCATTTGTTTTTTTAATATTATCTATAACATTTAAACAAAACAAAACGAAATTAAGAACTCTATGATCTTGTAAATTAAAGTTATTAAATGCTTCATATTTTTTATCAAAATATTTTATATTTTCTTTTAAATTAGTTTTATTCTTTCTAACATATTCAGCAATTATTTGATCAAAGTTAGTTTCTGATAATTCTTTTATAAAAAATTTTTCTTTTTCGGTTGATAAATCAATTTTAATTTGTTCAACACTTTCTTCCACTTCTGGTTGTTCAAAACTTTTTATAATTTGTTGATCGAGTTTATTATTTAATCTCTTTCGAACTTCTTGCCAATTTTGAACAGCAAAAACAAAACCAGTAGTTCCTGCTAACGATAAAACAATATTAAAAATAGGTGGAATAAAAGTAGCTGTACCAAATGCTATAGTAAATAAAGCTGTTGTCCCACTAAAAGCTAATCCTTTATAATCATTTTTTTTAATTTCAGTTTGTAACTGTTCAATATTTAAATCGTCTAATCTTTTCTTTTTCATATCCATTCTCCTTTGGTTAGAATATTCTAGCACATAAATAATTAAAAAGCAACTTTAAAAGCCGCTTCTTTTAAATAATTTTTCTAAATCATAATTAGAATAATAAATTATTGTTGGTCTTCCATGGGGACAATTATATGGGTTTTCACATTTGCGCAAATCATCTATCATATGTTCTAATTCAGTTATACTAATAGCTTCATTAGCTTTAATGGCTAATTTACAGCTTAACATTGTTGCCACTTTTTCATTAAATTTTTCGATACTAAAATTCTTTTCTTTTTCTAATATTATCTCGATTATCTTGCGAATTGATACTTCTTCATATCCAACAGGCAACCAAGTAGGATGAGCTTTAATAATAATAGAATTAATTCCAAATTCTTCAATTTCAAATTTAAGTTCTTTTAAAAGTTCAAAATTTTCTTTTAAAATAATAAATTCATTATTAGAAAGTTCAATTGTAATTGGAAATAACAAAGATGTTTGATCGTTACTAGGATTACCTAATTTCTTTTTATAATATTCATAATTAATTCTTTCTTTAGCTGCATGTTGATCAATTAAATACATTCCTTGATCGTTTTGGCAAATAACGTATGTTCCATGAACAACACCAACAACATATAGTTTCGGTAATACAGGCTTTTCATGTTCTTGCATGCTTATATCGAGATTATTTTCCTCGTTTTCTAAAAAATCTTCATTAATTATTACCTCTTCATTATCTTGAAATTTATAAATACTTTCAGGTTCACTAACATTATCTAAAGTTAAAGTTAATTCTTCATAGTTAGGTTTGGGTTCATTTTTTATTTCAATATGAGGAATTAAAATTCTTTTTTTCAATGCTTCTTTTATTATATTCTGAATTAAAATAGATAATTCTTCTATTTTACTAAATTTAATATCCATTTTAGTTGGATGAATATTAACATCGATTATAGTTGGATCAACACTTATGTTTAAGACAACTACCGGATATCGATTATCTGGTTTATATGAATGGTAACTGTCATTTATAACACGATTAAGTTCAATGTTTCTAACGACACGATTATTAACTAAAGTAATCATATTATGACGATTAGAACGATGAATTTCTGGTAAACTAATATAACCATCTATTTGATAATCATCATTATTACCATGAACCTCTATCATTTTTTTAGCTATGTTTATTCCGAAAATATCTTTAATTGTTTTTAATTGATTACCACTACCATCTGTATTTAATAATACATTTTCATTATTAATTAATGTGAAACGAATATTAGGATATGCCAAAGCTAATTTATTAACGTAATCAGTTATATTAGCTAATTCGGTATATAAACTTTTCATATGTTTTAACCTAGCTGGAGTATTATAAAATAAATCTTTAACTTCAATACTTGTTCCTTTACGTGAATTACCATTTTTAATTTCAGTTATCTTCCCACCACTAAGATGAATTTCCACTCCTAAACTACCAGTACTAGTTTTTAAAACGATATTACTTACACTAGCAATCGCAGCTAATGCTTCACCTCTAAAACCTAAAGTTTCAATATGAAATAAGTCTTCTTCTTCGGATATTTTACTTGTGGCATGGCGAGAAAACGCTAAAGTTGCATCTTCTTTTGACATACCTATTCCATCATCGATTACTTTAATCATTTTCGTTCCTGAATCGATAAGTTCTATTTTAATGTTTGTACTCATAGCATCAATACTATTTTCAACTAATTCTTTAACAACGGAAGCACATTTTTCTACTACTTCACCAGCTGCTATTTTATTAGCCAAAATTTCATCCATTACTTTTATTTTAGACAATTACATCACACCCTTTAAAAGAAAAAAAGTGGAATTTAATATTAGTTTTTACGGTAGTAGTTAGAAATTTTAACATAAAAACTAATATATCTATTCCACTGTCATCTTACCATTTTTGTAGGTTATTGTCAATAAGTAAAAGAAGAGCTAAAAAGCTCTTCTATAATGTCAACACAACCGTTGACATTAATATTATAACCTAACTATTAGTTTTTATTCATAATTTCTTCTATTTCTTGTTTAATTAAACCATCAGGTGTTAATTTATATAAATTATCAATTACTTCATTAATATATTTTCGATCATGAGATACACTTATTATTGTCCCATTATATTCTTTTAACACTTTTCTAATTATTGGATTTGATAACGGACTTACATTTCTTGTTGGTTCATCTAATATTAAAACATCACATTTTTCTAATACTAATTTAGTAAAAAATAATTTTGCTTTAGTTCCATTACTTAAATTATTAATTTTGCCTAACATTTCTTCTTTAGTAAAGTTCATATTACCTAAATACATTCTTGCTTTAGTAAGCTCTTCTTTATCACCTTTTTGACAAATAAAGTCTAATACATACTCATAATTATTTAAAATATCATCATATGTTTGAGGCATATATCCTACTTTAATATCTTTTCTATTACTTAAACTTTTATATATTTCTTTTATCAATACTGATTTACCAATTCCATTTTTTCCAACAATACATAAATGTATATTACCAATTATATCTAATTTAATATTTTTAGCCAATATTTTTTCGTATATTTTTAATTCGGAAATATTTACATTAATTATTTTTTTTGTTTTAGGAATTTTTACATTTTCAAAAAAGAAATTAATATTTTCTTCAACATCTGGAATTTTAGTTAAATCAATATTGTTTAATTTTTTTTCTTGTGTTTTTAAGTTGTGCATTTTCTTTTTCAAAATAGCTGCTCCATGTGGATCTTTCCTAGAAATAGTATTTTGTTGATATTCAACCTTCTGCATTATTTTATTTAATTTTCCGTGTTGTTTATAAAATTCTCTTTTTTCTGATTTTGCTACTTGTTTTTGTTTTTTTATTTTGTTAATTCTTTGTTCAATATAAGTGTCATAATCAATTTTCAATAAAGTATGAGTACAATCTGTTTTTTTCATTGTTTGTTCTAAGTGTAAAATCATATTAGCTGTATTTGATAATAATGTTTCATCATGTGAAATATATATAATTGGTTTATTAGTTTTGTTAATAAAATCTTCTAAATATTTTAATGTTTCAATGTCTAAATCATTAGTTGGCTCGTCCAAAAACAAAATATCATATTCATTAATTAATAATTTTAGTAAATTTATTTTTACTTTTTCACCGCCTGATAAAGTTTTAATTTTTTGTTCTAATATTTTATCATCTAAATTAATTAAATCTAAACATTTATATAAATCATTAATTTTTTCATAATATTCATTATAGTTTTTAAACAAGAAATCAAATACTTTTTTGTTTAAATTTTCCTCCATTGATTGTTCTAAATAACCGATTCTATTTCTTTTTAAATTTATATTTCCGGTTATTTCAGCATATGTACATATACCTAATATTGCTTTTAATAAAGTTGATTTGCCATTACCTTCTTCTCCAATAATAGCAAGTTTATCACCTTTATTTAAGATTAAAGATAAGTTTTTAACTAAATATCTATCTTGTATATTTATACTTAAATTATTTATTTCTAACATATTATGCCTCCTTTATTGGCATAATTAAAGTTTATGCCAAACTTATAAACATAATATTCTCATTTTATCACCTCAAATTGTATTAATTTTTTAAAAATTACTTTTTTAAGTAGATACATAATTTATTCATAATTTTTTAAAAATTCAATTAAATTTAAAGAAACTTTTTCCGGTAAAATTTCATTTAAATCATCTTTAGAAGCTAATTTCATATTATTTAAATTCTTAAATCTTTTAAGTAATTCTTTTTTCCTTTTAGGACCAATTCCCTCAACATTATCCAAAACACTAGCTAAACTACCTTTACTTCTTATTTGTTTATGATAGTTAATAGTAAAATTATGAACCTCATCTTGCATTCTTTCTAAATAATAAAATAGATTACTTTTTTTATCAATTTTAATAGGAACAATTGGATCAAACGCTAATAAGGCTTCGGTTGTATGGCGATTATCTTTTTTTAAACCAGCTACTTTAATATCTAAATTTAATGATTTTAAAACTTCTTTAGCAACATTCATTTGCCCTATTCCACCATCAACAATAATTAAATCTGGTTTAACTAAATTATCTTTTAAAACTCTAAAATATCTTCGATAAATAACTTCTTTCATCGTATTATAATCATCGTTTTTATCAACTGTTATTTTATATTTTCGATATTCATTTTTGGCTGGTTTACCGTTTATAAAAACAACCATCCCTGATACATTAAAATTACCAAACAAGTTAGAATTATCAAACAATTCAATCCGATCTAATTTATCTAAATGTAAAATTTCTTTTAATTCATTATTAGCACCAAAAGTACGTTCTTCATCTTTTTGAATTAAATCAAATTGCTCTTTTAATGAAATTTCAGCATTTTTATTAGCCATTTGAATTATTTTTAATTTAGTACCCTTAATCGGCTTTTTAACACTTACATGTAAATAGTTTTCCAATAGTTCATTGTCAACAATATCTGGAACTAATATTTCTTTAGGAAGTATTAATCTTTCATAAAATTTAGCTATATATCTAGTTAATTCTTCGCCTTCATTATCAATTAATGGAATTATTTTATAATGACGTTCAACTATTTTACCACCTCTAATAAATAATACTTGAATACTTAAATAGCCTTTATTAACATAATAACCAAAAATATCACGATCAATATTATCACTAATTTCTACTTTTTGTTTAGCTAAAGTTATATTAATATAATCTAATAATTCTTTTAATTCTAAAGCTTTTTCATAATTCATTTTACTACTTTCTTTTTCCATTTCAGATTTTATTTTTTCAGTAACTAATGAATGATCACCTTTTAAAAATTTAATAATATCGCTTTTCATTTTATTTATCACATCTTGATCAATTTTGTAAGTACAATAACCTAAACATTGATTGATATGATAATATAGGCACGGTTTTTTTTCATAGGTTTTACATTTACGTAGAGGATAAATTTGATTTAATAAATTAACCGTTTTTCTAGCTGCTACAACATTTGGATAAGGACCATATAAATGATTATGATTTTTTTTGCGCTTAACATTTCTAACAACAGCTAATCTAGGTACACTATCATTAGTTAATTCAATATATGGATAACTTTTATCATCTCTTAATAAAATATTATATTTGGGATCATATTTTTTAATTAAATTAAGTTCCAAAATAAGACTTTCGGTTTCACTACCTACAACAATGTATTCAAAATCAGCTATTTCGCTAACTAATCTAGCTGTTTTACCAGTATGTTCTCCCCTAAAATAAGAACTCAAACGATTTTTTAATTTTTTAGCCTTACCTACATAAATAATTACACCATCTTTATTCTTCATTAAATAACATCCAGGAAGATTAGGAACAAGCGCTAATTTATTTTTAAGCATATTATCACCCACCTAAGCAATTATATTATAACATAAAAAAAGTTAATAAAAACCTGTTTTTTATTATAAGCTTTTTAAAATATTACTTGTCAAGCTTTTTAATTATTGTGTATAATATTGATGGTGAGGTTATGTTAAGTATTAAAGAAAATATAACTAATGAAATTATTATTGAAAAATCTAAATTTGTTACTGAAATTTTTTATCTTAATTCTTTTGAAGACATTAAAACTATTTTAAAAGATATTAATAAAAAATATTATGATGCAACTCATAGATGTTATGCTTATATTTATGAAGAAAAGAAAAAATGTAGTGATGACGGTGAACCTAATGGTACAGCTGGTCTACCTATTTTAAATGTTTTAGAAAATAATTACCTTGATCACGTTCTTTGTGTCGTTATTAGATATTTTGGAGGTATTAAACTTGGTACTGGAGGCCTTATAAGAGCTTATACTAAAAGTACAACTGAAGCTATTTTAAAAAGTACTATTTTAGAATTGATTCCAAGTTATAAAGTTTTAATTTCATTTAAATATGACTTAATAAAACAAGTTAATAATATTTGTAAAGAATTTTTAATCGAAGATAAAAAATTCGATATTAAAATAAATTATATTTTAAATATTCCTCAAAAAAAATGGGATGATTTTCAAAAAAAATTACAATCATTGGCAATTGACTATCAATTGTTAAAATCGTCTACAATAAAAAAATAATTTTTTTCTTAACCAAGATATTAGTCAATTCCTTTTACGTATTTGTGAATATAAATATCTTGAAAGGAGGAAAAAAATGAATTCAAATATCGAAAACGAAATCAACAAAAATTGTGATAAAAATTGTTTATGCGATGTAATTGATTGTTTTATTTCCAGATGTAAAAAAGGACCTACAGGTCCAACTGGTCCAACGGGACCTACAGGTGCGACTGGTGCTACCGGAGCTACTGGTGAAACAGGAGCTACTGGTGCAACTGGGGCTACGGGAGTTACTGGACCTACTGGTGCAACCGGAGCTCAAGGACCTCAAGGGGTTCAAGGAGTTCAAGGACCTACTGGGCCACAAGGTGCGACTGGCGCAACAGGGGCTACTGGTGTGACTGGAGTAACTGGGCCAACCGGACCTACTGGGCCTACCGGAACTGCTGGTGTAACTGGACCTACTGGACCTACTGGCGCAACAGGGGCTACTGGTGAAGCTGGACCTACTGGGCCTACTGGAACTGCTGGTGTGACTGGACCTACTGGACCTACTGGCGCAACCGGTGCGACTGGTGCTACCGGAGCTACTGGAACACAAGGACCTCAAGGAGTTCAAGGAATTCAAGGAGCAACTGGTCCACAAGGACCTACAGGTCCAACTGGGCCAACCGGACCTACTGGTGCTACTGGAGCAACTGGTGCTACTGGAGCTACAGGAGAAGATGGTGGAAGCTTTAATGCATTGGCAATGGTTCACGATGAATCAGATTCAGTTGTTCCTGACCAAGAAGCAATTAAATTTAATATACCTAACTTAACAAATGGAATCACCTATGATCCTAATACCGGTGAATTTGAAGTTCCAGATGATGGTCAATACAGTATTCATTGGTGGGTTAATGCAAGACGCAAAAAATGCCACGATGATACTTCAAGACCATTAGGAATTGAATTTCATCAAACATTCCCAAGCGACGTTTTAATTGCTCACTCTTCAACTCATAACAATATTAATTGCTGTGATTCTGGAACAATCGTAGGAAACGCTATCTTTAATGCTGCTGCAAATTCAAAATATAAATTCTTTAACACTTCTCAAGTTGATTTCCAATTAATACCAAATGATTTATATTCTGCTTCAGTATCTATAACTAGAATTAACTAATCATAACAATTTACTAATATTCTTTAAAAAAAGGGGCTGTCTCAAAATTAAGTGATTGATTTTGTATCAGTCTCTTTTTTTTATCACAAAAAAAATATAATAAA